>JACQAA010000069.1 GCA_016195185.1 Pseudomonadota bacterium | reverse complement strand
ACATGACCTCGTCTCCTGCCGCAAGCTTGATGCCGCGGATACCGGTAGAGGCACGGCTCTTGAAAACGCGTAAGTCCTCAATGGAGAAGCGGATTGCTTTGCCTTTGCGGGTGGAAAGGACAATGTCGTCCTTATCGGTGCAGGTGCGCACATCAATCAGCGTTTCATTGCCTTCGAGCTTCATAGCCATCAGGCCGTTGGCGCGGATATTGCGGAAGTCAGACAGGCTGTTGCGGCGGACTGTACCATGTGAGGTGGCAAAAACGACGTCGAGTTTATCCCAGGTATCCTCGTCCTCTGGCAGAGGCATGACAACAGAGATTTTTTCATCCTGTGCCAGCGGCAGCAAATTAACAAAAGCTTTGCCGCGTGCCTGAGGGGTACCGAGCGGCAGCTTGTAGACCTTCATTTTATGGACGATACCCCTGTTGGTGAAGAACAGCACCGGGGTGTGGGTATTGGCGATAAATATATCTGTAACAAAATCTTCCTCTTTGGTGATCATGCCGGTGCGGCCTTTGCCACCGCGCTTCTGGGCGCGGTAGGTTGAGAGTGGCACGCGCTTGACGTAGCCGGTGTGGCTGACTGTCACCACCATATCTTCTTTCTGGATCAGGTCCTCGAGGTCTGTCTCAAGCTCCAGGGGCACCAGTTCAGTGCGGCGCGGGGTAGAGAATCTGATTTTGATGTCCACCAGTTCATCGCGCAAAACTTTCATCAGCTTTTCACGGCTAGCAAGGATGGTGAGGTATTCAGCAATCATACTTGTAACTTCGCGCAACTCATCGCCGATTTTATCGCGTTCCAAAGCAGTCAGGCGGTGCAGGCGCAGATCCAGGATCGCGCGCGCCTGAAGTTCTGACATCCGGTAGGTGTTTTTCACGCTGACGGGATATTGTGGATCATCGATCAGCTTGATCAGTGGCGCGACATCGCCGACATGCCAGTCGCGGGAAACCAGCTTCTCACGGGCGTCATTCGGATCTTTGGCTTTGCGGATAATAGCAATTATCTCATCAATATTGGCGACCGCGACAGCTAGGCCCGCCAAGACGTGCCCCCGCTCCCGCGCCTTGCCGAGTTCAAAAATGGTGCGCTTGGTGATGACTTCTTCGCGGAAGCTGACAAAGGCAGCGATAAACTCTTTCAGGTTCATAAGTTGTGGGCGGCCATAGTTTAGCGCCAGCATGTTGGACCCGAAGGAAGTTTGCAGTGGTGTGAATTTGTAAAGCTGTGCCAGCACCACATCCGGGATAGCATCTTTTTTTAGCTCGATGACCACCCGCACGCCGTCGCGGTCGGACTCGTCACGCAGGTCGGAGATTCCATCAATAATTTTATCGCGCACGATTTCTGCGATGCGTTCCAGCAGCCTGGATTTGTTGACCTGATAGGGTACTTCATGAACGATGATGGCAGTGCGGTCTTTGCGGATTTCCTCGATCGACGTCTTGGCGCGCATGATGATAGAGCCGCGGCCGGTGTGATAGGTACCCAGAATGCCGTTGCGCCCCAGGATTTGTGCGCCAGTTGGGAAATCAGGGCCGGGGATAATATTGATCAGGTCTTCGATTGCGATGTCGGTATTATCTATATAGGCGCAGCAGGCATCGATGACTTCGCCGAGGTTATGTGGAGGAATATTGGTTGCCATCCCAACGGCGATGCCAGAAGCGCCGTTCACCAGCAAGTTCGGAAAACGAGCCGGCAGAACTGTCGGTTCCAGAGTCGACTCGTCGTAGTTTGGCTGGAAATCGACTGTTTCCTTGTCGATATCTTCCAGCAAGGTCTCGGCAATTTTATTCAGGCGCGCTTCGGTATAGCGCATCGCGGCGGGTGGATCGCCATCCATCGAACCAAAGTTGCCCTGACCATCGACCAGCATGACGCGCAGTGAAAAATCCTGCGCCATCCGCACCATTGCATCATAAATGGAGCTATCACCGTTCGGGTGGTATTTACCCATCACATCCCCGACAATCCGGGCGGATTTTTTATAAGGTTTGCTGCTGTCATAGCCACCCTCGCGCATGGCGTAAAGGATACGGCGGTGCACGGGCTTGAGGCCGTCGCGCGCATCGGGCAAGGCGCGGCTGACAATGACGCTCATCGCATAGGCGAGGTAGGAAGTCTGCATCTCCGTTTCAATTGTGATCAGAGAAATGTCAGATCTTTTGACGGTGTTTTCGGTCACTTTTAAACCCTGTCCATGCTGCTGAAATACCGATCATTTTTAGCATTTTTTATACTCTGAAACAAACGCCATTGTCATGAAAAACACCCCCATTTTTTATTGTCATATTATCATAATCGGGAGCGATATAAGGGGCTTTCAGAAGCCGTAATTCCGGACAACTCGTTTAATGCTGGATCTTTAAGCGAGAGATAGGCTTGTACAGCAAAAGTCCGGCAATAAAGCCACCGATATGGGTAGTCCAGGCAACAGGATGGTCTGTTCCGGGCAAACCAAATACCCCGAAGAAAATGGAGACACCAATCCAAACGGCGGTAAAGGGGAGAAGTTTTTTGTACCCCTGGCCCATCATACCTTCTTCGTACATCAGCATCATAATTCCGCCGAACAGACCACTGATGGCCCCGGAAGCGCCGATCATGGGCGCTTCCATATCGGGGTAGACCAGTGTGTGCAGCAGAGCGCCGCAAAGACCCGTGACTAGATAAAATAGTAGAAGTCTGCGTGCACCTATCGCCTGTTCCAGTCCTGTGCCAAAAGCCATCAGCATCGATATATTCATGCCAAGGTGCAGCCAGCCCGCATGAATGAACATGTGTGTTAAAGGTGACAAAATACCGGCGAAACCGAGTGGTTCGCTGCTAAAATAGCGGGCTGGTACGAAAGCCATGTTATAAATGTAGGTCTCTGTCACGAGGTCTGGAAAAAAGTTTGTGAGTATAAAGATGGCGGCATTGATCAAGCATAACGCTTTTATCATGGGCGGCAGGTTCAAAATGGGCTCTTCAGGGGGGGTGCTCCGGTGCCGTACCAAATGTGCGGCTTCCATGACCTCTCGCTCTTTGGGAGTAGGAAACTTGGTGATTTGGGAATCATCGTGGCCGTTACTGTTTGTCATATCGCCCAGGAGGTTGATTGTCAATCACGAAAGCGAGTATGCTCTCACTCGATTTTGATTGCAAATCACCACTCAGGAAAAGAGGCATCACATGTCATCGTCAGTGAAACCCGGCTCAAGCGGCCCCCTAAAGCCGAATGATCTGGAAGCGCACTTTATGCCGTTTACAGCGCAGCGCCAGTTTAAGCGCAAGCCGCGCATGCTCACCAGCGCAAAGGGCATGTACTATTCCAGTGATGATGGGCGTCAGATCATGGACGCCTCCGCCGGCATGTGGTGTGTGAACGCCGGGCATGCTCACCCAAAAATAGTGGCGGCTATCCAGAAGCAGGCGGCAGAACTTGATTATGCGCCGAATTTCTCTTTCGGTCACCCGGTGTCGTTCAAGGCAGCCTCACTGCTCTGTGCAGAGATGCCAAGCGATATCGACCATGTGTTTTTCAGCAATTCTGGTTCTGAAGCTGTGGATACGGCCATTAAAATTGCCATTGCTTATCAACGCGCCCGAGGCAGAGGCACTAAGACTCGTATTATCGGGCGTGAGCGCGGCTACCACGGCGTTAATATTGCCGGTATTTCAGTTGGTGGCCTCGGTTATAACCGCCAGGTTTTTTCGGGCGCGCTGATGCAGGGCGTGGATCACATCCATCACACGTACAATCTGTCTGAACAGGCCTTTAGCCGGCTTCAGCCAGAGTGGGGCGCGCATCTGGCGGATGATTTGGAGCGGCGCATTCTGCTGCATGACGCGGAAAACATTGCCGCTGTGATTATCGAGCCGGTGCCAGGTTCAACAGGGGTGTTGCCGCCGCCAAAGGGGTATCTAGAAAAAATTAGTGCAATCTGCACGAAGTACGATATCCTGCTGATATTTGATGAGGTGATTACGGCATGGGGCCGACTGGGCAGGGCGACCGCAGCCGAATACTTCAATGTCATGCCGGATATTATCACCTCCGCCAAGGGTATCAACAATGCGACGGTACCGCTCGGCGCTACATTTATTCGCCGCAGTATTTATGATGCCTTTATGCGGGGCGGGGAGTATGGCATCGAATTCATGCATGGTTATACTTATTCCGGTCATCCACTGGCCTGTGCCGCGGCGCTGGCTACACTGGAAGTCTACAAGGAAGAGAAACTGTTTGAAAGAGCGGCTAATCTGGAGAAGAAATGGTCGGAGGCGCTGCATAGTCTGAAGGATGCGCCCCATGTGGTTGATATCCGTACGATCGGACTAATGGGAGCGGTTGAGTTTGCTCCCGGTAGCCGCAACCCGCCGCAGGAAATGTCCCGCGCCATGGAGGTGTTCGACAAAATGTTCTTTGAACAGGACTGTGTGCTGCGGTTCACTGGCAACGTTATCGCCATGTCACCGCCGTTGATTATCAGCGAAAGCCAGATTGATGAAATCGTGGCTAAACTCAGAAAGGCGCTGGCAACGGTGAAGTGAGCGCGCCGATCAACCCTGCATCGCCAGCCAGGACTTGAAGGCAATCTCTTCTTCCAGGCGCTTGGCAACTTGCATGACGAGCGTATCTTTCAGGAAACCACCCACGATTTGCAGTCCGATGGGCAGCCCGTCCTTGCTGGTTGCGACGGGTAATGATGCGGCGGGTAGTTTGGCAAGATTGGCGGGATAGGTGAAGGGTGTCCAATTGTCCCAGGGCTTGCCATTGTCCATGGTTGGCATATCTACACCGACGTTGAAAGCGGTCATGGCCGTCGCGGGGGTAATGAGCACGTCGTAATTGTTCAACAGACTTTTAAAATATTCACCGAGCGTCATACGGTCGCGTTCTGCCTGCAGATAGTCGTGCAGCGATAGCGTATCACCTTGGCTGGCCCAGTGGAGAAAGCGCGGATCCATTTTCTTTTTTTCCCGGGTATTGAATTGTGCCACAGTGTAAGAGGCTACTGCGCTCCAGTGTTTGTTAAAAATGTCAATCATATGCTGGGCATGAAGGGTGATGTCTTGAACATCCCCCATCTGCTCCAGAATTTTTCTGGCCTTTTTCAATCCATCGAGAACCGCTGGTGTGGCGTTGACGCCATTTATGGAGGTGGCATAGGAGATGCGTAGCCGGGGCAATGGTTTCTTTAGTGCCGCGACAAAAGACGGTGGCGGATAGGGCAGTGCATGCCAGTCGCGCACGTCAGGTTGAGTCAATACGTCTAGTATAAGGGCGGCATCTTCCACATTGCGGGTCAATGGCCCGATGGCGGACAGGGTGGAAAACAAACTGGGTGGCCAGCTGGGCACTAGACCGGGGCTGGGTTTGAATCCGAAAACACCGCTAAAACTGGCGGGAATACGAATGGATCCGCCGGCATCGCTACCGAGATTGAGAAAGGCCATGCCGGTCGCTGCCGCCACCGCCGCCCCTCCTGAGGAGCCGCCCGGTGTTTTTTCCACGTTCCAGGGATTACGAGTGATGCCTGTTAACAGGCTGTGAGTGACGCCTTTGTGTCCGTGTTCTGGGAGTGTGGTTTTGCCGATAAAAATAGCGCCCTGCTCGCGCAGCCTGGCAACCGGTGGGGAATCTTGTGGCTGTTTGTAAGTGCCTGAGACGACCGAGCCATAGCGGGTTGGCCAGCCCCTATGATGAAACCAGTCTTTGATGGTGGCGGGGATACCATCCAGACTGCCGAGTGGGGCATTTTTCGCCCAGCGGTTCTCAGAGCCACGCGCTTGATGCAACGCATGTTTTTCGTCCAGAAAACTAAAGGCATTCAGGGCGGGGTTATATTTGAGAATTTGTTTCAGGCATGCTTCAGTCACTTCGACAGGGGACAGTTTGCGGCGCTGGTAAAGCCCCAGGATGTCGCGGATGGGTAATTGGAGAAGGGGGAGGGGCATTATATCCAAGTCCTTCAATTGGTTATGTGTAAAATACCAAAATTCTCTGTCTGGTAAACCATGGAGCCTGTGGTTTATGATACTATAGATGGCAGCGTAGCCAAAAGCGTAAAAGTGGTGAGAGGTCTTGGATGGCGACAGTCATCACCAGTGAGCGGTGTTTATTGCTTGTCGTAGGGGTAATATGGATGACAAGTGTCATACCGGCTTTTGCTGCCGGAGATGGATATAGCGGCCTCATTGCTCCCCCTGCCCCCAATTCGTCGGCCCCAGGTACTGAGGCGGGCAATGGGTATGCTGGCCTCATCCCTGACCGCCCGGACGCGCGGGGTTCTGCGGATAATACGCCGGAAGAGCAACAGCCGGTGACCGCTACACCGACCACCCATGCCCCTATGACGTCTGCAGACCTGAAGATGCTTGCATTGAAGTACGGTTTGACCAAGAAGAGGGATATGGCGGCCGAATTTACCAAGCCCCTCAAGCTATCGGATAAACAGAAAGAGGTGCTTGCCAAACCACGTCCACGTATTGAGAATATGCTGCCGGCGGAGTATGCCGCTCGAAAAAACATAGAGGGAGTCATGCCGAAAGTTAGAGATAAGAGCATATCTCCCGAAGAGCAGAAGAAAAGCGTCAGTTTGGCGCGCCAGCGATTAGGGGCTCTGGCAGAGGGATTTCGGTACAAAAATAACGTTTCCGACGACGTCTACAAGAAAATGGGCCTGCCAGATATTTTTATCAAAGAGGAAAGAGAGGGTAATAGCAAGGCCCTCTCACTTCTGAATGAGGCGCTGAAGGAACTGGACCAATACTAATCCTGATAGGGGGAGATCATGAAAGTGTTTGCTGCGAGGATGGGCTGCTCGCTCCTGTTGGTGATGGCAGCTGCGGTCGCGGTCGCGGACTCCGGTGGCGGGATAGGTTACGAGGGGTTGATTCCCGCCGAGCCGGGGCAGCCGGGCAGTCGCAGTTCAGACTCTAAGACGTCCGATGTCTATTCATACCTCCTCAACCCTGGCAGCGATAGCCGTCCGCCGGAAGTCCTGCATCAGCAGGAACGCGAAAAGAAACGCGCTGAAGACGCAAAGGCGCGGCAGGCTCAAAAGGCGCTGGAAGTGGCCAAGCGTCGGCAAAGCGGGGCTGGCAAACTCGAGAAAGAGGGTGATACCGTTCCGGATGGTGAATCTGAAGGGAATTCTCAGCAGCAGCAAGAGCACCAAACAGAACTGATAGATGTCACACGGCAGCAGAAGGATTTGGAAGAGCGCGCACGCAGGGAATTAGAAGAGGCGGCAGATCAAAGGGAGCCTTAATGAAAGCCGACAATCAAAACACAAAAACGCCTGGAATTATCATTGGTCTTTCTGCGGTCATTGTCTCCGTCGAGCGTCATGAGCCGCAGGTGTTTATTGTCAGGGGCGCTGCTCACGCGCTGTCCGTTGGCGTGGTGCCGACCAATGAAGAGGGGGACGCCTTGCCTTTCGGCCCTTTCGAGCCGGAAAGGCACGATACCTTAGAGCTGGGTCTGCGCAGCTGGGTCAAAAATCAGACCCCTGTTATGCCCGGCTATGTCGAGCAGCTCTATACTTTTGGCAATAAGGGCCGTTATGTTGGCTCCAGGCAGCATGAGCTGCGGGTGGTGTCAATTGGCTACCTGGCGCTAACGCATCAGGAAAAAATCCGCACCTCTGAGACTGTATTCTGGGGTGGCTGGTACAGCTATTTTCCTTGGGAGGATTGGCGGAATGGCAAGCCGGCCATCATCGACGATGTCATCGAACCCTCTTTGAAGAGATGGGTTCTCGCGGCGGATACACGGGAAGAAAAACAGAACCGTCAGGCGCGTACAGGTCTATGCTTTGGGTTGGGCGGCATGGTCTGGGATGAAGAGAAGGTTTTGGAGAGGTACGAGCTGTTGTATGAGGCACGGTTGATTTATGAGGCTATACGTGACAAGGGGATAAAAGTTGATTATGCGCTGGTCCCCGGGCGCTCCATGCTGTATGATCACCGGCGTATTCTGGCGACGGCCATTGGCCGTCTGCGCGGTAAATTAAAATATCGTCCTGTCGTGTTTGAGTTGATGCCGACCGAATTTACCCTTCTACACCTGCAGAGAACGGTGGAGGCTATTGCCGGGCATACCCTGCATAAACAGAACTTTCGTCGTTTGGTTGAAAATTCAGGAATGGTGGAAGAAATTCCGGGCAGGAAATCCGATGTCGCCGGCGGGCGTCCGGCCGCGCTGTTTCGCTTTCGCCGTGAAGTCGTATTAGAGCGCCCCGCCCCGGGAATGAAAATATGAATTATGAATCTGGCAGAAAGCCTGTTTCTCTCCGAATAGCAACCAATAAACGGCTATTCTTTGTTCGCTTCGACCACTGTACGTCGCATCTTGGGAGACAACAGGGCAGTCGCAGCGACAATGAGCAGTGTGGCTACACCCCCCATGACAACGGACGGCACTAGCCCCAAAAACCGCGCCGCCGTGCCGGACTCAAATGCGCCAATTTCATTGGAAGAAATAATAAACATGCTGTTAATGGCCGAGATACGTCCGCGCATGTTTTCAGGTGTGAGCAGCTGCATCATGGTAGAGCGAATGAGCATGCTGACGCTGTCAAAGCAGCCGCTGAGGACCAGAAACAGGATGGACAGCCAGAACATCGTGCTCAGGCCGAAACCGATCATGCAGACGCCGAATCCGGCAACCACCCATAACAGGCGTATGGCGGTGATTCGCTTCATGGGATGGAATGCCAGAACCAGCGCCGTGATAACGGCGCCCAGGGCGGGTGCCGCACGCAGTACACCCAGCCCCTCAGAGCCTACATGCAGGATTTGGTCAGCATAGGCCGGCAGCATCGCAACGGCGCCGCCAAACAGGACAGCAAACATATCCAGTGCCATCACGGACAAAAGGGCGGGAGTCCTTAAAATAAAACCCCACCCTGCGCGGATGCTGTGCATGGCGGGCTCACGTTTTTCTCTGTCGCGACTATGGGCGGTGCGCAAAAAATTGACCGTCAAAAATGCCATACTGATCAGGAGTGTTGGCAGCATCCACGCGCCCCGTGCGCCATAACCGCCGTACACCAGCCCCGCAATGGCCGGGCTGCTGACAATGGCGGTCTGGGCGCTGGCGCTGAGCCAAGCAGTCGCGGCCGGAATTTCTGCCCTGGACACAATAATCGGTACCAGAGAAAACACTGCCGGCATGATAAAACTGCGGACAATGCCGGAGATGAAAACACCGGAAAAAATGTATAACAAAAGAGCGTGCTGCGATACGGGCAGAACCTCTCCGGCGATGAGAAATAGCCCGAGCGTGTTGAGTGTCAATACGGCGATACCTGCCGTATAAATTTTACGGGGGTGGCTGATGTCAACGATGTGCCCGGCAAAAATAGCGCAGGCAAGGGCAGGCAAGGCTTCGGCCAGGCCGGTCAGGCCCAGTAAAAAGGTGTTTTTGGTCATGGAATAAATCTGCCATCCGACAATGACCGCCTGAGACTGCAGGGTCATGATCACAAACATGCGAATTACTAATAGCAGGCGAAAATCGTGGATCCGCAGGACGGACAGAGACAACTTCTTGATCATCGCAACATCATCACCCAGTTCAGAGAATGATGTTGCCTGTTTTAGGCGGCAAAGGGAAGGGCTATACGGACAATAAAAGAGCCCCGGGAACAGCGGGGCTCTTTTATTAATAGTTCCGAATGCAACGCTTTACAATTTTGGCGCCTTCACTTTGCTTGCCTTCACTTTCTTTGGCAGGGTCACCACATTGTCGTTGGAAACTTTCGTTTCAACCGCCGCTTCGACTTTCTCCAGTTTTGGCTCAAAGTTTGACAGAGAGTTGACCAAGAGCTTTGCAGCCCCATGCTCGGCCACAAAGGCAAGGACTTTTTCCTTATTTGCCATGAGCCATTTGCCGAGGGGGTTTTGAATCTTCCTCCGCACAACCCCGCGGAGTGGGCGGGCGCCCATTGCCGGATCATACCCTTCCTTGGCAAGCTGGCCCGCCACATCTGGCGTCACTTCAAGCGTAACGCCCTGTATGTTGGCGCGGTCTTGGCGGGTGAGGCGTTTACCAACCTTCTCAATCTCGCGGCCAACCAAATTGGAGATCACCTGCTGGACGAGAGGGATGAACGTAATGAACCCCCCCAACTCTTCGATACGGTTAATCATCTCGGGGCGGAACAGGGCCGGGCGGCCATCGCCAGTCGGCGTGGTCACGGCCTTGGAGTAGATTTTGGCCAGCTTTTCCATCATTTGTTCCGGAGACAGCTCTGCCTTGGTCGTGCTGCTGAAGTCCATGCCGCCTTCGTTCCCGCCATTGGTGATAAATTTCATAGCATTGGTGGCACCGGCATTGGTGGTCATGACTACAATAACATTATTGAAGAGAACCTTTTTGCCATGATTGTCTGTCATGGCTCCGTCATTGAGGATCGGCAGGAGCGTATTGAAGACATCGGGATGCGCCTTCTCGATTTCATCCAGGAGAAGTATGCAATAAGGACGCCTGCTCACTCTTTCAGTCAGGGCAGGTGCTGTATCCTCAAAACCGACATAGCCGGGAGGCGCGCCGATCAGGCGGGCCACGGAAAACTTCTCTGAGTATTCCGACATGTCCAGCTTGATCAAGGCGTCTTCCGAACCAAAGAGGTGGCGGGCGAGTGCTTTGCAGGCCTCGGTCTTCCCGGTACCCGTGGGGCCCTGCATGACGAAGCAGCCCCAGGGTTGATTCTCGTCCGTCAGACCGGAGCGTGCCCCGATCAAACCATCCACCACTTTCGAGAGGCCGGGCTGACCCAGAACCTCGTTCGGCAAATCCGTTTCCAGTTTGAGGAAGCGTTCGTGATCGCTCTGGTTCAGGAAATCCAGCGGCAGGTTTGACATCTGCGCGACAGCCGCAAGAATGTCATTCCTGTTGATTTCCGAGCGATGCTCAAATTCAGCGCTGGCCGCTGCCATGTTCATCACTTTTTCGCTTTTTCTTGGCTGCGCTTCCTGCGGAGCGTAGCGATTGGTTACCGTCACGATGTAGGAGATCTCCTCATCGGTCAGGTCTTTCGTCAGATGGTTGT
>JACQAA010000101.1 GCA_016195185.1 Pseudomonadota bacterium | reverse complement strand
TGATGCGTCCCTCGATTTTGCCCAATTTGATTGACGCTGCCGGGAGAAATGCTGATCGCGGCTATCCGGATGTTGCCCTGTTTGAAATCGGCGGCATTTATAAATCTCCCGAGCATGATGGTCAGCAAACAGTCGCTACCGGGATTCGCAGCGGCAATACCCAACCGCGCCACTGGTCAAAAGCAGAACGTGCGATAGATGCCATTGATGCCAAAGCCGATGCCCTGGCCGTGCTGGATGCCTGTGGCGTCAATACCGGCAATCTGCAGACCAGCACTGATGCGCCAGAATGGTATCATCCCGGGCGATCGGGTACGTTGCGTCTCGGCCGCGATGTACTGGCCTATTTCGGTGAAATTCACCCGGCCGTTTTAATTGCCATGAAGCGCGACGAAGTCTCGTTCGGGTTCGAGATTTTTCTGCAAAGCCTGCCTCAACTGAAAAAGAAGGGTACGCGCAAGGAACTGCTGAAACCTTCGCCGTTCCAACCAGTGTTTCGTGACGTTGCATTCGTTGTCGACCAGAGCGTGGAAGCGGAAAAACTTGTCCGCGCCATCAGGGGGGTAGACAAGAATCTGATTGTAGCTGTGGATGTATTTGATATTTATACGGGTGAAGGCATCGAGCCAGGAAAAAAATCCATCGCGCTGGCAGTGACGCTCCAGCCCGTAGAGAGGACGCTCACAGATGAAGAACTCGCCAATCTCGCAATAAAAATCATTGATCGCGTATTTGATGAGACGGGCGGCGTGCTTCGGGCCTAAACATCCTTGCCCAGATAAATCTGCATAATTTTGTCGAGCATAGAGAGAGCCTCTTCGCGCGGACGCTGGAAACTGTTACGCCCGATAATGGAGCCATTGCCGCCGCCCTCATAGATAGCCCGCGCATCTTCGTATATACTGTCCTCATCTTTGGTGGCACCACCGGAGAAAACCACAAGACGGCGCCCATTGAAACTGGACTTCATGATATGACGCACACGCTCAGCCTGCGTTTTGATTGGAATTTTCTTTTCTTCATACACTTTTTTAGCTTCCGGCAACTCCAGGTGGTCAGTCGGCAGTTTCACCTTGATAATATGGGCCCCCAACAGAGCGGCCATATGCGCGCCATAGGCAACGGTATCAATGGCAGTCTCACCTTCCTTGGAAACTTTAGGACCACGGACGTAAGACCAAATGACGGTGGCAATACCATAGGATTTGGCTTCTTCGGATAACTGGGTAATTTCTTCCTGCATTTCCAGCATCTGCTCCGAGCCGGGATAAATGGTGAAACCGATGGCAGAGCAGCCAAGACGCAGCGCATCCCCGACCGAGGCGGTGATCGACTGATCTTTTGCTGAGATCAGGCTGTTAGAACTGTTAATTTTCAGGATCAACGGAATGGCGCCGGCAAAGGTATCCGCCCCTGCTTCCAACGCACCCAGCGGCGCGGCGTAAGCGTTGCAACCCGAATCAACTGCCAGCTGATAATGATAATGCGGATCATAGCTTTCCGGATTGCTCTCGAAACTGCGCGCCGGACCATGCTCAAACCCTTGGTCAACCGGCAAAATCACCATCTTGCCGGTGCCGCCCAGTTTGCCATGCATCAGGATGCGGCACAGGTTAGCTTTGGTGCCGGGATTGTCGCTTTCATAGAAAGAAAGAATTTTTTTGACTTTTTGGCTGACGCGCATCGCTATACTCCTTGAGGGGGAAACTGCCGCAGTTTAGGCCATGTTGTCCTGAAAAATCAAGTCACGATATGCTATTTTTAAGTGAATTTATCCAGGATCCTCTGCGCCTTGCGGGCGTAAGATGTGCCAAACAGGCGCGTATGCACCAGCAGAGGGTACAGACTGTAAATATCCGCACGCTCTTCAAAGAAACCAGGCTTGATCGGACTGAGCTCATGATAGCGGGTAAAAAATGGTTCAGTGAATGTGTTTAAAAAACGGATAAACGCCAGCTCTATTTCGGGATCGGCATAGTAAATTGCCGGGTCCAGAAACGCCACAATCCGGCTGCGCCCCGCCAGAATATTGCCCGTCCAGATGTCGCCATGGATCAGCGACGGCGGATTTGGAGATTTGATGTGATTGGAGAGTTTTCCGACTAACTTTTCCAGTTGCTTCATAAATTTTTTATCGATCTTGTTTTCCTTCAACGCCGCGCTCCCCATATACAGCAGGCGATGCTGCGCAAAGAAATCCACCCAGTTTTTACTCTGTGGATTAGGCTGGGGGAGAGAGCCAATCAGCGTGTCACATTCCAGGCCGTAGCTATCGGCATGTATCTGGTGCAACGCCACCAAAAGATCAGCCGCATGCCGCTGCGCCGTGTCATCGATGCTATGGTAGGATTCGATGAATTCCATGATGATGACATGTTCGTTACTATAGTACACCATAGGAACCGGCAGCTTTGATTTTGTTTTCAGGTAACCCAACATAAAGGCCTCAATATCAAGACCACGTTCTGCCACCTTAGCCACGCAAACAGCGCCATCCTCCAGAACCATGCGGTAAATCTGTGCATTATTAGCAGCAGACAGAGGAGAAAATGACACAATCTTTCTATGAAAGTGCCTTTCAATCTCAGCCTGTATGCTTGCCGCCATCATGGACTTTATTCCTTACAAAGTGTATTGGTGTCATCTTGGTGGTCGTAACCGGAGTTCCATCTTGGCACTGAAACCTGCTCATTTGCAATGGTCTGACGATGGCGGCCTGCGCAGCCTGGA
This sequence comes from Pseudomonadota bacterium, assembly GCA_016195185.1. GTDB lineage: Bacteria > Pseudomonadota > Alphaproteobacteria > Micavibrionales > UBA2020 > PALSA-926. Next base: position 3,909 of record JACQAA010000101.1, on the reverse strand, counting down.
TTTTGATGACATTTATTTCCAGCCCGGGCAAGGACCGGAAGAGTCGCATTATGTTTTCCTGAAGAAAAACCGATTAGCTGAACGATTTCAAGCGTTGCAAGATGACAATTTTCGTATCGCGGAACTGGGCTTCGGTAGCGGTCTCAACTTCTTACTGACGGCACAGCTCTGGCGTAAAACTGCCCCCTCCTCAGCACGACTGGTCTATGTCAGCATCGAAAAACATCCAGTTTCGAGTGCCGACCTCAAGAAACTCTATTCTTGCTGGCCGGAATTTCAGGAACATGCGGCCTTGCTACTAGACCGCGATGTCTCTGATTTACTGCCCGAGCTGACCGGCCATTTCGACGCCTGGTATCTGGACGGATTTTCTCCTGCAAAAAATCCTGCCATGTGGGAAGAAAAACTATTCCCCCTGCTCGCCTCACGTACAAAACCAGGCGGCACCCTTTCCACTTTTTCATCTGCCGGTTTTGTACGGCGCGGACTGCAGCAGGCAGGATTTATCGTTGAAAAAATTACTGGCTTTGGCGCCAAACGTGACATGACCGTCGCAACAATGCCAGCTGCAGCCAGACCGCAACCGCCTCAAATAAAAAACGTTACCATTCTTGGGGCAGGAGTTACCGGTGCCACTGCCGCCTTTGCCCTGGCACAAAAAGGATACCAGGTCACGGTTCTGGAACAACGGCAGGAATCGGCCATGGACGGATCTCCCGGCAGCCCTTCCGGTATCGTGGATCCCAAGTTCACAGTTGACGCGTCACCGGCAGGATCCTTCCACCAACACGGTTTTTGTTTTACCCTTAATCTGCTCAAGGCTCTGAAAATGTCGTCATGGAACCCCTGCGGCGTTGTACATCTTGATATATCGGAAGAAACCGGCGCCAGACACCGCGCGCTGATCAACAGCGGCCGCTGGCCAGAAGAGTTTTTAAGATACGAAAAGACACCATCCGGTATGGGGATTTATGCACCACTGGCCGGCCATTTGTCTCCGACGGAATTCTGCGCCATTCTTTTGCAACACCCCCTGATTAAAGCCGTCTATTCAACGGCCGTCACCTCACTTGACAGTCTCAGCGGCGATGCGATCATCATTGCTCTTGGCAACGCGAGCAATAATTTTAGAGAAACTGCCTGGATGCCTCTGCAGAGTCTGCGCGGACAAATCACCGGCATCAAGGAAAACGACCTCTCCCGTGACATCAAAACCGTTATTTGCCATGAGGGATATATCACGCCTGCTGTGAACGGGGTCCACTACATTGGCGCCACCTTTCAACGGGAAGCGCCAGCCACACCGGAAATCCGCACTGAAGATGATGAAGAAAATCTGGTCAATCTTAACATGCATCTTCCCACATTTGGCTTCAGTAAAAGAGAGATTGTTGAAAGCCATGCCGGATACCGCACCACAACACCGGATAAACTGCCCATGATTGGAGCATGCCCCGATTACGAAGTCTTCCTGGAACTTTTTGCCGGACTGCGCAACGGTAAAGAAGGACCAGCGACAGGAAAATTCATAGATAAGACCTTTATCTCCACAGCGGTCGGGTCCCATGGTTTTACAGGAGCGCCGCTGGCCGGAGAAATAATCGCCAGCCTGGTTTCCGGGGACCCCTTGCCCGTACCTGCCAGTCTGACAAAATACCTTGCCCCAGAACGTTATATTTTTCGGGACTTGAAGCGCGGCAGAATCTGAGAAACTATTTCAATAGACCCGCCTCAACAATCCACCAGTCCGGATAATCAATCCTGAGCTGGCGCACGGCCCGAGAAGCAGCCTCAGCACCGCTATACAGGCCAAAACAGGTTGCACCACTACCTGAAAGACGGTGAAACAGGCATTCATCTGTTGCGGCCAGCGCACCCAGAACATCACGGATGACAGGGGTGACAGTAATGGCCGCCTCAGTCAGGTCATTGCGATACGTTGCCACGTCAGTGATATGCCCCGATAACGGCACCGGGTCGCTGAAACGACGCTGAAAACTGGCGAATACCTTAGGTGTTGGGGTCGGCACCAGCGGGTTGACCAGCACAAAGTGCTGGTCTGGCATATCGGGAAGAAGGGTGATTTGATCCCCAGTACCTTCCACCCAGAGAGGTGTTTTATAGACACAGGCCGGAACATCGGCGCCAAGTTTTGCTGCAAGTGCCAAGAGTATATCTGGCTCCTCCGGAAAACCCCAGAGCTGCGCCAGACCTTGCAGCGCCGCTGCTGCATCCGATGACCCCCCGCCAATACCAGAAGCCACGGGTAGATTTTTTGTCAAAATAATTTTGGCATGGGGTAAAACCTGATAGTGTTGCGCCAGCAACATAGCCGCCTTATACACAAGATTATCTTCACCGTTGATAAGGGTGGCGGCAAAACTTCCATTGACGTTAATTTCAAGGCCATCCTGCTGCGACAACGTCAGGTGGTCACCAACGTCAACAAATACCACCAGGCTTTGCAAGGTATGATGGCCATCAATCCGTTTCCCGGTCACATGGAGAAACAGGTTTAATTTGGCAGGGGCAAAAACGGAAAGAGATTTACAAGACACGTTTAACCGTCGGAGAACTTCCGTCCATAACAGCACAAAACCTCTGCACTGTCATTCTATCACCCGCGATATTAATGCCATAAGATAGTAAAATCCCTCTTAAATCTTTTAAAAAGCGCGTATTCGGCTTAGAATTCCTGATCAACCCTTAAGGGCTGCCATGCTTGTCTATATTCGTGATAAATTTCGCCTGAACGGCAAAACCACCTTCAGCAGGAGAGAATTGAGCCAGATTCTGTCCATCTACGGCGCACGCGTCCAGAGCGGCGAGTGGAAGGACTATGCCATCGACAGCTTGCCGGACATGGCGGTGTTCTCAATTTTTCGCTCCAGTCAGGAACAACCTCTATACGCGGTCACCAAAATTTCCAGCCGCAGCCTGATAAAGCCCTCGCAGTACGCCGTATATTCAGGTAATAAAACCTTAAAACAAAGCGTGTCTTTGCGTGAAGTTCTCGAGTTTCTGGAAGGGCAGATATGATGCGGTATTTTCTAGTAATGATTTTACTCAGCTGTCTTGGCACCACCGCTGCTCAGGCCCATCTGAAATATTATCCAGATCCGGTCTACCAGAAACTAAACGATGATGACTCCTCACCAATGACAGACATGATTGATCTCGCCGCGCAGGGAGACGTGCGGGCACAGTTCATTATGGGGGACCTTTATTCAAAGGGTAAGGGAGGTGTTGCCAAAGATTTGACTGCGGCTCGCCACTGGTTCGAAGAGTCAGGCATTCATGGTTACGGTCATAGCTTTATCCGCCTCGCCGCTCTGGCTAAACACGACAACAGGCCAAAGGAAGCGTGGCAATGGTATTCGCTGGCCATCAAGACTTTTGATTACGGTGATGAGAGAAAGTATGCTATTCAGGCACGGCATGATCTGGTTGAAAATGCCACCCTTTCTGAGGAAGATATCCGTGAAGCCAGAAAGTCCATGAGCGCGTGGGAAGATATGCGCGACCAACACCTTTACGATGAAAAGAAAGCGGTGCTTGAACAGAAAAATAAGCTAACATCCATAGCAGGAGAAAATAAAAATGAGCAAGATAAAAGTCAAGACGCCTCTCGTTGAAATGAACGGAGACGAGATGACCAGGATCATCTGGGATATGATCATTGACAAAATGATCAAGCCTTATCTGGATGTGGAGCTGAAATCATACGACCTCAGCATCCAAAACCGTGATAAAACGGACGATAAGGTGACAGTCGATGCAGCCCACGCCACCCAAAAATACGGTGTCGGCGTCAAGTGCGCCACGATCACTCCCGACGAGGCGCGTGTCGAAGAATTCAAGCTCAAGAAAATGTGGAAATCGCCGAATGGCACGATCCGCAATATTCTC
>JACQAA010000002.1 GCA_016195185.1 Pseudomonadota bacterium | reverse complement strand
GCCACAACAGGCACGGCATTGGAAATCAGCACGGGTGGGATAACGACACTGACCAATACAAATGGCACGATCACCTCTGCCGCCACGGCCGGCGGCGCCACCCACTCAACCGTGGCGGTCACAGGCGATCTTGGTGCGGGTGGATTGTCCTTTGGCGGTACAGTTTCCAACACGGAGACCACGAACAACTCCGGCATCGCTCTGGATATCGCCTCTGCTCAATCAGGGACAATCACCAACACCGGAACACTCAGCGCCAGCGGCTCGACGAGCACGCATTCGGGTACTGCTGTGGATTTTGCCTTTGCGGGCCCTCAGGCTTTCACCAACACCGGGACGGTTTTGGGCAACATTATCGATGGCGGCGTCGCTTCCGTGGCAACGATCACGGAAAGCGGAACAATGACAGGCAATATTACGCTTATCGGTAATGCTGTTGAAACCATTATTGTGACGGGCGGCACGCTGACAGGCAATATATCGACCGGCAATGCAAACGATACCATTACACATACGGGTGGTACAATCACCGGGAACATCGCCTTGGGCAGCGGCACGGATGTTTTTACTCAGACGGCTGGTACAGTGACCGGTAACCTGACGGGCGGTACAGGTACGGATACACTGAACCTGGGCGGCGGCCAAATCGTGGGCACGACAACGCTTGGCACGGGAGCCAATGTTGTGAATGTTACAGGTACTTACACCATCGGCGGCACGATCGGGTCCGGAGGCTCTATTGCTCTGACGACCCAGAACGGTGGTACATTAAACGTTGACAATACGATCACGACGGGTGCGGGGAATATCGCCGTTAACGGCGGCGGCACTCTCAATCTGGAAGCTGCCAGCGTGACAAGCACTGGTTCCGTGACGAACACGGGTACAACGACAATCGCTGCGGGCCAGACATTAACAGCAGCGACACAGGTAGCTGCTGCCGGTACCTATGGTTTCGCAGTCAGCGATATAGCCGGTATCAAGACAGAGGGAAAACTTGCTTTGACAGGGGGCGCCATTAACCTGGGAGGCGCAACAATCAATGCGGTTGTAACGCCGGCATCTGGTTATATCCCGAGCGGTTCAACGTTTCTGGTTGCTTCTGGTACGGCAGTTGCAACAACGCCGATTGCTTCTGGCGCGGGCCTTTTGCCCCAGGCTGTTGGTTCAAGCAGTTCAGCTCTCTATACCTTTAAATATGCAACTGGCGACAATGCTGCGATTGCCGGGGGGACGAACCAGCAGGTTTATCTCATCGCCACACGCTTGCCTGTGAACTCGACATTGGGTGCCGCTATTACCCCCAATGATACAACAACCAACGCTACTCTTGTGACGATCGGCACCACAGGCAATGCGGCCCTGAATACGACTCAGGGTGTTGTTGCTTCTTCTACGACCGCAGCGGCTGTTCACAGTAATCTTCAAGCGCTGACTCCAACCATTGATGGTGGCGCTCAATCCAGTGCCCTGAACATAGGTTCCGACACGCAGGAGATTGCCGAGACAAGGATGGCCGCGCTTCGCTCCGGTGATGCGTCGGGTGGCGTTGCGGCGGGCGTGTCGGCGAACGGCGTGAGCATGTGGATTGAAGGCCATGGCCAGCATGCAATACAAGACGTACGTAATGCTGTGGAGGGCTATCACTCCAATACATGGGGTAGTGCTATTGGCGTTGATTCGTCGACGCTCATGAATGATGGCATACTCGGTTTTGCCATCAACTATGGTCGGACAAGCATTGACTCCCAAAATGCCAACACAACGACGACGGATTTGAATAACTATGGTTTCAATTTCTATGGTGCCTATAAATTTGATCAGCAGACATTTGTGAACGGCCAGGCCGGGTATGCTTATAATACGATCGACAGTGATCGTCATAACGCAGATTTAGCTGGCGCTACCGCACATGGCAGTACCCATAGCGATCAATACTCAGCAAAACTGTCTTTAGGTCGTGATTATCCATCCGACCATGGATTGACACTGACGCCGATGGTGTCAGCTGCTTATACCGACCTGAATACAGCGGGCTATGCAGAAACGGGGGCCGGCGGGGCCGATCTCGTTGTTGGCAGCAATAGCCAGAACGTTTTTGATTTGGGCATCGGCGCCAATGTCGGCTGGAAGCTAAAAAATAATGTCACCGGCGCCGTTATGAATCCAGCGCTGCATGTCGGCTATGCTTATGACTTGGTTGGCGACAAAGTGCAAGCGACATCGAGCTTCTCCGGAGATCCAGCGGCGACAGCCTTCACGACCACTGGCACCTCTCCTGCCCGCAGCATATTTGATGCCGGTGCAAACGTTGTTTACATGACCCCTGCCAACTGGGAGTTCTCGGCAAACTATGATTTCCAGTATAAGCAAGACTATACATCACACACTGGCGAAGTGCGTGCCACCTCTCATTTCTAGAGGAGATTTGGTATGAAACATCCAAAATCTAGACACTTAAATCTGTTCCTGAAAAATCCCGCGTAACAACGAGTTATATGCCCGAAAATGAATACGCCCGGCATCGCGCCGAATGGACTGATCAGTTTAATGCCGCGCCTTTTGGCACAGAAGGGTTTGAATTCTCCGCATTTTTCCGGTTTCTTGACAAAAATCAAGGGTGTAAGTCCCCTCTTGCGTTCTACTCAGATCACTGCAGCAACATAACGGAAGGGACACCGAGCATGACGATCACATTCTGCGTCACTAAAGTAAAAGAACTGATGACACCCCATCCTGAACTGATCAGCCCAACTGCAACCCTGCAACAGGCGGCGAAAAAGATGGAATCTGTCAACTGCGGCGCTCTGCCAGTCGGCACCGAAAACAAACTGAAAGGCATTATCACAGACCGCGATATCGTCATTCGCGCCCTGGCGCAGGGGAGAAATCCCGCTACAGAGAAGGTCAGCGGCTACATGACCGAACAGGTTTACGCCTGCAATGAGAATGATACTCTGGAAGATGCCTCTGAAAAAATGCATCAACATAAGGTGAGCCGCCTTGTCGTCAGAAATCATACAGGCAAAGTCACTGGCATCCTGTCATTCGGCGGCATCCTGCGCAATGATGCAAGCTCCAAAGAGATCGCGGGTGTTGTAAGGCATTGTTGTGGCCCTGTAAATGTTTAAGAAAAGGAGAACGCTCATGTCCTTCGCGCATAAAATCAAAAAACAGACACAGCCAAATACCCTTATCGCTGTGCTCAATCATCTGCTGGCGAGTACTATTGACTTCAAATTGTCTGCCAAGCAAGCTCACTGGAACGTCACGGGAGAAAACTTTATTGCTCTCCATGAGCTGTTCGATGAAGTCAGCAGCAAGGTTGATGGATATGCGGATATGCTGGCAGAACGGTCCGTACAACTGGGAGGAACAGCGCAAGGAACTTTACAAACGGTTTCCAGCCAATCCAGCCTTGGTGACTATCCTGTAGATATTCATGATGGGCGAGAGCACGTAATGGCCTTAAGCGGCGAAATCAGCGTACTGGCAGACGCCAGCCGGCAGGGGATCAACGCAGCCAGCGATGTTGGCGACATGGTCACTGCAGACCTGCTCACAGAAATCACGCGCGGTCTCGACAAGCTGCATTGGTTTATCCGGTCGCATTTGGTTTAAGGAGAAAAAGATGACTTCAAATCAAGCCTTTAGAAAAGATACCCTTCATCTAAATTATTTTCAAACGAAGAATACCAGAGACGTTCATGTTGCTGACATAAAAATCATCGCCTTCAACAGGGCGACGGATTGAAAATGGCCAGAAAAGAGAAAATCCTGCCCGAAATACAAAGAGCCTTCAATCCTGCCACAGGTCATGACATCAGCACTATTTTGGGACCGGTTGATGAAGAAATGGTTTTCATTATTCAGGAGACAGGCGCCAGCAAGGAGGAAGTGCTGCAGGCTTTTACATGGCTTAACGATGATGATTATATAGGTGCCAGACCCAAACGCCCGATGAACAGCCGGGTTTGCGCAGTCTATGAGATTCTGCAGGAGGCGCAGGACACGGGGGACAAACGCTGACAGTGTTTGGCTGTTTTTCTTTTGTTTTACAGGTGGTTATATTAAATAATTGATAAAATCCATGCAATCCCTTAGTCTGCTGGAGGATTTGTTTAACCCTTCCAGGAGAAGCTTCGCATGGCAAAAGCTCCACCCAAAGAACATACCGACCAGTTTTTGCATGGTCTGACGTTTTTTTCCGGCTTGCCGGAAGGCGATATGAGCGCTTTTTACGATGCGTCCGCCGTCAAAGACTACAGCAAAGGCAAACATCTATTTCGGCAGAGCGACAAGGCCGACCGGGTTTTTGTCATTCTCCAGGGGTGGGTGAAACTTTATCGCGGAACGGCGGAAGGTGAGGAGGCTATTGTCGCCTTGTTCACGCGGGGGGATGTTTTTGGCGAAGCCGCTATCTTTGACAATTCAGACTACCCTTTCTCCGCAGAGGCTGCTGAAGACACTAGAGTTATCGAAATTCCTGCCACGGCATTAAAGGACAGGGCAAAAACAAACCCTGATATCACATCACGCATCATGTCTTCTATGTCCCGTGAAATGCACAAGCTACAGATGGAAAATGAGCATAAAGTGTTGATGAATGCGCCGCAGCGTGTCGGTTGCTTGCTGCTGCAGCTGTCTTCAGGCATGGTCGGCAACGGTGGAACACTCTCCTTCCCCTACGACAAGTCACTCGCAGCCCAGCGCCTCGGTATGAAGCCTGAAACCTTTTCACGGGCATTGGCGCAACTCAAGCCAATCGGCGTCACGATCAAGGGGCCGGAAATCACCATCGACAGCTTTTCCCGCCTGATCGGTTATTGCTGCGGATATTGCACGGCGCAGCATGGGGAATGTTGGGGATCGCGTGATAGAGACGCATGCGCAGAAAAAACATGCGGTATAAGAAATACATCAAAAGAAAAATAGTTAAAACCACAGGATTTTTCCCAGCTCAGCGCGCAAAGCTGCCTCGCTCATCTTTGTCAGGTCTTTATTCAGTTCAGCGACAATCCGGGCATAGACGTGCTGACTAATCGTCTTGCGTAGCTCTCCCAGCATATGCGGCGATGCGATCAGTACCAGCCTGTCAAAAGTCTCTTTCCCTGCCTCAGCATCGAGCCAGGCTGAAATTTCATGGGCAAACGTAATCTCTCCCTTGTGAGATTCATTCATATGCGGTTCATACTTGTGGTGAACGGCGCTTCCGCTGGAGCCAATAACCCGTCCAAGGCTTTTATTGGTCATTTTAGGGTCTTTTGTTGCTTGAGACACGATCTTGGCGACCTGGGAAATATCATCCCCCCGTTTGCTGAACACGCGCGCTATATGGCGGTCAGCCACTATTACCCAGATGCGCGGAATTTTATGTGGGTTGGAAGAAGAAAATACTGATTTTCCGGAATTTTTATTGCTCTCCGGCTTCCGTTTTTCGGACATTCTGATATGGATGACACCTGCATGGCACGGGGAGAGCAACACCGCTTTCGGCGCACACACTGTTCCACTCATCCAGCACCCGGCGCAAGACATTTTGAGACTTCCTTTCTATCAACGAAACCATTAAACGCCCCTCTCCGGGTTTATAAGTTGATAAAAGTCAAGAAACTCAAGATTCTGCAAGATGCAGAATGTTAGTGACCTTTTTTATTCATCTCTTCAATTTTTCTCACCATAGCAAAGCATTTCATGCAGGGGGACTCGCCGGATGAGCCGTAATGTTCTTGTTGGAGCGCCGGACAGTGCAGACAGCAACTGAAATTAAAAACATCGTCCACGGTTTTAAATTCCGATAGATTTTCAATTCTTCCATCCTTGCTGATTTTGGCTCGAGGATTAATATGTAAGGGAAGCACACCCGGAATAAAAACAGAATTTTCTTCTCGAGAACAGTTTAAAAAAATTTCTGATAGATGAACTCTCGATGTATTTACCATTTTTCCCGCCCTCCTTTAAAAGAAAACGCCTTATATAGATTTTTATACTACACAGCGGTTAAGGGATCGTTAAAAGGGGCGTGTTGATCATAGAAGCTGAGGTGCATTATCGGCTTCTTGATAAAAGTCAAGAAATGCAAAATTTTGTGGGTTGGGGAATAAAAAGTTTGACGGCAAAAACACAAATATTTTCAGCATAACCGCGTCTTATGCCGCATTGTTCAGAGGCAGAGCGGCAATCAAGTATACAGGGTCGCTCTTATCGGTCATCACCTGAATGCCAAAATTATGGCAGATTTTCAGCATGGCTGTATTGTCGCGCATCACTTGGCCCCATAGCTCACCGATACCTTCTGCTTTAGCGTAATCGATCAGGAGTTTTGTGAGAGCTGAACCGATGCCCTGTTTCTTCACATCGCTGCGCGTCATCACGGCATATTCCGCGCGGACATAGTCCGGATCAGCCAGCAAATGAGTGATACCGAGAAGCTCACCGCTTTTTTCGTCAATGGCAATGAAAACCATGGTGCGGGCGTAATCAATTTGTGTAAAAAGTACAGCCGTGTCATGGGACAGGCTGCGTATGGCATGAAATAGGCGCTGACGAACATCTTCCGGATCGCTTTTTTGAATAAACACCTTTAGCGCGTCTTCATCTTCCGGCTTGATGGGGCGCAAAAGAATAGCCCTGCCGTTTGCCAGTGTCTGCTTCCTTTCCCACTGCTTGGGATAGGGGCGGATGGCGAACCGGGGATTAACATTTTTTAGCATGGTTTTTTCCTTCTTGACAACGATCCTGGCATCAAGGGCGACCACGCCGTTTTCATCTGCCAGCAACGGGTTGATATCCAGTTCATATATTTCAGGCATGTCAGCGATCAGCTGTGAAATCCGCACCAACGTCAGCGCCACAGCGTCAAGATCAGCAGGAGGATGGTTACGGTAGCCTTTCAGCAACTTATAGGCCTGCGTTCTTTCGATGAGTTCATGGGCGAGATTAATATCCAGCGGCGGCAGCGCCAGGGCGCGGTTCCTGTGCATGAGGGCGGCGCATCATGGGCTGGACGGTAAAGCCTCCCATAGTGACGCCCTTGATTCTCTGCAGCATTTCTTTGGCTGCTGCCTCTGCCGCTTCTGGTGTTGCTAGGCCGAGAGCAACGCCGCCAACATCGGATTTGTGTATAATTTCAGGTGAAAGGATTTTGATAACAACTTCACGCGCCCCTGTTTTCAGCATCTCCTGGGTACATCGACGGACGTCTTCCGGTGTTTTTGCCGTCATCGTGGAAACGACCGGAATGCCATAGGCGGAAAGGACTTCTTTGGCTTCCATCTCACTCAGCAGGTCACGTCCGCTCTCCAAAGCTTTTCTCATAGCTTGACGGGCAGCATCTTCATCCGTCTTGAACCCTTCCGGCAATGCCGGAGGCACACACCGCAGTGCCATCTGCACCTTGCGGTACGCCGTTAAATAAGTGAAGCCCTCTATTGCATCGGCGGGCGTTTCAAAGGTGGGAATATTATTTGCCGCAAATATCTTGCGTGCTTCCACTGCCGCTCCATCTCCCAGCCACGATGTCAAAATAACCTTGGAAATACCCCTTTTCTTGATAATGTCAATAACGGCTTTGGCCGCATCGGCGCCGGAGGCCAGGGCTGTCGGACAATTCATGACCAAAACAGCATCCACGCCTGGATCGGTCAGTACAGTTTCCATTGTGGCTTTATAACGCACAGAGTCCGCATCTCCAATGATGTCGATGGGGTTACCTTTTGACCATGCTGCAGGCAGGTCTTTATTCAGCTTATTCATCGTTTGTTCTGAAAGAACGGCCAGAGCACCGTCTTTATCAATCAGTTCATCGACAGCCAAAACACCGGCACCACCGCCATTGGTGATGATGGCCAGGCGGTCGCCGCAAACCGGCTGTGCATGACTCAGGATTTCTGCTGCGTCAAATAAATCCTCAAGATCATCAACGCGCACAACCCCCGCCCTGCGAAAGGCCGCATCATAGACACGGTCTGACCCTGCCAGTGCGCCTGTATGGGATTTTGCGGCCTTGGCTGCAGCCTCATGACGGCCTGATTTAACGACGATAACGGGTTTGATTCGCGCGGCAGAGCGAGCAGCGGACATAAACTTTTTGACATTCGTGACCTGCTCCAGGTACATCAGGATGGCGCAGGTCTTGGCATCTGTAGCTAAATAATCAAGCAGGTCGCCGACATCAACATCCGCCATATCCCCCATTGATATCATCGAGGAAAAGCCGACATCATGAGAATTCGCCCAGTCCAGCACGGCACCGATCAACGCGCCAGACTGCGAAATAAAAGCCAGATCCCCTTTGAGTGGCATGTCATGCGCAAAACTGGCATTCAGACCAATATTCGGCACCATTGCGCCAATGCAGTTAGGGCCAATAATCCGCAAGCAATAGGGCTTTGCCGCATCCAATATGGCTTGCTGCAGATTCCACTCCCGAATACCCGCCGTAATAACAACGGCCGCACGCGTTCCTTTTTTACCAAGATCGGCGATCAAGCTCGGAATCGATTGGGGCGGCGTTGCAATAACGGCCAGATCCGGTACTTCCGGCAGACTTTCGATGTCGGCATAACAAGTTCTGTCCAAAATTTTCTTATGCTTGGGATTCACGAACCATAGGGAACCTTTAAAGCCGCCATGCAGAAGGTTATCAGCAACTGTTTTTCCGACCGAACCTGTCTTGTCGCTTGCTCCGACCAGAACGACAGATCTCGCAGAAAAGAGCTTATCCAGATTGCGTATGGTCATAATTCTCTCGCCTTGTGCACGATAGGAACAGCCTATACGGGATCACCGTTTGAATACTTGATATTAATCAAGCCCACAGACATTCCCTTATGCTGGAATAAGATCACTAAAAAATGAAACATAAAGGAGATTGTACATGTCTAAAATCGTTTGCGTCCTCTATGACGACCCTGTCGACGGTTATCCGAAATCCTATGCCGTAGACTCTATCCCCAAAATCGACCATTATCCAGACGGGCAGACGCTACCTACGCCCAAGGCGATTGATTTCAAACCCGGCGCACTGCTGGGCAGCGTCTCTGGCGAACTGGGTCTGCGCAAGTTCCTCGAAAGCGCTGGCCACCAGTTGGTTGTGACGTCGGACAAGGACGGCCCGAATTCGATATTTGAAAAAGAGTTGGTCGATGCGGAGGTGGTGATTTCGCAGCCCTTCTGGCCCGCTTATCTCACGGCTGAACGCATTGCCAAGGCGAAGAAACTTAAGCTGGCAATAACGGCAGGTATCGGCTCGGATCACGTTGCCTTACAAGCGGCGATGGATAAAGGCATCACCGTTACTGAGGTGACGTATTGCAACAGCATCAGCACCGCCGAGCACGCCGTGATGATGCTCCTGTCTCAGGTACGCAATTATATCCCTTCCTACCAATGGGTTGTGAAAGGCGGGTGGAATATCGCCGATTGTGTCGCCCGTTCGTACGATCTTGAAGGGATGAATGTCGGCATTGTCGGTGCGGGGCGGATTGGCCTTGCCGTCATGCGGCGGCTCAAGCCTTTTGACGTCAAACTCCATTATACCGACCGCCACCGCCTGCCGCTTTCCGTTGAAAAGGAATTGGGCGCCACTTTCCATCCCAATGTCCAAGCGATGGTCAAAGTGTGCGACGCGATTTCAATTCATGCGCCCCTGCATCCAGAAACCGAGCACATGTTCAACGATGCCCTCATCGCCCAGATGAAACGCGGTGCCTTTATCGTGAACACGGCACGCGGAAAAATCTGCGATGAAAACGCTATTGCCCGCGCGCTCAAAAGCGGAAAACTCGCGGGCTATGCGGGTGATGTCTGGTTCCCGCAGCCGGCCCCGAAAGACCACCCCTGGCGAACGATGCCGCACCATGGCATGACGCCGCATACTGCCGGAACAACTCTCAATGCTCAGGCGCGTTATGCCGCCGGTACGAGAGAGATCTTGGAGTGCTGGTTTGCCAAAAAGCCTATCCGTTCGGAATATCTGATTGTCGAAAACGGAAAACTGGCGGGCGCTGGAGCCCATTCTTATAGCGCTGGAAATGCCACAGAAGGGTCAGGAGAAGCCGTGCGTTATAAGCGGGCATGAGGTTAGTCCTATATTGGCTATGTCGGAGGGACAATATCGGAGATGAGATTGTTTATCTGGCTTCCGGTGAGTCGAAATTCATGACCGACTATAGTGCCAGGTGAATGGTCTCTTATGCTTGAAGACAAAGGAGAAAAAACATGGGTGCTTACAATCTTTCCAGTACAGAAGCGCAGGGGTCTGGCCTGCGTGCCTATCTGCTTAAAATCTACAACTACATGACAGGAGCCCTCATCCTGACGGGGGCGATAGCGTTTTATTCCGCCAAGTCTGAGGCGCTTCTGAACGCCATGTATATAATGCAGGGCGAAACCATCACCGGCATGAAATCGCTGGCATGGATTGTCATGTTCGCCCCTCTGGGGCTGGTTATGTTTCTCAGCTTTGGCATACAGCGCATGAGTTTATATACGGCCCAGCTCAGCTTCTGGGCTTATGCTGCGCTTGTTGGCCTGTCGCTCTCCGTTATATTTCTGACTTTCACCGGGGAAAGTATCGCGCAGACCCTCTTTATTACCGCTGGCACCTTCGGCGGCATGAGTCTTTACGGCTATACGACGCAGCGCGACCTGACTGGCATGGGCTCCTTCATGTTCATGGGGCTGATTGGTCTTATCATTGCATCAATGGTCAATCTTTTCCTGAAGAGTCCAGGTTTGCAGTTCGGTCTTTCTGTCGCTGGCGTTATCGTTTTCGTGGGGCTGACGGCCTTTGATACGCAAAAGCTCAAACAGCTCTACGTTCAAACCATGGGCGAAGGCGAAGGGGCAGAAAAAATCGCCATTATCGGCGCATTGACCCTATATCTGGATTTCATTAACATCTTTCTTAATCTTCTTAACTTCTTTGGAAAAAGGAAGCGGTAATGCTCTTCGCAAAAACAGCTCTGACCACAGGAGAGATCAGCAGCGTTGGCGAGCGTGTTGAACAGCATTTGCGCGATCATAAGGGAAAGTACATTTTTCAAGGGGTCGGTTTTGTCACCTCCGGTATCCTAGCTGCCACACTGTCAAGCACGACAGCGCTGCATACGGAGCTGTTGATCGGAGTCGTCCTGCTGATGACGGGCATTTTTCAGTTGGTCTTAACATTGAAATCGAAAATGCACTGGTGGTCGCTTCTTTCTGCATGCCTTTCGATTATTGTCGGCACGTTGATCCTGTGGAAACCTTTTCCCGTCCTCATCTCCATCGTCACGCTCTTGGCGGTCTTCATGACAATAGAAGGGCTGTTTGAGCTGTTCCTCGCTTTCCGTTTTCGCCCGGTGCACAGATGGAGCTGGATGATCTTTTCAAGCATCATCACGCTAACCATGGCGGCAGTGCTGTGGATTGGGTACCCGACATTCGATGTTCTTTACCTCGGCTGGATCATCGCCATCAATCTCGTGCTCTATGGCTTGTCTCTGCTCATGCTGGTGTGGCGGGTGGCGTCCTGACCACAGAAGCGACAGCACCCGCTTTCTGGCAGTTACCTCTAGCAGAGCTTATACGTCTTACGGGAGCTAATCCGAAAACAGGATTGACTGCGCAGGAGGTTCACCGGCGCATTGCAAAGTACGGCCCCAACGTAGCAACCGATATTCAGAGACAACCAATCTGGCTGCAATTTCTGCGGCGATTTCGTAATCCGCTCGTTATATTGCTGCTGATAGCCAGCTTTTTATCGGTACTGACCGGAGATAAAGCCAGCTTTGTCATCATCCTGACGATATTGCTTCTCAGCGTGATGCTTGATTTTTTTCAGGAAGTCCGTGCCGAAAAGACAGTGGATGCCTTGCGGCAATCCGTAGCAATCAAAGCGATTGTATTGCGGGATGGAAACCGAGTTTCCCTGCTGGTAAGGGACATCGTGCCCGGAGATATTGTGCTCCTTTCCCCTGGTATTTTAATACCCGCTGATGGGCGCCTCATTGACAGCAAAGACCTCTATGTCAACCAGGCTCTACTGACAGGCGAATCTTTCCCTTCTGAGAAAAATACAAGCGACTTATCTACGGTATCGCAAGACCCCAATGATGCGACAAATGCTGTGTTCATGGGAACATCCGTCATCAGCGGTACGGCTACAATGATTGTGGCTGCCACAGGAAAACAATCAAATCTGGGACATCTGGCAGGAACATTGGCACGGCAACGCCCGCCTACAACCTTTGAACATGGGGTTGAATCCTTCAGTGGGATGATCCTGCGCTTGACCATCATGATGGTTTTATTCGTCCTGGCGATTAACCTTTTACTACACCGCCCATTGCTGGAGTCATTTCTTTTTGCCTTGGCACTGGCCGTTGGATTAACGCCGGAATTATTGCCTATGATTGTTACCATTACGTTGGCGCGCGGCGCAGCGCGTATGGCGAAAGAAAAGGTCGTTATCAAGAGTTTGCCCGCCATACATAATCTGGGTGAGATGGATATATTATGCACGGATAAAACCGGTACCCTGACGGAAGCGAATATGCGCCTGATCAGTGCCCTTGATCCTGCCGGAGAGGAAAACGAAACCGTATTCACTCGCGCCTATATCAACAGTTATTTTGAAA
>JACQAA010000089.1 GCA_016195185.1 Pseudomonadota bacterium | reverse complement strand
GGCGTTGTTCTGGACGGGCGGGATATTGGCACAGTGGTATATCCCGATGCGGATGTAAAATTTTTTGTCACCGCCGCGCCGGAGGAAAGGGCCCGCCGCCGCTTTGAAGAATTAAAGGGAAATAATCCCGATGTGACTTTGAAGAAGGTATTGCAAGACGTGAACGAGCGGGATCACCGCGACAGCAGCCGCAAGATCTCGCCACTCCGCGCTGCTCCGGATGCCCATACTCTGGACACAACATCCCTGACGCCTGCTGCCGCGCTGGAACAGGCTCTGGATATCATATCTGCCCATTTTTCCGTTAAGCAGGATCCCCCCAAGCCCTCTGGCAATCCAGGAAAATTCAAGCCGTCTATTTAGGGGCTATGGCTGGAACGACGGGCTTCCACGCCGCCGCGCGCCGCTCTATCTCGCCGATCTGCATACGGGTCAGTTTGTTTGAAAGCTCGTCACGGTAGTCGAGGATGAACTTGTCTCCCCCCCGGGCCGCGACAACGATCCAGAAATAGGCTTCCGCCTCATCCTGCACCACGCCCTTGCCGCCGGCATAACAACGGCTCAGGTAGTACTGTGCGATGGCCAGCCCCTGATCGGACGCCTTGCGAAACAGAGCTACGGCCTGTCTTTCATCCTGCGGGACACCCTCCCCAACCAGGTAACGCCCGCCGAGGGCGTATTGCTCATAGGCTTCATCCTCTCCCGCACAGGCGGAAACAGAAAAGACGAGTAGCGCAATGAAAACCAGCCAACGCATGCTGTTAACCCGCTTGGCGCCAAACAGGCGCCGCATCCGCAATTTGGAAATCAACGGTTCTTTTGCCATTCCATTCGTTCACGCTCACGTGACCGGCGATATGGAGGGGAGCCGAGCCAGATTTCAGGAGCATCTCGCCCAAAGCGGAATCCATGGCACGGAAAGCAATGCCCTTGAGGCTGGCGCCGCCGGAGGTATCCTGAATAAAGCAACTCACGTGGTTTTCTCCCACCACCCGCGGTTTAATGATCTTGACACCGGTCAGCGCGAAACGCGGCTCGGCGTGTCCCGCCCCATAGGGGGCCAGCATATTCAGTTTTTCGGCCAGTTCAAGAGTCAGCGCGTGCAAGGACAATACGCTGTCAATCCTGAGTTCCGGCGCGTAGGAGTGTCCGTTCAGCTGTTCTATCACATGGCGATTGAGGTGCGCGGATAAATCGGCTAATTGATCACGAACCACCGTAAAACCGGCCGCCATTTTGTGGCCGCCGCCGTTGATCACTAATCCGGCCTGTTTCGCAGAAATCACCGCCGCACCAAGATCAAGATTGGAAACAGAACGTCCCGACGCCTTGCCGATACCGTTTTCATCAAAGGCAATAACGCAAGCGGGGCGGTTGTACTTCTCCTTAAGGCGGGCCGCGACAATGCCGATCACGCCCGGATGCCAGCCGTCGCCGTCCACCAGCAGGACCAGATTATCTTTCAGGGAGGCTTCGGCACGTTCGATCGCCTCTTCCAGCACCTGACGTTCGAGCTCTTTGCGCTCAGCATTGTATTGATGCAGCTGCAACGCCAGAGCCTTTGCCTCCAGCGGGTCCTCAGTAGAGAGGAGGCGTGCCCCCAAGCCGGCCTCGCCAACGCGGCCACCAGCATTAACGCGCGGGCCAAAAATAAAACCGGCATGAAAGGTGCCGGGCGCCTCAGATAATCCTGTCACGTCTCCCAGTGCCACTAAACCCGGATTCCGGCGCATCGCCATGACGCGGAGGCCTTGTGCCACAAAGGCGCGGTTGACACCGGTCAGCGGCACGACATCGCAGACGGTGCCCAGCGCCACCAGATCCAGC
Organism: Pseudomonadota bacterium; assembly: GCA_016195185.1. GTDB lineage: Bacteria > Pseudomonadota > Alphaproteobacteria > Micavibrionales > UBA2020 > PALSA-926. Next base: position 7,673 of record JACQAA010000089.1, on the reverse strand, counting down.
CATTGCAGAATGCGCGGTTCGGCGCGGCTTTCCGTGTAAAATCCACGTTCGCGCAAAACACGATTCACCGCCACAATGGTCAGGAAACATACACCGACGGCGGCGAGCTGCCCCTGTCCGCTGCTATCGTCGAGGCGGTTGGGGTTCACGACGGCATGGACCTGAGGCATGCTCACCTATGCGCGGTGGTGGTCGAGCACGATGATATCAAGCCCTGCATTTGTCCCAGCTTCCAGCGCCTCGAACGCGGTGGTGCCGCAGTCAACAGTAATAACCACATCGATTCCTTCGCCCCTCAGCTTTAAAAGCGCTGCCGCATTAGGGCCGTATCCCTCCTGAATACGGTCGGGGATATAAATGCGCAGATCAGAACCAATGGATTTAAAAAATCTTCTCAACAGCGCGCTGGAGGTCGCCCCGTCGACATCATAGTCCCCAAAGACGGCCACTTTCTGTTTTCCCATGATGGCATCAGCAATACGCGCGGCCGCCCTGTCCATATCTTTTAAAATATTCGGATCGGGGAGCTGGGATTTGAGGGTCGGGTTCAGAAAACTCTCCACCGCGCCGAATGTGATGCCGCGCGCGACCAACAACCGCCCCAGAACTTCCGGCAAGCCGAAGGACTGGCTGATACCTTGTGCCAACCGCTCGTCCGCATGGGTGAAAGACCATTTCTTTCCGAGGACAGATTGGTGAACATCCAGGACAACAGGGGGAGAAACCTGTTGCAGCTGGTCATGGTGTTGCGTCAGACCTATGGTCATACCGCCATCCTCCTGACCAAGGAAGGCAAACTCTCAAGGAGAGATTTCAAATTAATCACCAGGCAGCCAAAGATGATCAGCGAGGCGCCGATAAACAGGTTGTGGCTGCTAAAATCCGCAAACCCCGCTGCCGCGAGCGCCAGGGTGGAGAAAAACGGAATAAAATAGGAAAGGGATCCGATCAGCCGCGCCTGCCCATGTTTCATCGCATAATTCCACATCGGGAAAGCACTCCGGCCCAGCATATAGCATACCAGCGCTATCCAACCCGCCGGCGCGGACGGCCAGACGGTCGGTTCAAAAACCAGATGCAGCGCGAGCATCAGCAACCCGGCCAGAAGAAAAAAGACGGCGATCTGGTCGCTGCCAACCCGGATGTACTTCAACAGCGCCGAGTAACTGCCCCACATCACTCCGCAGAGCACGCCCAGCATCAACATGGCATGGCTGCCGGAAAAGGAAATCTCTCCCCGGCTTTCAAACACGAAGTAAGATCCCGCAAAACAAAGAAAAATACCGCCCAGGGCCGGGGCATCTGGTCGGGTCTTTTTCAGGAAACTGCCGAACACGATCAGAAACGCTGGCCACAGGTAATTGAGCAGGTTGACCTCAAGGAGGGGGCCGGTCTTGAGGGCATAAATGTAAATCGCGTTGTAGATGCCAATGCCGTAGATACCCAGCGCATAAGCCGGCAAGGGCATGTCGAACTTCTCGCGCAGGTCTTCACCTTTATAAACCCACCATGCCAGGACCAGTGCAAAGGCCGTCAGGAAGGAAAAGGCGCCGATGAGGAAAGGCGGCATCTTTCCCACCAGGGCCAGCTGCAGTGGCGTCAGGAACCAGATCACGATAGTGGCCAGGCCGCAGATATTTGCCTTCCGTTCCGACATTATTTATAACCGCCCTTGCGCGTGAAGTTGTGCGTGGCCTCGATACGGCGGATTGTGCCGGTTTTGGAGCGCATAATGACGGAATGGGTATGAGCGCCGCCGGCAAAACGCCGCACCCCGCGGAGCATCGCACCATCGGTCACTCCCGTTGCGGCAAACATCACATCGCCTTTGGCGAGATCGGTCATACCGTATTTCTTATTCAGATCCGTTACGCCCCATTTTTTGGCGCGGGCCTTTTCATCATCGTTGCGGAACAACAGACGTCCCTGCATGAACCCGCCGGTACAGCGCAGGGCCGCCGCCGCCAGAACGCCCTCCGGCGCGCCGCCGGAGCCCATATAAATATCAATACCGGCGTCCGGCTGTGCCGTGGCGATCACACCAGATACGTCGCCATCCGAAATCAGCATGATGCGCGCACCCGCGGCGCGAACTTTGGCAATCAATTCTTCATGGCGCGGGCGGTCCAGAATACAGGCAACAATGTCGGAGACCTCAACACCCCTGGCCTTTGCCAGAGCCTTCAGGTTTTCAGCGGGCGGCGCATCCAGATCGACGAGATGATCGGGCAAGCCGCCACCCACCGCAATTTTGTTCATATACACATCCGGGGCATTCAGAAAACCGCCCTTCTCCGCCATCGCCACCACAGCTAAAGCATTAGGGCCACCCTTCGCCGTCAGGGTGGTGCCCTCCAGCGGGTCAAGGGCGATATCCAGCTCCGGGCCGTTGCCGAGGCCCACTTTCTCGCCGATATACAGCATCGGCGCTTCATCGCGTTCTCCCTCGCCGATCACTACCGTGCCGATTATGTTGAGACTGTTGAGCGCATTGCGCATGGCATCGACAGCGGCCTGATCGGCCGCATCTTCATCCCCACGGCCCATCAATAACGAGGCAGATAGCGCGGCCGCCTCCGTTACTCGCACCAGCTCCAGCGCCAGGTTGCGGTCCATCGAAAATGCCGGATGAGGGGTGATTTTGGCTTTGGTCACATGTGTCCTCATGGGTTGGTTCCTATTCTTGTTAAACGGTAGCGCATTGTTATCGTGTCGCCGAAATAAAAACCAGAGCGCTGGTCATTTAATTATGAATAATAATACTCGCATCAAATTGTAGGCACTATTTAGCATAATTTTAGGAGGGTCGCAAATTCAAATATTTGGGCGACAGTATCTGGACTTATTGGAAAGAGCTGAGCCTTTCCTTGATGCTGGCGGACAGCGAATCGATGCGTTCGTAACGGAGGAGCCAGTCCTTGCGGCGCTTGGACGGCACGTCCGCAGCCTGTCGGCGCGGGACCGGCAGAGGGATGTGATAATCGTTGTCCGGACTGATCGGTACAAATTCCTCCCAGAAAGAATTATAGTCATTATAAATTTTGTGCTTCCGGTAAAATACTTTCATCGCAATCTGGTTACGCAGGCTGGGCGCCAGAACCGTATCAATGCCAAACCACTCGGCCAGGGCACAGGCTGCATAAAACACCACTTGTTTCGGCCGCAGATTGTTCAGATCTTTCGTGGCGTGAGCGATGTCCTCTTTGCCGGTCGGAGGATAGGACCCCTGAATGGAGCCAACCAGGAATACCGGGTGCTGATTTTTGTCAACGCCGATAATGCCGGTAATCTTGGCCAGACAGGCATTAAGATGCGTATCCATGAGAAGGAATTTTATCGCCCCTTCCTTGGTGGTTTCCGTGAGCAGAATGAGTGCGTATTTCCGGCCACTCTTGCCGGTCAGCTCTGCCATCTGGTGACCCTCTTCATGCAGGAAAGATGTGACGCCGGCTGGTGAAAACCGCGTTGCCAAGGACGTGTAGTAGTAATTGATGATGTCTATTTTCTGCGTGGGTGACAGCCCGGGGCGAACATAACGGTACACCGGCCGCATGGCTAACCGTACCCGGGTTGCCTCCGAGGTACAACTGGGCAGTTTGGTGTCCAGATCATCAAACCAGCGGTTAAGAATTTTCCGGTGAGTGTGCGCATAGAGAAAGAAATACGCAGCTTTCTCATAGCCGTACAAAGCAGCGATCTTTTTGGTATAAAAAAGCGTTCGGTTCATGATACCGCCTTCATACACCGTTACGGTTTTTTTCCAAACGTATTTTTGACGGCTGTTCTCAACCCGTCATTCAAATCATCCATCAGGTCTTCGGTCAGGCTAAAATAGGCCCGCTCGCGCTCGGCAACGGAGGTGCCTTCCAGCAAAGTCTTGGTGCGGCGCGCCGTCACCTCGGCATGACCGAGAACGATATCAGGCGCCCATGGACTGACGAGTTCAAAATGGAGCAGCACCTTGGCTTTCAAGCGCTCCGCAGGTTCTTTTGTCAACAGGTTCTCAAGGCCGCGCGCGATCGGCAGCTCTTCCGCCACCACCGACGCATCGTCGATCAGCACACGCAGCGTGTTCTCGCTACCGGTGGCAATCAGCTGCCGTTTAACCAGGTTGGCGGCAGCAACATAGGGGGGGGTAGGAAAAAGATGTTCGATATAGGGATCGCGCATTGGCGGTTTGTAGTTGTTCTGCACCTCGATCGTCGCCACATCCAATTCAATTTTTTTGAAGTGGTCGAACGTCATGTCTGGCGGATGCGGAACCATCGGCAAGGTCTCGGTGCAGGCGGACAGAAGCACGATCGCCGACAAATACAGTAAGGCCCGCCGCCGCATTACCTTTTCTCCTGATAGACATCATCCAGCTCTGCTGCCGCAAAATTATATTGTTCGCTACAGAATTCGCACTTGATCATGATTTTTCCCTCTTGAGCGCAGACATCCTCTATTTCCTGGCGCGGGATAGTACGGAGAATATCAACAACGCGGGCCCGGGTGCAACGACATTTGAAGCGGATATGCGTCGGTGAATAGATCCGCACCCCCTCTTCGTGGAACAGACGATACAAAACATCCGCCGAATGCAGCACCGGCGACAGGATCTCCCCCTCTGTGCACGTCGAGAGCAGCATGGCGGCACGGGTCCAGTCTTCCACGCTTGGCTCCATGTCACCCTTGCCGGCGCCCTCCTCCGGCATTTGCTGGATCATAATGCCGCCGGTGCGCCAGTAATTATCCTGCGGGTGCACCGCCAGCTTGAAATAGGTTTTGATCTGTTCCGACTGTGTCAGGTAATGCTGTACAGCCTCAACAATGGATTCGCCCTTCAATTCCACAATGCCCTGATAGCGGTTTTCGATATTCCCCTGGTCAACCGTAAATGCCATGTAGCCCCTGCCGAGCAAGTGGTAATAACCCTGATGCGTGTCCTTTTTACGCTTGGCCAGCTTTTTGACGGCCGCCTCATCAAACCCCGCGTAAGCCCGCACCTCGCCCTTGCTGGTCACGTCGGCGACCAGTGTGCGAATGACACCGTCGCCGCTGATCTGCAGCGAAAAGATACCTTCATACTTAAGCATGGCGCCGAGCAACAGGCACAAGGTCAGCACCTCGCTCAGCAACGAAGATACCGGCGGCGGGTAATCATGCTGCTTCATCATATCACCCAAGACACTTCCCAGCCGCACCATCCTCCCCCGCACGCTGGATTTTTCCAGGCGGAAAGGCTGAACGACGTTGTCGTCGACCAGTCCCGATTGTTCCGTGCCGTCTTTTTTGATACGAATAGCCATACTGTAAAAAGTGTAGCATAATGCGGAAGAATATGGACGAAAAACCGGCACAACGTGAGCGCAAGGCGCCCAAAAAAATTTCCAAGAAATATTTGGAAAATGCGGCGCTGTTTTATCTGCGGCGTTATGCAACTTCGGCTGAAAATCTTAAACGCATTCTCCTGCACAAGATCAAAAAATCCTGCACCTTTCATCAGGCCCCCGTAGAAGATTTTATACCCTTGGTGGACGAGCTGGTCGCACGCTATATCGCCGTTGGCCTGATTGATGACGCTGTCTTCGCCCGTGGCCGCGTTACTTCTCTCAGACGGCAAGGCCTCTCAAAACAAGCCATCATGGGCCGCTTGCAAAGCAAGGGGCTCTCCCCTTCAAAAATTGAAGAGGCGCTGCGACGGGTCGATGCAGAACAGGGTGATCCTGAAATAGCAGCGGCTATTGTCTATGCGCGCCGTAAAAAACTGGGGCCCTGGCGCAAACAACCACTGGCCGACCAAAAAAGCCGTCTCAAAGAACTGGCTGTGCTGGGGCGCGCTGGATTCAGCTACGACGTGGCCCGTCGGGCCCTGAAGTACACTCCGGAAGAATAAGCGCTACCGCTGGTCTTCTTTAAGCCACCTTCTCCGCCCGCTTGCGCTGATTGGGATCAAGAATACGCTTGCGCAGGCGAATAGACTTGGGTGTGACCTCCACCAGTTCGTCATCGGCAATATAAATAATGGCCTGATCAAGCGTCAGAATACGCGGCGGCACCAGCTTCGTGGCTTCATCGGTGCCAGAAGCGCGGACGTTGGTCAGTTTCTTGCCCTTGAGCACGTTCACAGGCAAATCGTTGCCACGGCTGTGTTCACCCACGATCATTCCCTCATATACCTTGGTGCCCGGCAGGACCATGATAACGCCGCGTTCCTCCAGCTTCCAGAGATCGTACTCGGTCGCCTCCCCGGTCTCCATGGCAATCAAAACGCCGGTGCGACGACTGTCGACATCGCCCTTAAACGGTGCGTAACCATGGAACAAGCGGTTAATAACACCAGTGCCGCGAGTGTCTGTCAAAAATTCACCGTGATAACCGATCAGGCCTCGTGTCGGCGCGATAAAAATCATTTTCATCCGCCCGCCGCCGCTTGGCAGCATCGAGATCATTTCGCCTTTGCGCTGGGCTAGCTTCTGTACGACCTGCCCGGAGTAGACCTGGTCAACGTCAATGATAACCTCTTCGATAGGCTCCAGTTTCTCGCCAGTGACCTCGTCGGTCCGAAGGACAACGCGCGGACGGCCGATACACAGCTCAAACCCTTCACGGCGCATGGTCTCGATCAGCACTGCCATCTGCAGCTCACCGCGGCCAAAGACTTCGAAAGTATCGGATGCCTCCCCCTCCTGAACACGCATGGCCACATTTGTTTCTGCTTCACGGAACAAGCGGTCGCGAATAGCCCGGGACGTGACCTTGGCACCCTCCGTACCGGCAAAGGGCCCGTCGTTCACGGAAAACGACATGCTGATGGTCGGCGGATCAATCGGTATGGCAGTAATTGGCTGCTCAACAGACACGTCACAGACCGTGTCCGAGACGGTGGCCCGCGTCATCCCCGCCAGCGAAACAATATCACCGGCTTTTGCTTCATTGAGCGCCTCGCGCTCGATGCCGCGAAAGGCCAAAATTTTTGTAACGCGGGAGTTCTCCACCAGCTTGCCGTCGAGGCTGATCGCCTTGAGCGGCACATTGACCTTGACGGAGCCCGACATCACCTTGCCTGTTACCAGACGTCCGAGATAGGCGTTATTCTCGATCAGCGTGACCAGCATCGAAAACGGCTTATCGGCGTCGCCCTTTGGTGACGGCACAAAGTCGCAGACCAGATCCATCAGCGGGGACAGATCCTTACGCTCGCCCTCCAGAGAGGTGCTGGCCCAGCCCTGCCGTCCCGAGGCGTACAGCAGCGGAAAATCCAATTGCTCATCGGTCGCATCGAGCGATGCAAACAGGTCAAACACTTCTTCATGCACGGCATCCGGTCTGGCATCGGGGCGATCGACCTTGTTGATCACCACAATCGGACGGATCCCCTGCTTCAATGCCTTCCCCACCACAAATTTGGTTTGCGGCAGCGGACCCTCGGCCGCATCGACCAGCACGATGACGCCATCCACCATCGACAGGATTCGTTCCACTTCGCCCCCGAAATCGGCGTGACCCGGAGTATCGACGATATTGATACGCGTGTCCTTCCAGACAACGGAGGTCACTTTCGCCAGAATAGTAATGCCACGCTCGCGCTCCAGATCATTGCTGTCCATGACGCATTCGGCCACCTGCTGGTTATCGCGAAACAATCCGGACTGGCGCAGCATCACATCAACCAGCGTGGTCTTGCCGTG
>JACQAA010000077.1 GCA_016195185.1 Pseudomonadota bacterium | reverse complement strand
CGGCTAGACCTGCTCCGCGCCACCCGCGGCCACTTCGGCCAGATATTCATGCTCTACGAGGATTCTGGCCAGATTGAGTCGTTGCTGGCGAATGATACGGATCCTGACATTGAGGTGACGGATGAATACGGCGCGGTACATCGTGTGTGGCAAGTTTCCGATCCGAACGTGATCAAGTCCATGCAACATGCGATGAGTGGGAAGAAGCTCATCATCGCTGACGGTCATCAGGCTAGCTCCGCCGTCGCGGATAAAAACTTCGATGCGTGAGGCGCCGGCATCGATGGCATTTTCGACAAGCTCTTTCATGGCCGCTGCTGGGCGCTCAATGACCTCTCCGGCGGCGATTTGGTTGATCAGCGTTTCTGGCAAGCGTCTGATGACAGGCATGATTATTTATAGCCCAAAACGGGCTTATTGACAAAACGTTTCAAGGGTTTTTGTCAAAAATGGCACCCTCTAGCGCCGCTCCGTCGAATTTGGCGCCGGCAATGTTGGCACCAGTGAAATCAGCCTTTCGCAGGTCACAGTTGCTGAAATCCGCATCTACCAAGTCAGCGCCTCTGAATTTCCCTTCCATGATCCGGGCCCCGGTCAGGATAACTTGGCGCAGGGAGGCTTTTTCGAAGCAGCAGGGGATGGTGAACTCAACACCGTCTGGTTTTTTGAAGATCAAGGGGTTGAGATTGGCCTTCGACAGGTTGGCGCGGTTGAAGAGAGCTTCAGTAAAGTTCGATCCGCGCATATCCGCGTTTTGCAGTAGGCAATTGCGAAAGTCGGCCTTTTGCATTTGGGCGCTTTGAATTTCGATACCGCGTAAATCCATTTCTGCGAAAGTGGCCTGTGGTGCTTTCATGGCGGTGAGCCTTCTGGTAGCGAGCGAGGGCCCTTTCCGCATGTCTGTTCCCGTGAGGTCCATTTGAGCCCCTTGACGTCCGCCGGAAGCCACCCAGGAGATATGCCGGAGAAGCAATTCATCTAAAGTGAGTCCCACTTCCTCGAAATCTTTTCCAACCGGCTCTTCTGTCAAAGTGAGGGTAGTTTGCAAGCCGCTTTTTTCGGTGCCTCTCGTGATGGCCCCCACCATCGTGGCATACGATAAATCAGCGTTTCTGAGATCTGCTGATGACAAATCAGCGTTATTAAGGTCGGCGCCCCGCAGGGTGGCATTTCTCAGGTCAGTTCCTTGCAGGGTGGCATTTCTCAGATTTGAGTCATCGAAGTTGGCGGCATTGGCGGTGGCTCCATTCAGGTTGGCACCGGATAAGTTACTGCCGGAAAACTGAGTTGCGGCTGTTTGTGCATCCCCGGAAAAATTTTCATCCAATTTCTTTGCTCTTTTGTGTGTAATGATCTTTCCCTCGCGCAAGTCCGCCCCGGTCATGTTGGCCTTGCTCAGATCGGCTTTACTGACGTCGGCGCCACGCATATCGGATTTTACCATGCGGGCATTATTCATCTTGGCGTGAGTGAAATCACAGCCGAAGAGGGTGGCGCCTTCAAAATTGGTGTCATTGAGATCTGCGTTTGAAAAGTCACACCCGGTGAAGTCTGATTGGGAGAGGTCTTGTCCAGCGAGTGAGAGGCCAGACAGGTCTCCATCTTTGACAACGGCCCTGGCGCCGCCGCGTTTACCTGCCATGAATACGCGATGCCTGCGGATGATCTCATTGAGCTCCGATTGAGTCACCTTAAGTAGTGGTTGTTCGCCCACTGGATTTTCCGACATACGCAAACCTTTTGTATAATATAATGTCTCAACCACATGATATTACAATAGTTTTTAAAATTAGTTAACTATTTGCATGAACAAATAACAATCAACTTGCCTTTATTTTAGCATGGGGGTTAAAGTAAATCATGCAAGAGGATGTTTTTAATCGCATTCGTCGTGATATTGCTGAGAATAACATTGTTCTATATATGAAAGGCTCCGCGTTATTTCCGCAATGTGGATTCTCTGCTGCCATAGTACAGGTCTTGGATAGCCTTGGGGTGTATTACAAAGACATTGATGTTTTATCCGACCAAGTCTTGAGTCGTGGTATAAAGGACTTCGCAAATTGGCCCAGCACACCTCAGCTTTATGTGAAGGGAGAGTTTGTGGGCGGCTGTGACACGGTACGCAAAATGTATGCGGCGGGTGAGTTGCAGGCACTACTGGCCGAGAAGAAGATTCTTCCCTGATTTACCGTCTCTATTCGACCGTCACCGATTTCGCCAGATTGCGGGGCTGATCGACGTCGGTGCCTTTGGTAACCGCTGTATGATAGGCCAGCAGTTGTACCGGCAGTGTATAGAGAATGGGAGCTACAAAGGCTTCTACTTCGGGAATTTCAATTGTCCAGGTGGCGATATCTTTCAGTTTTTCGACACCTCTCTTATCCGAAATGAGCAGAACCTTCCCCCCCCGGGCGACAACCTCCTGAGCATTGGCGGCGGTTTTTTCAAAGAGATTGTCAAAGGGCGCGATCACGATGACCGGCACATTTTCATCAATCAATGCAATGGGCCCATGCTTCATTTCGCCAGAGGCGTAACCTTCGGCGTGAATATAGGATATCTCCTTCAGCTTTAATGCGCCCTCGAGAGCTATGGGGTAGGCTGTGCCACGTCCAAGATATAGCACATCCCGTGCTTCGGCAATTTCTTTGGCCATTAAGCGGATTTTTTCATCGTGGTTGAGCATCTCGGCAAAGCGGGAGGGCAATTCGCGCAGGGCGGCGGTCAACTGTTTTTCACGGGCTTCGGAGATACTGCCGTTCTTGCGCGCCAGGGCGATGGAAAGACAGGCGAGCGTGGTTAGTTGCGTTGTGAAGGCCTTGGTTGAGGCCACGCCGATCTCAGGACCGGCGAGCGTACGCAAAACCAGGTGGGACTCGCGTTCGATCGTGCTTTCAATGGTATTCAGGATGGAGACAATTTTCTGTCCCTGGCGTTTGGCGTAGCGCAGTGCCTCCAGTGTATCGAGTGTTTCACCGGATTGTGAAACAAACAGCGCTGTGCCGTCTTTTGGCATTGGTGCCTCACGGTACCTGAATTCGGAGGCGATGTCGGTTTCAACGGGAATGCGTGCCAATTGTTCTAGCCAGTATTTAGCCACCATGCCGGCGTAGAATGCGGTACCGCAGGCGGAAATGGTAATACGCGGAGTGTTGGACAGAGAGAGAATTTCATCGGTCAAGGTGAGGTGCCCGGTGGCTGGATTAATGTAGGTATTAAGCGTGTCAGCGATGACGGAGGGTTGTTCGTAGATTTCTTTAAGCATGAAGTGGCGGTATTTCCCCTTGCCCATGATGGCGCCCGACTGGGCTGTGGTGCGGATGTCGCGCTCCGCTTGTTTGCCCTTGATATCGCGGATGGTGATGCCGGAACGGCTCATACTCACGCGGTCACCGTCTTCAAGGAAGCAGATTTTGTTGGTGAAGGGGGCCAATGCGTAGGAATCTGAGGCCATAAACATTTCATTTTTGCCGTAACCGATGGCAAGTGGTGTGCCGAATCGCGCACCAATCATCAGGTTATCTTCACCAGTAAAAATCATCGCGATGGCAAAAGCCCCTTTGAGGCGGGCAAGGGAGGCGTCAACCGCCTGTTCTGGCGCCAATCCCTGACGGATGTAGTGGGTGACGAGATGGGCGATGACTTCTGTGTCTGTATCCGTTTCAAAACGGTACTGGGATTTTTGCAGCTCTTCTTTCAGCTCTTGATAGTTTTCAATGATACCGTTATGTACGACGGCGACTTTATCGGTGGCATGTGGATGGGCGTTACGTTCAGTCGGATTACCGTGCGTTGCCCAGCGCGTGTGGCCGATGCCGATGGTACCGCCCAGCGGCTCCTTTTTTAGCCTATCGGCAAGATTGATAAGCTTGCCTTCAGCCCGGCGGCGTTCAATCTTCCCATTCACCAGCGTAGCGATGCCGGCGCTATCATAACCACGGTATTCCAGGCGCTTCAGCCCCTCAATGAGCTGGGGAGCTGCTTCTGTTTTGCTCAATACGCCAACAATTCCGCACATTCTATTTGCCGTCCTTTCGTGATTTTTCCTTGATCTTTTTTTGTCTGAACTCCGGAGCCCAGCCATCTTTGTTGACCTGGGGGGGGCGGGTGATGCCAAGGGCATTGTCTGGCACATCCTTGCTGATGACGCTGCCGGCACCGATATAGGCGCCATTGCCAATCACGACAGGCGCAATCAGGGAGGCATTGGAGCCGACCATGACATCCTTGCCGATTTTGGTTTTGTATTTAAAAAATCCGTCATAATTGCAGGTGACGACACCGGCGCCGACATTGGATTTCTCACCAACTTCGGCATCTCCCAGATAGCTCAGGTGATTGGCTTTGGCTCCGGCCCCAACGTAGGTGTTCTTGGTTTCGACGAAATTGCCGATTTTGGCTTCTTTGCCAACTTTTGTATGAGGACGGAGGCGGGCAAAGGGGCCGATGCGTGCGCCTTCCCCGATTTCCGCGCCTTCGATATGGCAGTTCGCGAGAATGTCAACATTGCTGGCAATGTTGACATTGGGCCCAAAAAAAACATTCGGGCCAATGGTGACGTCTTGTCCCACGACGGTGTCATAGCTGAAATAGACCGTTTCCGGATCGGTCAGAGTGGCGCCGTTCAGCATATGTTTTTCGCGCAGTTTCTGCTGGGCACTCTTTTCAAGACGGGCGAGGTCGACGCGGGAATTGGCCCCCTCGATCTCGTTGGCAGAGATTTCCACCGCATGGGTCTGTCGATTGTCTTTTTTGGCAATGGCGGGCAGGTCGGTCAGGTAATATTCTTTTTGTGCATTGTGATTGCCAATCTGTCCTAGCCATTTGAACAGCTGTGCCCCGTCGGCACAGACGAGGCCGCCGTTGCAGAGGGTAATATTTTTTTCTTGTGTACTGGCGTCCTTGAATTCGACAATTTTTTTAAGTGTGCCGTCATCATCCATGATCATGCGGCCATAGGTATTGGGAACGGTGACTTGCATGCCAGAGAAGGTAAGTCCGATGGATGGAAACTGGCGGCGGATATCGACCATTTTTTGCAGTGTTGCGGTTGTCACCAGTGGCGTATCGCCAAACAGAATCAGGATATCGCCATCAAAGTTTTTGAACTGATCCTTGGCAGCGAGTGCAGCGCCGCCGGTACCATTGGCAATGGGTTGGATGGCTGTCGGATGCGGCTTTACAGCCTCGGCCATTTGCTCCATATCGTTGCCGATGACCACTACAATTTTATCGGGGTTGAGGGCTTCGGCAGCGGCAATCACGTGTCCTATCATGGAGCGACCGGCTACCTTATGCAGGGGCTTCGGCACAGCCGATCTCATCCGGTTTCCTTTGCCTGCAGCGAGAATGATACAGCCAAGTTTTTTATTCATGTAATTATGCATTCCTCGTTCATGCTCTCTCATTCAGACAAAGAACCTTGCCCGTTTCAAGTCACAGTTTATTGCACACGATTACAACAGGATCTAGAGCGCCCTTGTTAGCTCCGGCAGTGCAGTAAACAGATCTTGCACCAGGCTGTAGTCAGCAATCTGAAAGATAGGCGCTTCAGGATCCTTGTTGATGGCGACGATCACTTTCGAATCTTTCATCCCCGCCAGATGCTGGATCGCACCGGAAATACCGATCGCAATATAAAGATCCGGCGCCACCACTTTTCCAGTTTGTCCTACCTGATAATCATTTGGCACAAATCCGGCATCGACGGCTGCACGCGATGCGCCGATGGCAGCTCCCAGCTTGTCGGCGAGGGTGTCGATCAGTTTGAAATTCTCACCACTGCCCATGCCGCGTCCACCTGAAATAACAATACGCGCTGCCGTCAGCTCGGGGCGAGCGGATTTGGTGAGTTGCTGACTGACAAAAGTGGTCAGCCCGCTATCGCCAGCGCCGGCAATGTTTTCAATGGGCGCGGTACCGCCGCTGGCGGGAGCATGATCAAACGCTGTGGTGCGGATGGTCATGACTTTTATCTTGTCTTTTGACTGCACCGTGGCAAAAGCGTTGCCGGCATAAATCGGGCGCATAAAAGTATCCGCACTGACAATGCCGCTGACATCTGATAGCATCTGCACATCGAGGAGGGCCGCCACGCGTGGCAGCATATTCTTGCCGGTGGTGGTGGAAGGGGCCAGAATATGGGTGTAGGCGCTGCCTATTTTTGTGACCAGCGTGGCCAAATTTTCCGCCAGAAAGTTCTGGTAGGCCGCGTCATCGGACAGCAGTACTTTCTTGGCGCCTGCGATTTTGGCCGCAGCGGCGGCGACAGCAGCGCAGCCCTGCCCGGCAACCAGAATATACACTTCACCCAGCTTGGCGGCAGCAGTAAAAGCATTCATCGTTGCCGGTTTCAGGCTGGCGTTATCGTGTTCGGCAATGAGGAGGACAGACATATCAAATCACCTTTGCTTCATTTCTAAGTTTATTCACAAGTTCGGCCACGTCTTTGACCTTGATACCGCCTTTGCGGGGTGGTGGTGGAGTCACCTTCAGCGTTACAACACGGGGGGTCATATCGATACCAAGGTCGGTGGGGGTCATGTTTGCCAGCGGTTTTTGCTTGGCCTTCATGATATTGGGGAGGGAGGCGTAGCGTGGTTCGTTCAGGCGCAGGTCGACCGTGATGATACAGGGCAGTTTTAAACCCAGCGTTTCAAGTCCGCCGTCTATTTCGCGGGTGACGTTGATCTTGTCTCCGGCTTTCTCGATTTTGGAGGCAAAGGTGGCCTGCCCCCAGCCCAGCAGGGCGGCGAGCATTTGCCCGGTTTGGTTATTATCGCCATCAATGGATTGCTTGCCCAAAATAACCATTTCCGGCGTTTCTTTGTGTGCCAGCGCCTTGAGGATCTTGGTAATGGCCAGGGGCTCGGCTATGGCATCTGTCTGCACCAGAACGGCACGATCGGCGCCCATGGCAATCGCCGTCCGCAGTGTCTCCTGCGCTTGTGCGGGGCCGACACTGACAGCGATGATTTCAGTGGCAATGCCTTTTTCTTTCAGGCGTACAGCTTCCTCTACGGCGATTTCGCAGAAAGGGTTCATTGACATTTTGACGTTGGCCAGCTCGATGCCGCTTTGATCTGTCTTGACGCGTACCTTAACATTGAAGTCAACGACGCGCTTGATCGGAACCATAACTTTCATGTTTTATCCATTTAACGGTTGCAAGGGTAGAAGCACCCTTTCATGCGGGTCTCAGGATAGCATTCTTGGGAGGGGGGATAAATAGCAAGTTGGGGGTAAAAAAAGCTTCAGGCCGCCCGGGGAGGGGCAGCCTGAAGTCGCTTTGGAGGATGTTTTTTAGAGTTTAGGGTTGCGGTGAGTCTGGAGTTTTCACTTCAGCCGGAGCTTGAACGGTCGGAAGCTGAATGTTGAACTCGGGTTCTTTCAGACCTGTATCGCTGTTAAAGCCGGTGTTGAATGCTGAGGTCAGAGCCTTGCCGACTGCCACCGTACCGTTAGCGATACGAACAGTGGTATCTTTAACGACGAACGCGTCATACTTGACAACGGCGATTGTCGTGGCCAGTGCTGCATGGCGTTTCGCGGCTCTGATAGCTGCCACTTTTGCTTTTTCAGCGGCCAGCGCTTCTTCACGAGCTTGGGTAGCGGCCTTTTTCTGTGCCTCGATTTCAGCCTTGATGTTCTTAGCGGCTTGGTTAAAGCTCTGTTTTACGCTCCTGGTAGTCTGTCTATGTGATTGTTTGGCTATCTGCAAAGCTGCTGCAGCTGCGTCTGCTGCTTTCATAGCCTCTTTTAGTGCCGCAGCTTTTTCTGCAACAGACTGCTGCGATGTATTGATTGCTTCCTTTTTCGTTGCCTCTTCTACAGCCAGTTTTGACAATTTAGCGGTATCCAAATCGCCGGTGGTTTTGGTGTGTTTGACAAAGATACTCTCGATGCTGTCCGCGACGGCAGTTTCTACTTTCTTCAGCTCCTGCTCGTATGCTGCAACTACTTGTGCTACACTTGGTTTCGTCATGATTTAATCTCCCTTTTCCACTTTTAAAATTAACGTTTCTAAACCCTAGTTGCTAATATGGCAACTGATTATGTTATATATTGATTCGACCACTTGTGTCAAACATTTTTAGGTAAAATAATTAAAAAATAGCTAAAATATAAAAATATTGTTATATATCAATATATTATAAATGAGTTCTTTTTAGTGACTTTATCCAAAATACGAGGCACTGCGCCATTAAAGTTCATAATCATATAATAAAATCACCCCCACCGTGCGAATCGGTAGGGGTGATGGGTATACATATGTATGGTGAGGAGCGCTGAAGCTTATTGTTTATTTTTTGTAGCTTTGTCAGCGTCTGCAGCTACCTGCATCTTAATGATTTTATCCGGGTTCATCGGTGGCTCGCCCTTGCGAATTTTGTCGACGAATTCCATGCCAGAGGTGACTTTACCCCAGACAGTATAATTGTTGTTCAGGGAAGAATTCTCGTCAAACATGATGAAGAATTGGCTGTCTGCGCTGTTGATGTCTGACGCGCGTGCTGCTCCGACAATCCCGCGTACAAAAGGTTCCGGGCTGAATTCAGCCGGGATGGTCTGGCCGCTGCCGCCCCTGCCGGTGCCGGTCGGGTCACCGCCTTGCGCCATAAATCCTGCGATAACGCGGTGGAAGATGAGGCCGTCATAAAAGCCTTTACGAACCAGTTCTTTAATGCGGGCCACATGTTTCGGGGCCAGATCCGGACGAAGCTGGATCACGACCCGGCCATAAGTCAGATCGAGATAAAGGGTATTTTCCGGGTCAGCAGCCGGAGCGTCTGCGATGGCTGATGTTGTCATCATGCCCAGGGCGATAACGAGAGAGAGAAGCAATTTTTTCATGATTTTTTCCTTTGTTTTTTGGTGTTGGAAGCAAGAGAGAATTTGATAATCGTGTCCGGCTCACGGGGTGGTTCGCCGAGGGCGATTTTATCAACGTGTTCCATGCCGTCAACAACCTGTCCCCAGACGGTATATTCACCATCCAGATGAGGGGTTGGGCCGAAAGTGATAAAAAACTGACTGTCGCCACTGTCCGGGTTCATGGAGCGCGCCATGCCAAGAGTGCCACGGACAAATGGTTCATCAGTGAATTCTGCCTTCAGCTTCTGACCGCTACCGCCCGTGCCCGTGCCATTTGGGCAGCCGGTTTGCGCCATAAAACCCTCGATGACGCGGTGAAACTTCAGGCCATCGTAGTATCCTTTCTGGATCAGTTCTTTGATGCGGGCGATGTGCTTGGGGGCAAGATCTGGTCGCAGTTTGATGGCGACGCGCCCATATTTAAGGTCAAGGTAGACTGTATCTGTCGTGTCTGTCATAATATATATCCGTGATTGTCTCTAAATATATAATTCCTGTCATTCCCGTGCAAGCAGTAATCTCGTAGAATGAAGAGCGGAGTTTAAGGAGTTCTTGATCCCGCTTGGGGGTATAACGTGAATACAATTATTTTTTTATTAATCAAGGCACTGGACATCTACCTGTGGATCATTATTGCCACGGTCATGATGAGCTGGCTGGTGGTTTTTAACGTGCTCAATACCCGTAATAGGTGGGTCTATCAATTTTGTGATTTTTTGAACAAGGCAACCAATCCTGTCGTCATGCGGTTGCGCAGGTTTATTCCGCCGATGGGGGGGATTGACCTGACGCCGATGGTGATGATGTTTGGTATCTATGTGCTTCAGGGGTTTCTCTACAGCCTGTTGAGGTAGTTGGGGTCGATGCCGGTGGTCAAACAAAAAGAAAAACAGTTGCGTGCGGAAATTATTGACGGCAGAGCTCTGGCCAAAACGCTGCGCGAGTCGATTGCGCGGCACGTCGCGGTGTTGATCGAGGACCACAAGATTTTACCCGGGCTGGCTGTAGTATTGATCGGCGATGATCCGGGCAGCGTCATCTATGTCAACAACAAGAAGAAAGCAGCCGTCGAAGTGGGTATCCGCAGTTTCGTGCATCATCTGCCGAAAAATACGTCGCAAGATGAACTATTGAAGCTGGTGCAGGCTCTCAACGGGGAGAAAAAGGTACATGGTATTCTGGTGCAATTGCCGTTGCCAAAACAGATTGATGCCAATACCGTCTTGAAAACGATTGATCCGGCAAAAGATGTCGACGGCCTGCACATAGAGAACATTGGGCGGCTGATGACAGGCATGCCGGGGCTGGTGCCGTGCACACCGCTGGGTTGTCTCGCGCTGATCAAAAAAGTCGAAAAGAACCTGACCGGTTTGCATGCCGTAGTGATAGGACGTTCTAATCTGGTTGGGAAACCGGTTGCCCAGCTATTGCTGCGTGAAAATTGCACGGTGACAGTGTGTCATTCTCGCACGCCGCAATTGTCTCATATCACACGTCAGGCGGATATTCTGGTGGTGGCGGCTGGCAAGGCGGGGTTGGTCAAGGCCGACTGGATCAAGCCGGGAGCGATTGTGATTGATATCGGCATCAACCGCACCAAGGCAGGTGGCATTTCCGGTGATGTGGATTTTGACGATGTGTCGAAAGTGGCAGGTTATATAACACCAGTGCCCGGCGGCGTGGGACCGATGACGATTGCCTGTTTACTTGGTAATACAGTTGCGGCAGCTTGCCGGCAAAACGAACTGACAGCGCCGCATATTGGGTAGAACGGTACTTGTTTCACCACAAAATGAGCAGTTTTTCCTTAAGACAGATTAGCTAACTCATTCTATGAAAAAGTATAACACCGTTGCCATAGTGCTGAAAATCATCTACAAATACACTTGAGTTGAGTTTAATTGACTGCAGCTCGCTTGTTTATTTTTAGTAGGTAATTAACTCTGGGAGATGCTGGTATGCCAAGCGGTACAGTAAAATGGTTTAATAACAAAAAAGGTTTCGGTTTTATCGTTCCTAGTGAGGGCGGGCAAGATGTGTTTGTCCACATTTCTGCAGTTGAGAAGTCGGGCATGAGAGCTTTGGATGAAGGGCAAAAAGTGAGCTACGAGTTGGCGCCTGACCGTGAAGGCCGTATGACTGCCGTTAATCTCAAGGCGGTTTAACTATTTAGGTAGCGAGAGAAGTCTCTGGAGCAGATTCTTCAGAGGCTTTTTCTTCCGCGGGAACTGATGCTGGGTTACCAACACATCTATCATGCTGGAAATTTTGCCGATGTGCAGAAGCATGCTGTGTGGGTCAAGCTTTTAAAAATTTTAACGCATAAGCCCCAGCCGTTCCGTGTTGTTGATACGCATGCCGGGCGGGGGCTATATGATCTTTCTAGTGAGGAAGCGCAGAAGACCGGAGAGTTTCGCAGCGGTATTTTGCCGTTTTGGGAGAGTAGGGCAAGTCTTAATACAACCCCACTTTTTGATTACCTGACCATAGTCTCCGAATTTAATTCGGGAGATAAACTAAAAATATAT
>JACQAA010000076.1 GCA_016195185.1 Pseudomonadota bacterium | reverse complement strand
CGCGGTAAGCCTCGGGATCACGGATGATGCTGCCCAGCTCGTCGAGATTGCTGGCACAGTAGCTGATCTGTGAGGGTATTGGATAGTGCCGATGCAGCAACTCGGTGTTCAGGAACTCCATGGACACGGGCAACTTGTCCAGCAAGACGGTCTCTACGGCAGTCTGACAATTAAGATGCAGTATACAGGTGGCATGGTGGATGACGCCGAACACGCTCCCGCTACCGTCCACGAACACATTTTTCTGCGCTGCGTAGGTCCGCTCATAGAGCGCGGCGTCCTCAAATGGGTGCGGTCGAATGACGAACAACCGGTCGGGATGACGCCGTGCCAACTCTGCTACCGTGTCGAGATAGCGCCGGAAGACCTCACGCAGGTCATGGAACAGCCGCTCGACATACTCGCTGTCCCAGCCAACCGATCGGAACGCCTGCTTCTCATTACCGGCGCTTTTCGTAAATAGCGGGTTGACCGTCGAAAAGTTGGTATTGACGAGCACGTAATCCCGCCGGGGATAGTCGAGCAATGTTCGCCAATGCGGACTGCATACATCATAACGCGGACATCCGGTAACGTGCAGGCGATCATCCGGCAGAATGCCGGCGCGCACAAAGGCGTCGCGCTGGTTGTGTCCCCAGAACAAATAGTGATCGATATAAGCATGGACGCCGGACTCACGGATCAGGCTCGGACTGGCCGGGGTTTTCACGGCATTCTCGGCTATGACACTGCCCTCATTGTCGAGCACAAACACTGTCAGCCCGAGCTCCTTCGCGGCCCGCAGGAACGAGCGGTTGCTGAGTCTGGCATAGTTGACGACGAGACCGTCCAACGCCAGCAGTGGGACATCATAACCCTGCTGGTACATCGGTATAATGTAGACATGGTGGCCTTGCTGCACGAGCTGATAGGCAATCAGCAATATACCGTCGATTTCCCGTTTTGGATTATCCAATATAATTCCGATTCTCATGCATTAACCCAAAATTGAAACTGACTCACGTCGGCGACACAGCGGCGAAAAACAAAAGGTGAACAATGTCTGTTGATCCTTCGATCCTGGTGACCATCTGCGCCCGCAAAGGCTCCAAGGGCGTACCTCTCAAGAACATCCGTCCGCTGCACGGCCTGCCGCTCATTGCGCACACGGTGCGACAGGCGCTGGCCTGGCCGCGAAAACTGAAGGTCGTGGTGTCCACGGACGCGGAGGAAATCGCAGAGATCGCGCGTCATCATGGCGCAGAAACGCCGTTTTTGCGGCCTGCCGAGCTCGCCACCGATACCATCGCTAAAATGCCTGTGCTGATCCACGCGCTGGAGGCCTCTGAAAAACACTATGGAATGAAGTTCGACGTCATGCTGGATCTGGACCCAACCTCCCCGGTGCGCACGGTCGAGGACATCGAGCGTGGCTGGAATGCCTTCCGCCGTTCCGGGCGCGCGGTCTGTTTTTCCGTTGTGAAGGCCAGAAAGAATCGTCTGGGACATGAATGCCTCAATCTATTTTTACAACAGAGATTTTCTGTTGTCCCGTCCTGGATCTCTTTGGGAGGGGAACCCGGAATTCTTCGAGATGCCTCCGGAATCGGCGTTCGACATTGACGAAGAACGCGACTTTGTGATCACCGAACTAATGATGAAGTTGCGAGGCCTCATCTAGCTGCCCGGACTAGATGGGCCGGGAGACCACCTCGATCGGCGCATCGAGCTTCTTGGAAATAAAATTGAATGACTCCTTCGGCACAGCAACGGGGACTGTCACGGTGTCCGCCCGTCCCCAGTGTTTCTCCACCTGATCGAGCAATCGTAGATCGCGCAGCGCCACGATTTGTTGCAATCCCAGAAGCTCCATGGCGGAAAATTTATGGCTGATCACCGCCGTGATCTTGGATGCGTCGCCCAGATCCTCGACAAATGCCTCGAGATTGCCACCATATTGTTCGATGATGGATTGCTTATAGGAGTAGTACCACTCTGAGCCCGGATACGGCGTAGCGAAGTGGGGCTTGACGTGGATGCCGAGCGCAATCAACGCCTTCATGGTGTTGCGCACGCTTTCAAAACTTTCTTCCGGGAAACCGATGATGATATTGGGGATTGGCTTAATCCCGGTTTTCATACAGGTCACCACGCTTTCATAATTATGCTTGGCCGTGGTTCCTTTCCCCAACCGCTTGAGGATAGCCGGGTCGTAACTCTCGATCCCGTACACCAGATGTGAACACCCCGCCTTGGACATGGCCTGCAACACATCCTCGCGTGCGAGTCCGGCGTGGCTGGTACCGCTCCAGTGTACGCCCCGGCAGCTCTCGTCGTGCGGCACGCCATCCCGTCGGCAGGTGGGCTGTAATCCTTCCTCGATCCATAACTTGGACAACTCGAACAGCCAGGTGCGCTTGCTTGAGGCATCCATGGTCATCAGGTTTTCATCGATAAAACTGACGAAATCAACCTGATATTTATCCACCAGGGTCTTAACCATGTTCACAAGGTAGCGAGCGCTGTGATAACGGATATTGCGGCCGTACGAAAAACGCACATCGCGCACACCGGCTTCGTTTTCCTGAACAACCATGTCGCCGGTTGTGCCCAGATGCCAACAATAGCGGCAAACCAGGCTGCAACCAAGGCTGCCGTTAATATCAATGCGTCGCTTAGCGGTAAACCCTTCTTCGCTATAAAGTGAAGCGGAATTGGAAAAATAGATATCCAGCGGGAACAGGTCCCAGGCTGGATACGGAAGAACGTCCATGTTCTTAATGTTGGGACGCTCGGGAGTCAGCTGGGTTGTACCATCCGCGCGCCGGTAACAAACACCCGCTGTATTGGAGAAATCAAAGTCCTTATTATCAATCTTGGCCAGCGCCTCGGGAAAAGTCACAAATGCCTCGCCCAATACACCGAGATCAATTTCTGGAATCCATTGCATAACCTCGTGCGGCATGCTGGTAAAGAACCCGCCGCCTGCAATCAAATATGACCGTGGCGCAACCTTTTTGGCCAATCGGGATGCCCGTTTGATGAAGCCATAGGCCGTCGTCAGCCCGCCGATGGCGATAACATCCCAGTCATCGGCAGCGTAAACCTGCTCCAGCACATCCCAATCCTTGCGCCAGGCATTGGCGTCATAGATCTGGACCAAGTGGCCCTTTTCCACGGTGATGGCGGCCAACAATGCGATGCCATACGGAATGTGTCGTGGCACATCCTCCTCGCGAATAACAGGGTTGATAAACAGTATCTTAGCCACGCCCCAGCTCTCCGGCGTCGCGCGTGAAACGAGACACACGACGGACATAGTCTTCCAAATAAAGACATTCAAGCTGGTCGCCGAACAAGGTACCTCCCTCGGTGCAGTTCACCGTCCATGATGGCGATTTTTCGAGCAGCTGCAAAAAATTTCTCCGGTACCAATAATAGGTTGGATCGGTGTAAAAACACTCGCCCGTGAGTGGAAACGTGAAATCGCAAAAGAAGCGCTCGAGGCCATCGGCCGAACCGGCATGATGCATCAGTTCATGGTACGTCTGGGTCATCGTGATCGGCGTGTCGGCGTAATAGCCGAAATCCATTCCCACTAGCGCAACTTTCGGAATCTTCAGATGCGCCGAGGCCAGCGTCCAGGCCGCGCCCCCCACGTTGCCACCGGTATTGATACATGGCAGGCGGTTAATGTCATGTAATTGGCGTGTCAAGCTGGCTGGGTCGCGCGGATCGTCCACCAGTGGGTTCCACCAGTACATGTTGAAACCCGCCTCCTCGATACGTTGCACAACATTGGCCGG
>JACQAA010000074.1 GCA_016195185.1 Pseudomonadota bacterium | reverse complement strand
GTTGTCGCCAGCCCTGATTATCTGAAGAAAAACGGTCGACCGGAAACGCCGGAAGATTTATCACGGCATAACTGTCTCAGCTATAGTGGTCTTGGTGGCGGAAAATCGTGGCCGTTCCGGAAAGGAGACAAAGAATACTGGCAGCATGTCGGTGGGCGGTTTGTGGCCGATAGCGGAACTTTATTGTGCGAGGCGACCGTGCGCGGGTGTGGCATTGCTATCCTGCCGACCTTTATTGTGGGCCAATATATCGGGGAGGGATCTCTGGAAATTCTCCTCGAAGATTTTGAACCCGAACCATTGGCAATACAGGCTGTCTATCAACATAAGCGCCATTTGAGCGCCAAAACGCGCAAAATGATTGACCATTTGGTTGAGTATTTCGCAGAGTTTAATGGATAGTTTTTTATTTCTCGACAGTTGCCTTCTTCTCACCGTCTCTGAATAGAATTTTGATCTTTTTTCCGGTGGCGGTTTTGGCCGCAGACGAAATAATCTCTCCGGCATCGTCAAATACAACCGCATAACCGCGCTCTAGAACACGCTCGAAAGAGAGACTCTCCAGCATCCCCGATAAATTTTGTAGCTTAATGGTGCGATCTCTGATTATTTTTTGTTCGGTATGAACGAGTCTTTCACCGTATCCGGACAGGATGCGCAGCATATCCCTGACTTGCCGCGTCAGGTGCTGCGGGGATAATTTGGCAGCCAGTTCGTTCACCAGTGCGTTCCGGCGATGGAGCCAATTTTTCAGGCCCAGATCCAGTTTTGACGATAAATGATCCAGACGTTGTATGCCGGATTCCAGCAGTCGTTTCGGGTCACCAAGACCGCGGCCTAGCCCCTGCAGATGAACTCGGTGCTGTTGTAATAGGCGCCGGGCGGCGGAAATGATCCGGCGTTCGGTGTCCTGTGCCCGCGCCAGTAATTCGGTGCGGACAGGAACGGCCTTTTCAGCAGCAGCAGTTGGGGTGGGGGCGCGGAGATCAGCGGCGTAGTCGATCAGGGTGGTGTCCGTCTCGTGGCCGATGGCGGAGATAATAGGAATGGCGCTGCTGGCTACAGAGCGGACAAGCATTTCTTCATTGAAAGGCATCAAGTCCTCAAGGGACCCGCCACCACGTGCTACGATGAGGAGGTCAGGGCGGTATGGTGAATCAGCTGGCAGGGCATTGAAACCACAAATGGCATCTGTGACTTGTTGTGCCGCATTTTGCCCCTGCACGATAACGGGCCAGAGCAGAACGCGGCGCGGGAATCTCTCCTCAAGGCGGTGCATGATATCGCGAATAACAGCGCCGGTCGGTGAGGTGACGATGCCGATCAAGCGGGGTAAAAAGGGAATGGGCTTTTTGCGCGTTGGGTCAAACAACCCTTCAGCAGCCAGTTTTTGTCGACGTAGCTCCAGCATTTTCAGCAGGGCACCTTGTCCGGCAAGCTCCATGGTTTCGATGATCAGTTGGTAATTGGAGCGTCCGGGATAGGTCGTCAACCGTCCGGTACAGACAACTTCCATCCCCTCTTCCGGTTTGACCGAGAGACGTGAGACAGTGCCCTTCCAGCATATGGCGTCCAGAACAGCCTCAGAATCTTTCATTGCGGTATATACGTGCCCCGACTTGGCTACAGTTACTTTAGAAATTTCGCCGCGCACCCGGACATACGAGAATTCATCCTCGACAACTCGCTTCAGCTTATGGCTAAGTTCGCTCACCGTATATTCAAGCGGAGCATTGCTGCCGACAACGGGAGGCAAGCCGAAAGGGTCGTTCTCATCGAAAAGGCTGTTATCTGTCATCCCTGATTCATAATACAAATACCGTTGCTTGACTACCCCCGGAAATATCAGCAGAATCCCCGAATATTATTGTGAGGAACAATATGAAGAACCCCATCAAAAGGCCACCGCCTCTGAAAGATACGCATCAGTTGCGTAATTCATACCCCAAAGGACACGTCCTTTTTCATGAAAGGGACGAACGCGACTGTGCCTATATCATCGAAAAAGGTGAAGTGGAAATCAGTGTTCAAAAAGATGGTAAGAGAATCCCTCTCGTGAGACTAAGTGAGGGAGAGGTATTTGGAGAAACGGCTCTGTTGGGGCCGGGCCCACGGTCTGCCACTGCTATTGTGACCGAGGATTGCGAGGTCTTCCGTATTTCCCCTCATGCCCTGCACGATCGTATCATGCACCTTGATCCGCTGGTGGGCCTCTTGATGAGCTTGTTGATTAATCGTTATCGTCAGTGGCGCTATGTGCCGCCTGATGCCGCCGCGGCAATGAATGCGCTGCCCCAGGCTCGCGAAAATTTGAAACAGGTGGACAGAGCTGATGATTTCCTGCGCGCTTTGAACAAGCAGAGGGAGGTGGCCCTGAAAGAGCTGCGCATGGCCCAGGAAATTACCCAGGCGATTGAACAAGACCAGTTTAGTCCCCATCTTCAGCCTATCGTTTCATTGCCGGATCAAAAATTAGTTGGTTTCGAAGCGCTGATCCGCTGGCATCACCCTGAAAAGGGGATGATTCCGCCCATGGAATTTATTCCGGTGGCGGAGCGTACAAATGTTGTTTGGCATCTGGACATGTTGATGTTGCGCAGAGCCTGCCGGGTTGTACAAGAAATACAAAAGGCGGCGGGCGATATCGGCCGCAAGCTTTACGTTAGCGTCAACCTGTCCGGTGTGCATTTCGATTCCGAAGAATTTGCAACCCAGATTGATTCCATCGTTAAAGAGAGCCATGTCGATCCGGCCCAGATTGTTCTGGAAATTACTGAAAGCGCTTTAATGGGAAATCCAACTGTGGCTGAAAAGGTATTGACTGATCTCAAGAAACAGGGGTTGACGATTGCTCTGGATGACTTTGGCACGGGCTATTCCAGCCTCAGCTATCTACATCGTTTCTCGATCGATATCCTGAAAATTGATCGTGCTTTTGTTCAGGATATTCACCGCAATAGTAAAAGCCTAGATGTTGTGCGAGCGATTGTATCTTTGGCCAAGACCTTTAACCTGTCGATTGTGGCCGAGGGGGTTGAATCCCGAAACGAAATTTATTCCCTCGCGGGCCTTGGCTGCAACAATGGCCAAGGCTATTTCTTCAGTAAGCCTTTGCCTATTGACGAAGTGCCGGGGTTCATCAAGGAAAGTATCGCAAAGCACGGGTAGGGCGCCTGTACAAATTTTATGGCAATATACCACAATCTCTTTAGGGCTTCTGCACGACGTGGTGGTGTCGCAGTGTTGGGAAAGCGATGACATCGCGGATACTGGGTGAATTGGTGAGCAGCATGACCAGCCGGTCAATGCCGATCCCGAGGCCGCCAGTAGGTGGCAGCCCGTATTCAAGCGCTTCGATAAAATCCTCATCAAGCATCTGAGCTTCTTCATTGCCTTTTTCCCGGGCCTCCACTTGCTTTTTAAAGCGGTCGCGCTGGTCGAAGGGATCACTCAATTCCGAAAAGGCATTGGCGATCTCCCAGGCGTTGACGTAGCTTTCGAAGCGTTCGGTCAGGATATTATTGCTGCGATGTTCTTTGGCCAGCGGTGAAATATCTTTCGGCAAATCGATAACATGGATGGGCTGGATCAAGGCCCCCTCTACCTTGTCAGCAAAAACGGCTTCCACAACTTCGCCCCAATTGGAAGCGGGCTTGATAGCGATACCCGCTTTTTCTGCGGCAAGAGCGGCGCTACTCGGCGTCAGGAGAGCCATAAAGTCGATACCTGTTTTTTCGTGAACCAGATCGGTCATGGATTTGCGTGGCCACGGTGCCTTGAAGTCGATTTCATGCTCACCGAACTTGACCTTGGTCGATCCATCATGGGTAGTTTTGACAGTGCCTTCGATAATGCGCTCGGCCAGGCCCATCATGTCGGTATAGTCGGCATAGGCCTGATAGATTTCGACCGAAGTGAATTCGGGATTGTGCTTCATAGAAATGCCTTCATTTCTGAAGCAGCGGTTGATTTCGAATACACGATCAAAACCGCCAATGACCAGTCTTTTCAGGTATAGTTCCGGTGCAATCCGCAGGTACAATGGTATATCCAAGGCGTTGTGATGAGTCAAAAATGGCTTGGCAGTGGCGCCGCCGGCTATCGGGTGCAGCATGGGTGTTTCAACTTCCATGAAGTTTTCATTCAGCAGGGCCTGGCGGATGAAAGAGACAATGCGGCTACGTTTCTTGAATGTCTTGCGGCTGTCGTCGTTCATGATCAGGTCCAGATAGCGCTTGCGGTAGCGAATCTCGACGTCATGGATGCCATGATATTTTTCTGGTAATGGGCGGATAGACTTGCATAGTATTTCGACTTTTGTGGAATTGATGGTCAACTCTCCGCGTGGCGTGCGTCTCACGATCCCCGTTACGCCGATCATATCGCCAATATCGAAATAGGACATCATCTCTAATGCGTCGGAGGAGAGGTGATCCTTGTGGCTGAAAATCTGAATTTTTCCGGTCGAATCTTTCAAATCAATAAACAGGCCATTGTTACGGTTTGACATCATGCGTCCCGCGACAGTGACGACATCTGTTGTCATCGCACCAGTGGCGAGGTTGGCATACGTCTTTTGCAGGTCACCTGCATAGTGAGTCACGTTGAACTTATAGGGGTAGGGCTGCACCCCGCGTTCCTGCAATTGCTTCAGATTTTCGATCTTCGCCTCGACCAGGGTATTGCTGTCGACAACGGCCGTTGCAGTGATGACTTCTACTTTGCTCTTTGACATGGCGCTAACCTTTCTAAACCAGATAAATTATTACTGGATTCAAGGGGCTAAAGCAATCGTTGATTATGGAGAAATATCCCTGTCGCTCACTTCTTACCGACCGCCAGCGTCATATCGTGGTGCGGTATGCCCGCATCCATATACTCCGCTCCCTTTTTTTTGAAACCCATTTTTTCGTAGAACGGCAGAGCGGTGGTCTGGGAGCTCAGCTTCAGAAGGTTGATGCTCTCCGTACGTGTTAGGGTTTGCATGACAAATCTCATTAGCGCGTTGCCGACCCCCTGGCCGCGAAACTCCCTCAGTACGGCGACGCGTTCAATTTTGGCTGTCTTGTCTATCAGGCGTACACGGCAGGTTGCGATCATCCGGTCTCCCGCCTTGGCGGCGAAATGCCATGCCTCAGCATCCAGTCCGTCCACTTCCCTGTCTGGCGGTACCTTTTGTTCCTCGATAAATACGCGGCGACGAAGGGCCAAAGACGTGTTCTGGTCTGCGGATGAGGTTATTTCCTGACATATGACCTTCATGGGTGATCCTGTTGCAGTCGCTGCTGGTCGCGCAGCGTGTGAGCGACATCGGGTGGCGTGTATTTTTCATCGTGTTTGGCGAGAACTTCCTCGGCTGTGAATACCCCTGTCTTGTCAGTCTTGCCATGCACGATAACACCCTGACCTTCGCGAAAAAGATCCGGCAGGAGGCCAGTATAGATGACGGTTATTTTTTGATGCAGGTCGGTAATTCTGAATTGCACGGTCAATCCACTGCGTTTGATGCTGCCATTTTCAACCATCCCGCCGGCGCGGAAGAGGTGGTTGAGGGGTGCTTTTCCGGCAACGATATCGCTGGGAGTGAAGTAAAAGAGCAGGTTTTCGTTAAGGGCGCGCAGCATAAAGAAGGCAGCTATGGCCAAGGAGACAAGGACGAAGATCAGGAAGCTCATACGGCGCTGGTGGAGGCGCGAGAACAACATCATGATTTATTTTCCCCACACCTGCAGGATATTCAGTGCCAGCACCAGCAAGGTAATGCCGTAGGAGGGCCATACATAAGCCCCATATCCACCCATTGCCCAGATATCGTGCAGATGGTTCATACGTGTTTTCCTTTGATCTGCTTATGGATCTTCCACAGCACCAGGCAGAAGTAATAGCAGGTAAAAGCCCCCGCCATCAGAAATAGTGGAATGAGCATGAGGGGGTGAATAGCGGGGCCACCGGCACGAAAAATGCTGGCGGGCTGGTGAAGGGTGTTCCACCAGTCCACGGAAAATTTAATAATGGGAATATTCACAGAACCGACCAAAGTCAGCATGCTGACCACGCGGGCAGCCTTGCGCCTGTCAGGGATGGCTCCCTCCAGAGCCATGATGCCGAGATAGATGAACAGAAGAATCAATTCTGAGGTCAGGCGTGCATCCCATACCCACCATGTCCCCCACATTGGCCTGCCCCAGAGCGAGCCCGTGACCAGCGTCAAAAAAGTGAAGGAGGCGCCCAGCAGGGGGCTGCTGAGTAGCCAGTATTCGGATATTTTTGTACGCCAGATTAGGGTTGCCAGAGCGCATCCCGTCATAACGACGTAGATTATCAATGACATCCACGCCGCCGGCACATGGACAAACATGATGCGGTAGCCGTCACCTTGCTGATAATCTGTCGGGGCGATCAGCAGCCCCCAATAAAGGCCGAGTGTTAGTAGGATACCGGCAGTAGCGCCCATCCATGGCGCGAGCCGTTTTGCCAACGCAGAAAAATGTTTTGGGGAGGCATAACGCGTTACAATATTCATTAACTTACCCCCAATTTTAACGAAGATGCAACAACCCATGGGCCTACACTAACCGAAACCACTGCCATCGCCAGCAGAAAATCGCAGGGCGCTGCCCAGGGTAACCCGTTTGAGGCCATCTCCGCCATGCTGAGCCCGAAAAGCAGGATCGGTGTTGTCAGTGGCAAGGTAATCAGCATCAGGAGCATTCCGCTCTGTTTTAGTCCGGCAGCCAGGGCCGCCGCCACTGCACCCAGAATGAGAAGCGTTGGTGTTCCTAAAGCAAGAGACAGCGCTAGGATAGAAAAGCTGTCCCATGGGTAATTATACCAGAGCGCAAAAACGGGCAGGGTGGCAAAAAGCGGTAGGAGGTAGGCCAGCCCGTGTGCCAGCAGTTTCACAGCTATCAAGATGCTTAAGGGCGCGGGGGATAACAGGAGCTGTATCAAAAATCCATCCTCTACATCTTCACGGAATAGGTTGTTGAGGGAGAGTAAAATGGCCAGCAATGCCGAGATCCACAACGTCACGGGGGCAATAACAGGCAAGTGCTGCGATGAAAACGTCAAGGGAAAAAGGCTGGACACCATCAGAAAGAAAAACAAAGGCAGCGCTACTTCGCGTCGTTGACGAAAGTGCAATTTGAGACAGAACAGAAAATACCGCAAGGGGGTCATGACAATGACATTCTCTTTAACAGGGGCTCTGCGATATCGAGGGAGTCATGGGTGGCGACGATAGCGCAACCGCCTTGCCGCGCGTGCTCCTCCAGACAGAAAATAATACGGGCGCGGGCAGAATCGTCCAGTGCCGTAAAAGGTTCATCCACAATCCAAACGCGGGCGTCAGAAATCATCAGGCGGCTGAGTGCGACCTTTCTCTGTTGTCCGGCTGAAAGGGTGTAGCAGGGCTGATGGTGAAGGGCAGGTTTTAATCCCAGTGCCTCCAGTGACTTTTTACAAACGTTAGCTACTGGTTGATACAGCAGGAGATTTTCCAGTGGAGACAGGTCAAGTTTTAAGGCGTTCTGGTGGCCGATGTACAAGAGTGAGGTTTCTTCATCTCGTGAGATACTTCCTTCCCGTGGATGTTTTAAACCCGCCAGCAAGTGCAAAAGGGTAGTTTTTCCACTACCGTTTTTCCCCATCAGCTGCAGGATGTGGCCTGCCGGAAGTCTAAAAGACAGTCCGGAAAACAATGGCGCATCTCCATAGCCATGGGCCAGTTTTTCTGCGGTAATGTATTGTTTCGCCATGGTTATATGGTATAAACCTGAATTCCTGCTCTTTCAAGCGAGCTTTAAAAATGATTGCAGAAACAGGTCTTTTTTCCCTTATTCTTGCCTTGTTGGTGGCACTGATCCAGGTAGTTTTCCCGATGGTCGGTGCCTCGCGTGGTGACCGGGCGTGGATGGCAGTTGCAAAGCCTGCTGCGTTGGCGCAATTCATTCTGGTCGCCATTGCCTTTTTTTCACTGATGTATTGCTATGTAACCAGCGATTTCACTGTACTGAACGTAGCCAATAACAGTCATACCGATAAGCCTCTTCTTTATAAAATGTCGGGAGTTTGGGGTAATCATGAAGGCTCCATGTTGCTCTGGGAGCTGATTTTGACGGTTTACGGTATG
>JACQAA010000035.1 GCA_016195185.1 Pseudomonadota bacterium | reverse complement strand
GCTCCGACACGCTGGAGGAGCTGTTTCAGCGCCACTTTCTTGATTCGGCCCAGCTGATGAAATTCATTCCGGATAAGAATATCAAATTGGCGGATATGGGTTCTGGCGCGGGATTTCCTGGACTCGTATTAGCCATGATGGGCGTTGCAGAAGTGCACCTGATTGAATCGGATATACGCAAGGCTACATTTTTGCGGGAAGTTTCACGTGAAACAAAAACTCCGGTTTTCATTCATGATGATCGAATAGAAATAACAAAAATTGATAAGCTCGACTTTATTACCGCCAGAGCCTTGGCGCCACTGAGCGATTTATTGGTCATGAGCAATAAATTGGCGACATCAAACCACCCCGTCACTCTTTTGTTTCTCAAGGGAGAAAAAACAGAAGAAGAGTTGGTGAAGTCCAAAAAGCGCTGGAATTTTGAGCTGGAAGTTTATCCAAGCATTACCAGTAAAACTGGAAAAATATTAAAAATCAATAACTTAACATTGAAATAATTTTTTGTTTCACGTGAAACAAATTGCCTCTTGATTGTTTCTGTTGTTTCGCGGTACCAATATCCATGAATCAGCCGCACCTCAAAGATGAGACTGTTCCTGCCACGTTCGAGGGGGGTGCCGTGCGTTCGCCGCGTTACATCAGCGTTTCCAATCAAAAGGGCGGCGTCGGCAAAACGACCACCACCATCAATCTGGCCACGGCTTTGGCGGCGGTTGGCAAGAAAGTGTTAGTTATTGATCTGGACCCACAGGGCAATGCCTCCACCGGGCTTGGCGTCGACCGGGCCAACCGGACCCATGGCACGTACGAGGTCTTGTTTGGCGAATGTGAGATCGATGAAGCCGCTGCACCCACTAAAGTCCCTCATTTATCAGTAATTCCAGCGTCTATTCACCTTTCTGGCGCCGAAATTGAGCTGATTGACATGAAGCGCCGTGAAGCGCGGCTGAAACTGGCGCTGGAAAACTCAAAGCAATATTATGACTATATATTATTTGATTGCCCACCTTCCTTTAACCTGCTGACCCTTAACGCGCTGGTAGCATCAAATGGCGTGCTGGTGCCGCTGCAATGCGAGTTTTTTGCGCTGGAGGGCCTGAGCCACCTGGTCAAAACCATTGAGCGGGTCAAGGACAGCTTTAATAACCAGTTGAGCCTGATGGGCATTGTTTTCACCATGTACGACAAGCGCAACAACCTGTCCAATCAGGTGGTGGAGAATGTCAAGGAGCACTTCGGCGCGCTGGTCTATGACACGATGATCCCGCGCAACGTGCGCATTTCGGAAGCGCCCTCGTTCGGGTTGCCGGCGATTGTTTACGACATGAGCTGTCATGGATCGCAGGCATACATCCAGCTGGCCAAGGAGATTCTGAGGCGCGAAAAAAATGCTGAAGTGAAATACAGCGCTGCAGTTTGAAAAAACACGACGGAGAAAAAACATGACATCAGATATTAAAAAACGCGGGCTGGGCCGGGGTCTGGACGCGCTGTTTCAGGAGGCGCGCCATGAAGAAGCGGCCTATGCGCCAAAAATAAAACGTGCGGACGAAATTGTTTCCACGGCACTGAAACAGCAATCTCCCGCTGCGGCGGCGCGTAAAATTCCGGTGGACAAGCTCCGGCCCGGCAAGTTTCAGCCGCGCCGCCGTTTCGACGAGGCGGCGCTGAGCAGCCTGGTTGACTCGATCGCGATTACACGAACTGCCGGTTGTGATCCTGGACCTGAATGACAACGACGCGCTGGAAATCGCGCTGATCGAAAACCTGCAGCGCGAAGACCTCTCCGCCCTCGAAGAAGCGGAAGGCTACCAGCGCCTGATGGATGAATTTCATCACACCCAGGAAGTGCTGGCGCAGCATCTGGGTAAAAGCCGCAGCCATGTCGCCAATATGTTGCGGCTGTTGAAACTGCCCAACAAGGTCAGGCAATATATCCAGGACGGCACGCTCAGTGCCGGCCATGCCCGCGCCTTGATTGGCTGTCAGGCCGCCGAGGCCATCGCCCACGCTATCGTGACACGCGGTTTGAGTGTGCGGCAGACGGAAAAGCTGGTGCAGGGCGCTTCGACCGCGCGCGCCAAGGCAAAAGTCGCCGGCAAAACCTCCGCCAGGAATTTCTGGAAGGACGTCGACGTGCTGGCGCTGGAAGAAAGAACCTCCGCGCAACTGGGCCTGAAAGTCACGAGTGAGCTGCTATGGTTTGATCTCTGGCGATGTCTTGACAAAACCCTTGTTTTCCATGAATTGTCGACTAAACCACCGGTTATACTTACTCTCAGGAGGATGAGAGAAGAAAGACAGGGCTTCTTTTTCTACAGGAAACGGGCAGATACCTTTAGAAAATGCTGACAAATAACTGAGCGCACATGTCGGCGTTAATTCAACAAACCCCTCTGTCAAAAGGTCATGAAGAATATGTTCGCCATCCGGCATATTGCCTAAAATATGGCCCGGATCGTTATCTGTCCCTGTACAAAATTGTTTAAAAGTTGGATCAAAGAGAAAACTCTTTTTACCTTCCGTCGTTTCAATTTCTACGCTGAGGGCGACATGGTCATACGGCCGTTCTGGCAGGCTCTGCAGAGCAAAAGGATGTGATACCCCTATCCTGTAGTCCTTCAGAGTGAGGTCTATGAAAGATTGGGCAAAGCCACAATATCCCTTCAATGTTGCAACATCCAGATCTGGCTTATATTGGGGATCACCGGTTTTTTTGAAATCATCTTCTAACGCCATGATAAAAACACAGCGTGTCTGGCTCATAACCCACCGCAATGAATCATAGGCTTCTACTGGCGTTAAAGTACGGCCTTGATCCGGCATTTTTTATACCTTCTGATTTGTATTCTGTCATAACTCCATTAATGAAGCGTTAATATATTCGTGCTGGCGAACAGTTTTTCAATTGAAGAAAGATGCAAGATTAAGGACACTCATTACCGGAGTTTTACTGCACGGGTTCGAGGCGCACGGGGCGGACAGACATCTGGTAGCCCGCCTTACGGAAGCTATCATCCAAATTCTCCGAAAAGCTGACGGCATAGACCTCCGTTTTGTCATCGGTTCTTGTCGCGGACCAGTAACAGTCACGACAATCACTCGGGCTATTAGGAGACGCCTTATTAAAGGTGCCCTTCAGGGCGCCCTCTTCCTGATTTTTGTGCAAGACCCACAGATTTTCCAGCGCGGGGAGTTGCCAATCATTGTGACCAAGGGCGTTCTCCGCATTCAGTTTTCTGACTGCTTTGACCGCCTCGTTGAAAGCCATTGTGACGCTAAGATCCTGCGGCATGGCAAAAATGCGTCGTTTGCCATCGGGCCCGTCAGGCGTCAGACCCGCATAGATCGAACCATCGGTCATTTTTGTGCCAACCGTTATTTCAGTCATGCTTGAACTCTTTAAACGTTGTTTCTACGCGCTGTGTAATTGCTGAGCAGGTTTTGCGAATGCATTGGCGTTCACAATGACCATCTTCTTGGCATCTTTAGCCGCACTGTCATTGAACGAGGTCACGACAGCGTCTTTATCTTTATCCATCAGCCAACCGCGTACGGTCGTGTAGCCTTCGTAGACACCCACACCATAGCCACCAACGCCACCAATAATTGCGCCACCAATAGCACCGACGATTGCACCTTTTTTGCCACCCACCAGAAAACCAAGCAAGCCCAAGCCAAGACCGCCGCCCAAGCCGCCGGCCAATATGCCGATGCTGGAGCCAATGGATGTGCCGAGACCCGTGAGTAGAGATTTACCAACACCGGCTAAGCCGACAAAGCTGGGGGTTTTGCACCAGGCGACAATGCTGCCTACGACGAACGCGAGGCTGAGACCGCCACCACTGGATTTTGCTGCTGCTTGGGCTTTAGACATGATAGAACTCCTTAATGTTTATGTTAAATAAAGATAAATTAACTGTACTGGAGAATCAGGCCGCTTGTCAATAATTTTTGTTCATAACAACGAAATAAACGTGCTAAAAATATTATCATTTATGATCAATGAGTTGACCTCATAGTAATAACGACCGAGAGGGTGACAATTTTTAAATTGACATAGTAAAACGAACCCCCTATGTTGCTAGGGAAAATACATGATTCTGAATATTCATAGCGATATTTTTCTGGCACAGGGGAGATCAAGATGTTCGGTTCAGACAAGAAGAAAAAAGAAAAAGCGGCGCAGCTGGCGGCGGAGAATATCGTTAGACAAAAAGTAGAGGAGATTGAAAAAATTTCCGACGCGGCGGAACGCTATCTGGCATTCGCGGGCCTGGAAAGTAACATGAGCGGCGTTGTGAAGGATGCGCAACGTCAGGTTGATGCAAAAGATTACGATAGTAACTCAGAAATATTCAAGCCAGTCGCGATGATAGGAGGGGGAGCGATCGGGACCATAGGTGGCACGGCCTTGTTGGCGGCGACAGGATTTGCTGCGGCGCCCTTCCTGTTCGTATTGGCGCCGCTTGCCTTCGGGATCACCCTTGGCATACGAGAGGCTGCGATGGATGATACAATTCGGCGGCGGGATGAATTTACTCAAGAGTTATCAAAAAATATAACCCACCGAAAAGAGGCTCTCCTTCAGGACGACGCATTGCCGACTTTAACCGTATCCCCCCGTTTTGACGAACTGTACAATAAATTTCCTGCCGTAAAGGAAGCGTTTACCCGGGCTGCTATGAAGGAAAACTTTACGCCGATCGTCAGGCTGGACAAACCATCATATCGCCCCCTGGATAAAAGACCGTCGCTCAGCGCGCCCACCAGAGGGGCTACCTTGAAAGAGAACTTCGCGCCTACCCTCAAGCCGGACAAGCCGCCGCCGCCCACCCCCAAACAATAACTTCAATGGCTCTTCAGGATGTACAGTCCCGAACTCTATGAAAGAATCTTTATTTCCTGTGCGAATTTTCTGTCGTATCCGCCTCGATATATTTGATATTTGCTAACATGATAATCCAAAAAAGAACACCCCGCCCTGGAAAGGCAGATCATTCTGCATTTTTTTACCGGCCCCGCTGCGCGGGGCTGTGAATGATCAAATGGTTGAATGACTAACGGCCTCTGGCCGAAGACGTCACCCCAGCGAAGGAGCTGAAGCAGCAACTAGGCGCACAGGCCGGCAACTTAACCGAAGGCTGTCCTTACGGTCCCAACTCTCGTAACCATCCGAGAAGCGGACACCATGCACGCCGGACGAGTCGTCACGGTTCTCCGTGGACGACCAGTACCAGCCGGGATAACCGGAACCGCTAGCGGCTGTTGTGAAGGTTCCTGCAAGGGCACCGGTGTTTTTGTGAGCGTGGAGATTATCAGGTGTTGTCGCATTGCCATCAACATCCTTGCCGGATAGAAGATCGCGGGTCGGGATAATCCAGCCGCCATTGTAACTACCGTCTTTCAGGGCTTGATAAATCTCTTTATCTGTCGCGTAATTGGTGCCATCAAAACCGTTCCAATTTTTGAGTTCAGCAATGCGCTTCACGGCATTGACGTATTTGAAGGTCTCTTTTTTGCCGGAGGCGTCCGTCAGGTCTTGCGGGGCGGCAAAGACATTGAATATCTTGCCGAGGCTGTTACCATCACGATCTTTCGGGACATATTGACCGAGATAAACGCTCTGGCCGTCTTGCGTTTTTTCACCAATTGGCGGTTCCGGAATAACTTTTTCACAGTATTCTTTCAAGTCCATGGGCGACAGGCCTTCCTCAATCCTGTCGTACAATTCCTTATATGGCAGTGATACTGTGATAGTCGTACCGTCTGGCAGGGCGATAGAAGACTTATCAGGACCGGCGGGCCGTACCAGAACGGCGGCGGCATAAAAAGAACAGGGCTCCATCGTTCGGCTGGTTTTCGAGAAACTCAGGACTTCTATATGGGGATTATCGCTCACACGCTTGAAAGTTTTATCCCCCTTGCCAAACGGGAGCACTTTCTTATCGTTCTCGCCGGTCATATTCAGATCCTTTCAGATTGCTATAGATTTAACATATGTTATTCTCCATAATGAAGTCAAGAAAAATATTAAAACCACAGCGATTTTTATTTGACAGAACACACAGAATCGTTTAGATTACATATCATCTTAAATAACCTGAGGAGGCCTTAAAGTCATGACCAAAAAGCTGAAAGTCGGCGATCAAAGGGAAGACGGCACCATCTATGCCGGCATTTCTCCCGATACACATGAGCGGATGTATGTTCTGCCCGCGGATGCGCCCCTGACGCTGGAATTTCGCGAGGCCAGGGAATATGCCGCCAAGGCGGTGGATGCGCAGGACCACGGCGGCTTCCGTCTGCCGTCCAAGGCGGAGCTCTCCGTATTGCAGCGGAACAGGCATCGCGGCGCCCTGAAAGGCACGTTCAATGAAGCTGGCGGGGGTTATTGGTCGTCCAAATCCCGCTGTGATCTGTATGCCTATATGCAGAATTTCAGCGATGGCGATCAGGATATCAAGCACAAGTTTGACGCCATGCATGTGCGTTGCGTTCGTTCCGAAAGAAAACTTTAATTTAAAAGATAGAAAGATAGCAAGTCATGGCCACAGAACTCGCGATCGGCGACCGGATGGAGGATGGAACCATCTATGCCGGCCTTTCACCGAACACAGGCCGGGCCATGTATGCAGCACCCGCGGATGCGCCGCTCTGCCTCGACTTTAACGAGGCGGCACGATACGCACAAGAGCTGGTGGTTGGTGACAAACATGATTTCCGCGTTCCTTCAAAAGCCGAATTGAGCTGCCTGTTCAATGTGTGCAAAGACAGAGGGGCGTTCAAAGGCGCTTTTGATTTATCGGGCACCTATCCCCGCGGGTGGTACTGGTCCGGAACGGGTTTCGATGAAACTAACGGCTATTGCACACGCCCCACGGATGCCTGGCGAGTCACCAACTTTCTGACCAATAAACGCTCGGTGCGGTGCATTCGCGGCTGATGTTCATCCGGCCGTAATAAAGCCGGAGCCATGAACCTGACTCCGGTTTTATTAATATAAACTATCTCTGTGAAATCTTGCTAAAGAGACGGGCCTTTCGGCGGTGTCGGTTTGGACTTTTCAAAGAACGCTATATTCAGCTCGATGGGTTTGCCGAGCCACAGCGCCGAATTCGTATGGTCCGCTATCTCGTCTCCAGTATGGGGATGGATGAGAATGGAGAGCCCCTCGCTGTGGCGCTGAAGCCAACTCACAACCTCGCCAAAGCTTTCGGGCGTAATATTGACTGCCCAATTAGGAGCGGTATGCGGCCCGACTTTCGCGTCAAGGCGGTGAATATCCAGCACAGCGTCAGGGAAAAGTCTTTTTATCTCTAGTGCTACCTGACCCGCTGTTTTTTTGGATGGCGCGTCGGATTCGAAATAGATATGGATGTCATAGTCCTGCACCGGAGGTTGATACGGTTCACCTTGTTTTTTTGCCGTCCGGTTAAAATCATCCTCATGTGTTGTCTTTTTCTTTCCGTTCACAATCTCCCATACCATTGTCTGTCTCCTTCATTTGTTTTGAAATAACATTTATTAGATATTCATAGACCTAGCCCCGGAAAAATCGATTGCCGATCCGCCACTTTCCACCCCCGGCACTGATCAGTTCAGCATTAATGCGGGTGAGGACATCGTCAGTCTCATCAGGTTGGGTGCCAATGGAGACAAGACGCAGGGTGCTGAAATGATTAAAGGCTTCCAGGTTCATCGCTTTCAGCACGGGATCACTCGGGTTAGCGGGATCAACGATCTGCCCGGCAAACCGGTTAAAAACCTGGCTGATTTCTTTGTTCAGCCGATTTCGATGGTTTTGATCCATAGTCTTTCTCCTTTGTAAGTGTTACGTCCGCGATCTTCATCGATATTTACTGCGCTGCTACTCCCGGATAAACAAACAGTAGCCCTCGCAGGATTATAGGTATAGTATTATCTCATTATAATTATAATAGGTAATAACTATGATAGCATCACCCGCCGACCTGACCTATTTCGTCGAAGTCGCGAATACGCTCAATGTTTCGCGCGCCGCAGAGAGACTGGGGATCAGCCAGCCCTCTCTGACACTGGCGATGCAGAGACTGGAGCAATCCGTCGGAACCTCTTTGCTGACCCGGAGCAGGCGCGGCGTCAATCTGACTCCGGCGGGAAAGCAGGTGCTGGCCCATGCGCGGCATCTGCTGCAATCATGGGATGACGTCAAAGCGCAGGCGCTCTCCTCCGTTCATGACATTCAGGGCGCCTATACCATCGGCTGTCATGCTTCTGTTGCGCTGTATTTGTTATCTAGATTTCTGCCCGGCTTGATGGAAAAACACCCGGAACTCAATATCAAGCTCCGCCATGACCTCTCGCGCAAGATCGCGGAGGAGGTCGTCAGCATGAAAATCGATGTGGGTGTGGTGGTGAATCCCATTCAACATCCTGATCTGATCATCCACCGTCTGTGCACAGATGAAATGACCTTGTGGACCGCCGCGCAAGCGCCGCGCCGTAACAAATCCATCCTGATTTGCGACCCCGGACTCCTGCAAGCCCAGGCTCTTTTAAAAAAGCTGAAAAAAAGCGGCATGATCTTTGACCGCATGATTTATTCCGATAACCTTGAGGTCATTGCTGATCTGACGGCGAACGGCTGCGGCATCGGCATTCTGCCCGCAAAGGTCGCCCACCGTTCAAGAAAGAAATTGGAACGCCTGCCCAAGGCGCCGGTCTTTTACGACGAGCACTGCCTGATTTTC
The DNA here is from genome assembly GCA_016195185.1 of Pseudomonadota bacterium. GTDB lineage: Bacteria > Pseudomonadota > Alphaproteobacteria > Micavibrionales > UBA2020 > PALSA-926. The sequence goes on along the minus strand of JACQAA010000035.1, from coordinate 19,286 downwards.
AGGGTGGAAAACAAGGGTATAAAGTCCGTTCAGACGATCAACCAGGCCATTCGGCATTTGTTTGAATCAGAACGGATGTAAGCATAAGAAGGTGGGAATTTTCCCCTGTCTTAATCCAGCATCCCCGGTGGGACTATCACAGTTGCCTGCTTTTTTTTCAGATCCACTTTCGGCACGACGGTTTTAGTGAAGGGCACAAAATAGCTGGCGCCCGTGAGCGGCCGGATTTCCAGCAGATCTCCGGCGCCGAAATTGGCGACCTGAATAATCTGGCCGATCACCGCGCCGCCGGCATCGACCGCCGTGAGCCCGAGCAGGTCCGCATGATAATAGGTGTTTTTATCCTTTAGGGCGGGCAGGTTCCGGCGCGGCATGTACAGTTTGGTGCCGCGCAGTTTCCCGGCGGCGTCACGGTCGTTGACACCGCTCATCGTGACCAGATAAATGTTCTTGTGCGGCTGAAAAGTCAGGAACTCGAAGGTCCGCTTGCCGGCAGCGTCGCACAGCGGCATATAGTCCATCAGGTCCTCAGGCGTATCGCTGAAGACCTTGACTTTCATGATGCCCCTGACGCCGTGCACGCCGACAATCTCGGCCATGCAGATTAGAGCATCGCTCATCGGCAAGATTAACCCTGCGCCCCGGCAGCCGGCGCTTCTGCAGCGGCGGGAGCTGGAGCTGAGGCTTTTTCTTCGTGAGCCTTCTTGCGCTCGGTCATTTTGGCTTTGGCAATCGCTTTCTGTGGATTGTTCTTGCGCGCGGGCATAGGGGCCACGCCAGCCTTGCCGAGGAAGATCGCGACGCGGTCGGACACCTGCGCGCCTTTGCCGATCCAGAATTTGATGCGCTCGGCGTTCAGCTTCACGCGCTCGACGTTATCGCGCGGCAGTTTCGGGTCATAGGTGCCGAGCTTTTCCAGGAAGCTGCCGTCCCGCGGCGCGCGGGATTCAGCCACGACGATATGATAGAAGGGCTTCTTTCTCGCCCCGGCCCTGCTCATACGAATTTTCAACATGTTTGTTTCTCCATTTACTCAATATTACATCCGGCTGCTTGTTAAATCTATCTTCAGGAGACTGCAACCCTTCAAGTCTCCAAAAAATTCTCATTTCTTCTCCCGCAGCGGGAAGGGGTTGGGACCGAGAATGCCGTCCCCCTGCGCCTGCATATTTTTGGCCATTTCATCCATCTCGCTCATGGTGCCGCTGCCGAGCATACCGCCGAGCGCGCGCATCATGCCTTTGCCGCCGAGCTTGTTCATGCGTTTCATCATCGTCTGCATGTCCTGAAACTGTTTGAGCAGGCGGTTGACTTCCTGCACGCTGGTGCCGGAGCCGGCGGCGATACGCTTGCGGCGCGAGGCGTTCAGCACCTCCGGCTTGGCGGTGCGCTGGGCCTCCGCCAGCTCGACATGTTCGGCGGCTTTTTCGACCAGGCTGACAATATCGCCCATATCGAGAATGCGTCCGGCAATGCGCCGCGCGTCGAAGGCCTGCAGCGCATCCATCTGCTCGCCGAGGCCGAGAAACTTGATCGGCTGGCCGGTGATGGCGCGCATCGACAAGGCAGCCCCGCCACGCGCATCGCCGTCAACACGGGTGAGGATAATGCCGGTGATGCCGATTTTCTGGTGGAAATTTTGCGCTGTGGTAACGGCGTCCTGCCCGGTCAAGGCATCCGCCACCAGCAGGGTTTCGACCGGACGGGCGAGGTCACGCACGGCGGCCAGTTCGGCCATCAGCGCGTCATCAATCGACAGGCGTCCGGCGCTGTCGAGGATCAGCACGTCGTAGCCGCCCAGACGCGCCGCCGTCAGGGCGCGCCGGGTGATCTGCAGGGGTTTTTCACCGGTGACGGTCTGCAAGGCGACGACCTCCGCCTGTTTCGCCAGAATCTCCAGCTGCTCCTGCGCCGCCGGGCGGTAAATATCGAGCGAGGCGAGCAGGACTTTCTTGCGCTGCCTGTCTTTGAGAAATTTAGCGAGCTTGCCGGCGCTGGTGGTTTTGCCCGAACCCTGCAGGCCGGTCATCAGAATCACCGCGGGCGGCACCACATTCAAATTCAGTTCGGCATTGTCATGGCCGAGCGTGTCGACCAGCGTATCATGAACGATCTTGACGACCTGCTGCCCGGGCTGGACGGAGCGCAGGACTTTTTCGCCCACCGCTTCAGCGCGCACTTTCTCGATAAAGTCTTTGGCGACGGGCAGCGCGACATCGGCTTCGAGCAGCGCCACGCGGATCTCGCGCAGGGCGGCATCGACGTCGTCCGCCTTGAGCGCGCCGCGCTTCTTGAGGGAGTCGAAAACACTCCCCAGTTTATTCGTCAGATTCTCAAACATCGCATCTCCCAAAGCCAAAACACCCCAGTGAGCGTAACTTCGCCGACTGGGGACCGCAGAGCGACTCAACTTCCAAAAATATGTCTGGAGAGGTCATTCTCAATCAAAACTGCACGATTTATGGGCATTTTTGTCGCCAGAGTCAAGATTTATAGCTGAAACCAAAGTTGCCCAGTCATACCACCCCGGCAACGGCCGGGGTCTGGGCCGCGCGAAGCGCCTTTAATAAACAGCGGCTTACGCCGCATGCCGGACCCCGCCCTGCGGCGGGGTGGCGACCGTCAAACATGCCCAAGTAATTTTCGATTCAGCCATATATCCCGCAGAATACATCAATTATCCATAATCATTAACCTTCTGTTAATTTAACCTACACTTTTACGAAAGTTTCAGGGTCGTTTAACTCCTGGGGAATAGAATGGTAAGATAAACCGGTGCAATAGCTCTGGGGGGAGTCATGTCACAAACCATCACGACAGAGACGCGGATCGAGATCACCGCCGGCCATCCGGTGGAACTGCCCGGCGGCGAGTTTGTCGCCAATGCCCAGATGACCCGGGTCGGGCTGGATTTGCACCTGACCGCGCCCGACGGGCACAGCGTCATTGTGGAAGGTTATTTTGCCCAGCAGGGCACCGCGCCGGATCTCGTGACCGCCGACGGCGCGAAACTGTCGCCGCAACTGGTGAGCGCTTTTGTGCCGCCAGAACATGCCGGTCAATACGCCGCCTCGGGACAGATTGCCAATGACGCCACCCCGGTCGGGCATATTACCGAAGTCTCCGGCGAGGCGCATATCGTCCGCGCCGACGGCACCCATGTGCCGGCAGCGGTGAACACGCCCCTGTATCAGGGCGATGTGATCGAAACCTCAAAAGCCGGGGCCGTCAATTTGCAGTTTGCCGACAATACCAGCTTCGCGATCAGCGAAAGCGCGCGCATGTCGGTCGACAAATTCATTTACGACTCGGCGCATCATTCGGGCAGCTCGTTCTTCTCCATGCTGCAGGGCGTGTTTGTCTATACCAGCGGGTTGATCGGCAAGGCGGACCCCGGCAGCGTCAGCATCGAAACGCCGGTTGGCTCGATCGGCATCCGCGGCACGGTCGTCGCCGGGCACATCATGCCCGCCGGGCAGGAGAGCAAGATCACCATTCTCGACGGAGCCATCACCGTCACCAACGGGTCCGGCACCCACGAGATGCATGAAAGCTTCAATACGGTCGCGCTCAACAACTATCAGAGCGCCCCGACCAATCTCGGGCAGATGGACGCTCATACCTTCCACGAAAGTTTCCATTCTGTTGCCGCTGTTGCCGGTGACACCGTCTCTCATTTCACCGCGGCCGCCGCGGCTGCACCCGCCCATGCTGCCGAACATGGCGCCGCAGATGCGCCGCCGCCGGCTCCCGCCAATGCCGCGCATGATGCGCCACCCGCCGCCGCGCCGCCGGCTCCAGCCGGTGACCACAGCGCCAAGCCGCCCGTGGCTCCGGTCGGGGAAGATCATGCACCGCAGACCGCGCCCGCTGATGGCATGATGGCGCCCATGATGGCCCCACCGCCTGTACCGGCCGGTGATCATGCCACCATGAACATGGCGCCGCCAATGGCACCCGTGATGGCACCGGCGATGATGATGGCGGGCATGGATATGATGGCGATGACAGGATATAAAATGATGAGCGCCGCCACGGGGATGACCGGCATGTTGGGCACGGCGACCAACTTTTACGACACGGCGACAAGTTTTGCCCCCCCTCCGGTGATGACCGCCTATACGGCGCCGATTATCGCCGGAAGCACAACGACCTATACCACTACCACCACCACTCTGACCGCCACCACTGATACGACGATACAACCTGTGGCAACGAGCGGCGGCACGTCGTATGTAGTTCCTTTCAGCCTCAGCTTCAGTTATTCCAGCGACTATCAGACTTTGGGCGGCATCAAGGAATTTGCCGCCATGGGCACTTTTGTTGGTCATGTGACGCCGTATAACGCGGCTGCCGGCGATATCAAGTACATGGTCACGGTGAACGGGGCTAATCTCCCTGTGCAGATTGTTCCCGACGGGCCTTCCGGCGGTTATTCGCCCTCGACCAATTATCCTTATGCCACGGCCTTCTCCATGGACAGCCTGGGCAATGTCTATGCGAATGACCCGCTTGGCCTGTCGCATTACGTGAACCCCAACGGGCTGAACCTCACCATCACCGCGACTGACGGTTTGGGGCATACGGCTGTTATGAGCCCCTGGCTGAACATCCAGAACGGGTCGCCTAATCCGGCAAACCCGCCGCAGATTTTCGTCGGCACCGACGGCAGTGATACTCTTTCCGTGTCCAACCTCTCCTACGGCTATATTGACGGCGGCAGCGGCAATGACACCCTGCTGCTCGCCATGACGGGCGCCGCGGCTTCGACGATAGACCTGGCGACGGCCAATCTGGGACCTATCAAAAACATCGAAACCATCGATCTCGGCACCTCCGGCACCGGCCTGCACCTGGGGGTCAGGGAGGTTTATCAGATGACCGACTCGAACCATGCGCTGACTATCACCTCCACTGCGGCGGCCGCGCTCAGCATTATCACCGGCGGCACCGGAGACTTCCAGCTGCAGGATGGGGGCACTATTGGCGCTTCATCTACCCTGCACTACAGAGGAACTTACAATAACAGCACCGTGGATCTGGTCATCAACAATGCCGCGACCAGCAGCAACCTGACCGGTATTACCGTGACGGACGTCGCGCATACGCTGGCGCCGCCGAGTTTTGCCTTTGACAGCAGTTACAATACGCCGGTTATTAATACCGGCAGTTATAGCTCCGGCAGCGGCGTGGCGGAATTCGCCGCCAGTGGCACCGTTGTCGGCACCGCGCATCTGTCGGCACCGGCGGGAGATGCGGTTTCTTATTCTGTCGCCAAGGTCGTCGATACATATACTGGCACAACGATCGGTGTATCGCCCTTCTCCTTCTCAACCACTGCCGCCGGCAGCCTTATAGTGGGTACGGGTTATCAGTCGTACATGTCGTATCATGATCACCCGCCGGGGTTTGATGTCACTATCGCCGCGAACGACACGACAACCGGCCAGACCACTTTCCTGACCGAGCATATCGCCCTGCAGAACTATTTACCAGGCGTAGCGCCCTATGTGCTCACGGGTGGCGGGTCATATACGGGAACGGGCGTCGCTGACTTTATCGTCAATACCGGATCTTCATCCTTTTCGGTAAGCGGCGGTGGTGGGGGAGATGTTATTCTCGGTGGCGGCGGCAATGACACCATCACCGTTGCGGATAACGCTTTCCGTTATATTGATGGCGGCGCCGGTAATGACCTCCTCACGCTCGGCAGCGGCAGCGGTCCCATTGCACTGGATATGACCGATACGAATGTTGATCCTACTGTCGGATCTCGTATCGGTTCAATCCGCAATATCGAAACAATCAATCTCGGCACGAATAATGTGTTTGATTCTGTCGCCTCGCGTTACGAGGGCAATATCCTTTCTCTCATCGTTCGGGACGTGTTTGATATGACCAGCTCGTCGAACCATACCCTGACTATTACAGCGAATAATAATGTGACATATAGTACTGTCAATGTATACAACAGCACCTCAAATGGTTACTTTGCGCTGCGAGCGGGTGACTATCTTACCGGAACGCATTCCACGGTGCACTACGATGGCACCTATAATGGCACCCAAGTCACCCTGGTCATTAACAACGCCGTCAGTACGGGACACTCGATCGGTGACATTAGTGTCAATGTTACTACAGTGCTCTAGAAGCCGCGGCTACTTCTCCTTGGCCACCCAAACCCCGCGCCAGTCGGCGGGTGGGGGGTTGGTTTTGAATTCGGCCATGCGCTGCTGATACATCATATACAGCCCGCGCAGCTCCGGCCACAGGTTCAGGCAGGAGTCCGTCAGTTCCGCTGCCTTGGCCCAGCGCTGTTCGCGGTAGGTGAGCAGCATTTTGTCATGCAGGTCCTTCAGGTTTAAAAACGCCGGGCTTTGCGCCATCCCGGCATCGCCGAGCAGGGTATAAATCCGCTCCGGCTCGCTGCGCCCCTTAACCATCAGAAAGTCGATTTCAAGCGTGGCCAGTTCCGGCACCCGTTTTTGCACCGAGCCGGAGATAAGGGTCGACAGGCCGTAGATTTTGGTCTGGCCTTCCAGCCGCGAAGCGAGATTGACGGTGTCGCCCAGCGCCGAATAGGCGAAGCGCTGCTTCGAGCCCATGTTGCCAACCGAGCATGTGCCGGTATTGATGCCGATCCCCGCTTTCAGCTCCCTGAATGGTTTATGCTGCGACGGTTTGTGATGTTTTTCCGCCGCCGCCTGCAAATCCTTGTTCACGGCGGCAAGCGCCGTCAGCATCTTCAAAGCCGCCAGACAGGCGTGGCGGGGATGGTCAGGGTCATCGAGCGGCGCGTTCCAGAAGGCCATCATCGCGTCGCCCATGTATTTGTCGATGGTGCCGCGGCTCTCCAGAACGCAGGTGGTCATCGGCGTCAGGAAGGCGTTCATCATCCTGATCAGTTCGGCGGGATCCATTGTTTCTGAAATCGTAGTGAAGTTGCGGATGTCGGTGAACATCACGGATAATTCGCGCACCTCGCCGCCCAGTTTCAGCTTGTCCGGGTTATTGGCCAGTTCTTCCATCAGCGCCGGCGAGATGTAGTGGCCGAAGGCGGTCTTGACGGCGCGGCGTTCCATCTCCGTGCGCAGGTTGGTCAAAATCGACGACAAAATAAAAATCGCGATAATCGCCAGCGACGGATAGACCGGGTCCAGCAACAGGCCGTAGGTCTGATAGGCGTAGAGCGCGCCGACACCGCTGCAGCCGATCAGCACCAGGATCAGCAGCGCCAGCAGGCCGGTGCCGACAAAGGGGGCGAGCAGGATGACCACCAGGCTGACGGCCCCCATCGCCCACAGCTCCGCGCCGTTGAACAGCTCGGGCCGGGTCAGAAACTTGCCGCCGAGGATTTGCTCGAGAATTTCGGCATGGACTTCGACCCCGGGCAGGACCGGATTGAGCGGCGAGGAGCGGAGATCCAGCAAGCCAATCGCCGAGGTGCCGATCAGAACGATTTTATCTTTGATGAGGGAAGGCGATACTTGCCGGGTGAGGATTTTCCAGGCGGGAATATAGAGGCCGGGACGATGGCCGGCGTAGTACAACTGAAATCTTCCGCGTTGATCGGTGGGGATCGTATAGTCACCCAGCGCCACGCTCTGAATCCCGTAGCCCTCCCGCGTGGGAATGCCGAAGCTTTTCACTTTGTAAAAAGTTTTGCCCAGCGCCACGCGCAGGGCTTCCAGCGCCAGGGTCGGATACATATTGACCTGTCCCGCCGCCGTCCGCTGCCCGACCAGCAGCGGCACATGGCGGATGATGCCGTCCTGGCTCGTCGCCATGTTAAAGCAGCCGTCTCCGGCGGCGGCCTCGGCGAGCGCCGGCAGCGAGGCGGCAAAGTAAGGAAAGGTGTTGATAAAGCGCAGCGGGTCCGGCTTATACCCCTCATTGATAAATTTGGCTTTGAGCACCGGGTCCTGACGGCCGGGCTGGTTGGCGGCGACAAAGGCCGTGACCACATTCCCCAGGGCGGCGATTTTATTGGCGAAGAGCTGGTCGTTATCGGGCAGCTCTTTCAGCGCTTCGGCGATTGGCCGCAGGGCGGGGGTGGGCGGCAGGCGCTCGGCGATCAGGGCGGGGGAGGTGCGGTCGGGTTCGGCAAAGACCATATCGAAGGCGATGGCGCGGGCGCCCATCTGGTGCAGAATGTCCGGAAGCTGCGCCACCTGCGGCCGCGGCCAGGGCCATTGGCCGTAGTTGCGCAAAGAATCTTCGTCAATGTCGATGATCGCCACCCCGTGGCCCGTGGCGCGGGGGAGAATCCGGTTATACACGTCGAAGGTCAGCTGCTGCAGGTGTTCGATCAGCGGCGTGTTCTCGATCCGCAGCATCACTGCCTCCGCCAGCAGCAACAGCAGCAGAAAAATTTGCACCCAGCGGTTAAACACGAAGCGGATCATTTATCTCTCGTATTTTATTTCTCGGTGAAGGCGCGGTCTTTGGCGCGCAGCACGGGTTTGAGCAGATAGGTCAGAATGGTGCGCTTGCCGGTGATGACTTCCGTCTCGCTGACCATGCCGGAGAAGATGCGCAGGGGGGCGTCTTCCGGCCCCAGATAGTTTTTGTCGGTGCGCACGTCGATTTCAAAGAAGGCGTTGCCCTTGTTGTCTTCTACGGTATTGGCGCCGATCCGCTCCAGCTTGCCGTCGAGAGCACCATAGATTTGCGAATCATAGGCGGTGATCTTGACCTTGACCGGCTGCCCCGGCTTGAGGAAGGCGACATCCGCCGGGGAAATCTTGGCGCGGATCATCAGGTCGTCGGCGATCGGCACGATTTCGACCAGTTTTTGCGCCGGCTGGACGACCCCGCCGACGGTGCGGACGTAAATTTTCTGGACAATGCCGTCGACCGGGGATTTCAGCTCGGCGCGGCTGACTTTATCGCTGACCGAGGTCAGGTTTTCCCTGGAGCCGGCGATTTTGGCCTCCACGTCATTGAGCTCGCCCAGCGCTTGCGACTTGAAGGCGCCTTTCTTTTCCTCCTCCTTCTTCTGCGCCGCGCTGAGCTTGGCTTCCAGAGATTGCCGCGACTGCAGCGCGCTGTCGAGGTTGCCGGAAGTGTCGTTCAGCTCGCGCTCGCGCTTGAGCTTTTCTATTTCCGGCATGGCTTTTTGTTCGACGAGGCGGCGGGCAATGTCCAGCTCATGCTCCAGCAGCCCCTTGCTTTTGGAGAGCTTGTTGATGCTGGCCTTGACTTCCGACAGATTGGCCTCGGCCTCGTGCACCTCATCCTCGATGATGTGCAGGGCGTTGGCGAGCTCGCCTTGCCGCGACTGGTAGAGCTTTTCTTCGGTGGCGGCGATGTCGGGATATTGCTTGGTGATCTCCGGCGGCATCACGAAAGTCTGGCCGGAGGCCTCCGCCTTCAGCCGGGCGCGTTTGGCTTCCATCCCCATCATCTGTGCCTCGATGCCGCGCCCTTCCGAGGCAAACTGCACGTCGGCGATTTTGAGCAAGACCTGATTTTTCCTGACCCTGGCGCCCTCGCTGACCAGCAGTTCCGAGAGGATGCCGCCCTCCAGACTCTGGATCACCTGCACGTCGCTGGAGGGCATGACCTGCCCGATGCCGCGCACGCGTTCATCCACTTCCGAGACCGAGGCCCACAGCAGCAGCCAGAAAAACAGCGCCGCGATGGTCCACAAGAAGACCCGCGACGCCCTGTTCGGCTTGAGGGTGCCGGCGGTTTCCAGCTCGGACATGAATTCAGCGTCTTCTTCCTGCATCGCCTGTCTTTCAACCCCGTGGAACGGTGATTTTGCCGGAGGCGAGCGCCTGCAGCACGGTATCCCGCGGCCCATCCATCACCACGCGGCCGCCGTCCATCACGATCAGGCGATTGACCAGCTTGAGCAGGGCGGGTTTATGGGTCACGAGTATAAAAGTCTTGTCCTGAATGAACTTCTCGAGGTTGCGGAGGATCAGGTCTTCGGTGCCGCTATCCATGGCATTGGTCGGCTCGTCCAGAATCAGGACCGGCGTATCCATGAGGAGTGTCCGCGCCAGGGCCACCGATTGCCGCTGTCCGCCGGAGAGACCTTCGCCGCGCTCGCCCACCGGCGCATCGTAGCCCATGGGGTTTTTGCGCACGAAGTCATGCACGCCGGTGATCTCGGAAATTTTCAGGACCTCTTCGTCGCTGGCGCGCGGGCGGCCCATGACGATATTGTCGCGGAGAGTGCCGCTCATCAGGGCGGTATCCTGCCCCATATAGGCGATATTGCGGCGCAGATCCGCTGGATCCACCTGGCGGATGTCGGTATCGTCGACGAGGAGGGCGCCCTGGGTCGGCTCAAAGAAATTGATCAGCAGCTTGACCAGAGTGCTTTTGCCGGAACCGATCCGCCCGACGACCGCCACTTTTTCCTTCGCCGCGATGTTCAGGGTCACTCCCTGCAACACGGGGCGGGTCGTTCTCGGGTAGGAAAACCCCAGCTCCCTGAACTGGAAGCCGCCTTTCAATACCGGGCGGTGCAAAAACTTTTTGTCGCGCGGCCGCTCCACCGGCTGGCGCATCACGCCGTCGAGGTTGCGGTAGGCGGACCTGGCCTGATGGTAGCGGTTGACCAGCGCGGCGATCTGCCCGATCGGCATGATCGCGCGCGAGCTTAAAATCACGCAGGCCATCAGGGCGCCGATGGTGAGGGTGCGCTCCTCGACCATATACATCCCGACCAGCATGATGATCACCCCGGCCAGCTGCTGAATGAAGACGGAAAAATTGACGCTGAGGCCGGAGTAAAAGCGCGACTGCTGGCCCGCTTCCGCCGCCGCCGCGACGTAATGGGCGTAGCTGGCGCGGATCTGCCCCTCGCCGCCAATGCCCTTGATCATTTCGAGGTTGCCGAGCGTTTCCACCAGCAGGCCGTGTTTCTGCTCGCCGGTTTTCAGGGCGCGGTGCACTTTTTTGCGCACCGGCAGCTGCATCAGGTACCCGACCGTGACCACAATGGCATAAAACACCAGCAGCAGGATAGACAGACCCGCGCCGCCGATCATCCAGATCACCAGCACGAACAGCAGCGAGAAGGGAAAATCCACCAGTCCCGTCATGGTGGCGGAATTGAAGAATTCGCGCAGCGAGTCAAATTCCCTGAGGTTGTTGGCAAAGGCGCCGACCGAGCCGCTGTGCGTGCCGAGGCGCATATCCAGCACCTGATTAAACAGCTTTTGCGCCAGAATAACGTCAGCGCGCCGACCGGCCACGTCGATGAAATAGCCGCGCAGGGTGCGGATGATCAGATCGAAAATATAAATCGACCCCGCGCCGATCGCCAGCACCCAGCCGGTTTCCGCCGCGTTGCTGGGCAGCACGCGGTCGTAAAAATTCATGGTGAAAATCGGGCTGGTCAGGGCAAAAAGGTTGATGAGCAAGGCCGACAGCAGCACGCGCCGGTAAATGCCGCGGCTTTCGAGGATATTGCTCCAGAACCAGTGATTGTCGAAAGAGCCGCCCTCCGCGTCATCGCTTTGATAATCCGGCTTGATATAAATGCAGTAGCCGGAGTGGTTTTTGCCCAGTTCCCTGACTGCAACGGCTTTTTCCTCCCGCGACACCGGATTGAGCACGCGATACTGGCTTTTGTCGCTGCGCTGGAGCAGGATGACGGCGGATTTGTCCCTGGTCACGGCAATGCACGGCATCACCTCCGGCGGTACCTGATCGAGCGCGCGCTTGACGATTTTGGCCTTGAAGCCGGCGCGGTCAGCCGCCTGACAAAACAGCTTCGGGGTCAGCCCCCCCTTGCCGACCGGCAGGCCGGCCAGCAGCGACGTCGCCGAACGGGTATGCCCGAAATAGCCGGTCACAAACACCAGAGACTCTAAAAGAAAATCCGCCGGAACTTGGGCCTTTTGGTGTTCTGCCACGCCATCAGCCTTTCACGCTATCAGCCCTTTTGGCTTGCTCCGGGTTTTGCCGCCCCGAAAGCCTCGCGCAGGGAGCCCATCGCGGTGAGCAGCTCAAAGCGCGACAGCATCTGCCGGTAGCGCGCGTCGGTCAGCGCCGTCTCGGCCTCGAACACTTTGGAGGTGGCGGCGATCAGCTGCAAATTGGTTTGCTTGCCGCCCTCAAACTGGGCGGTGAAATTGGCGAGAATTTTGCGGCTGGCGACGGCGCGCTCGGACAGCAGGTCGAGTTGCTGGTCCACCACCAGCATGGAGGTGTATTTCTGGCGGACATCGCGCTCCACCGTGCGGATGACGGCCTGGCGCTTGGCGGCGGCTTCCACTTCCTGCTCGCGGCTTTTTTGCAGCCGGTCAAATTCGCCGCCGCCGGTCGAGAAGCTCCAGCCGAGTTTCAGCATCGCCTGGGCGCTGGTGGTTTCGCCGCCCACCGCCTCCAGTTCGTCCTGCTTCATATAAGACATTTCGGCGTCGAGGTGCGGCATCAGGCCGGAGCGGGTCGCTTCGGTCTCCCTGGCGGAAGAGGCCACCTGCTTGGCGGCGGAGAGAATGCGCGGATTGCCGTTGATGCCGTGGGATACGGCATCCTCGATCGTCGGCGGCACGGCGCCCCACCATTTTCCGTCGCCCAGCTCCAGCGCCGTATCGGACAGGCCGCCGGTCACTTCAATATAATCAGCCTCCGCCTGACGGTGCGCCTCTTCATAGCCGAGCCGTTCGTTGCGGGCAACGGTGCGGATTGCGTCGTAGCGGTCTTTCGCGCTGCGATAGCGATTGAGCACGCTGAAGCCGTCAAAAATCGGCTGGGTGATCGTGACGGTGCCCTCGCCCATCCAGGACGAAGCGCCGCCCGCGACCAGGCCGCGGGTGGTTTTATCGTTGTTGCGCATCTTGCCGTCCTGCGCATTGAGGCTCACAGTCGGAAAAAATCCCGATTGTTGCTCGCTGATGTTCCAGTCCGCCTGTTTGCGCGCGGATTCTCCCGCCTTGATCTGCGGATGCGAGGCGAGCGCCTTGGCGATGGTCCCGGAAATTGTTTCCGCCGATGACAAGGACGGCAGACAGAGCGCGGTTGACAACGACAGGGCGACAACCAATTTTTTCAACATGAAAAAAACCCTTCAAACCCTTCAAACAAAACCTAATCCCCACCCTCAGCATGCCTGACCTTAGCGTTTTTGGCAACCAATCCCTCCGGCAGGGCGCGCCAGCGGAGTGTTTTCCGCCGAGCGTAAAATCATAACGCTGGAGAAAGTTGATATTATGGCGCTTGATTTTGTTATGTGAAAATTATTTATCTGGCGAAATTCTTGAGTTATGAGAATCTGATGGGGTAGCGTATAAAAAACCGTCGTCCTTTCCAACCGAGTGCACCTGCGTAATGATTGAATCTCTCCTCTTCCCCTACCGCCGGCAACACTTGCCCTGGCTGCGCCCCGGCGCCCGGGTGCTGTTTCTCAATGCACAAGAAGCGCCAGAGCTGAAAGATCTGTCGGTCGTGGCGGTTCAGCCGCGCTATGATCTGGCCGCACCGCTGCTCGAGCGCGGTTGTGAGGTGCAGGCGGGTGTGGAGCCGTCACAGGCCGCGCGTTTTGACACGGTCTGGCTGCTGCCCGGCAAGGATCAACAGGAAACGCAGTATTGGCTGGCGCAGGCGGTGATGGCGTCCAAAACAGGCGGCACTCTTGTCGCGGCCGCCCCGAACAATGCCGGCGGCAAGCGGCTCAAAAACCTGTTCGAGAAGCTCGGACTCGCGCCCTCTGAAGAAAGCAAGAACAAGGCGCGCGTGGTTTTTGCCACGGTGGATGCTGGCTGGAACCGATCACAAGCCGCGCAGTGGAGAGAGCGGGGACAGGAACAGGCCGTGATGGCGGGAACGATAATCTCCCGCCCCGGCCTGCACAGCTGGGACAAGGCGGACGCCGGATCGGAGTTGCTTGCCCGTCATTTGCCGCGCGATCTGGGCGGAGCGGTTGCTGATTTCGGCTGCGGCTGGGGATACTTGTCTCTCTGCGCGGCGAAGCAGGCGCCGCACATCCAAAACCTGACTGTCGTGGATGTTGATGCGCGCGCCGTCCGTCTGGCGGAAAAAAATATCCACCGTCAATATCCATCATTGCCGGTCCATGCCGTGTGGACGGATCTGACCCGCCCCGACGTTCAGCTCGGCCCGTTTGAGGTGATCCTGCTCAATCCGCCGTTTCATCTCGGCACCCGCGCCGTGCCGGCTTTAGGTCAGGTCCTCATCACCGCCGCCGCGCGCATGCTGGCCCCCGCCGGGCGGCTCTACCTGGTCGCCAACCGGCATCTGCCCTACGAAAAAACCCTGCAGACGCGCTTTTCGCAGGTGGAGCTGGTGACGGAAGAAGGGGGCTTCAAGGTCATGGTTTGCCGCCGTTAACAAAAATCTTGCAGTTTTTATGTGCAGCCGTTAGGGTTGGCCCTGCAATTGTGCTGCTCATACAAGACCTTGCGGAGAGGTGGCCGAGTGGTTGAAGGCGCTCGCCTGGAAAGCGGGTGTACTGTAACAGGTACCGTGAGTTCGAATCTCATCCTCTCCGCCATTTCATAACCGAGATAAAAAATGCACAACAAGGTCAAAGAGCTCAAGCACTCGAAAAACGAAACGGATCGTCGCGAATGTATCGTGTTGCTGCAGGCGCAGTTGACAAACAATCCGGATGATGTGGAAGCCTGGTACAATAAGGCTTGCTGTCATGACTTTCTGGGAGAAGAAAAAGAGGCAGAGCCTTGTTACCGGCATTGTTTTAATGTGGGATGGCAAAAGCTGCCCGAGCCTGAACAGAAATCTTTCTTTGTCGGGTTTGGCAGCACGCTCAGAAACAATTTAAAATACGCGGAGTCTATCTCGGTGCTTTCCGAGGCCGTCCGCATTTTTCCGCATTATCCGGCATTAAAGGCATTTCTAGCCTTGGCTTATTACTCAAGTCGAAACGACAAGCTTGCTGCCGAAACGCTTTTTAGCGCCTGTCTTGACGCCGCTGAAAAGGGGTTTGATGGATATGAGCGCGCTATTCAATGGTACGTTGAACATTTGCATGACCATCCGGAACCGCGAGAAGATTTATAACATGCGCGCCAAAGCCGAGATCAGAAAAGCCACCATCGAACACGCGAAGGACGTGGCCCATATACACGTCAAATCCTGGCAGCAAACTTATGCCGGGCTGATTGATCAAGCGTATCTCGACAGCCTTGACGTGGGCGCCCGGCAGAAAAGATGGGAAGAGTCTTTTGAGCAGAGTAATCAGCACCTCTATATCGCCTTTGACAATAGCCAGGCGGTTGGATTTGTTTGCTTTGGCGCCGGGCGTGATGAAGCCATGAAGGTTCAGGGAGAAATTTACGCCATCTATCTTTTGCAGGAGGCTTGGTCGAAAGGCATCGGATACGCTCTGTTTAAAACCGCTCAGGACCAGCTTACCGCAGAAGGATTGCGCCACCTCTATCTCTGGGTGCTGGATACGAATGAAAATGCCATTCGTGCTTACGAACGCTGGGGCGGGACATTAAACCGGGCGATGATCAAGGATCATGTGATCGGCCAGCAGCCTGTGAAAGAGATCGCGGTGGTTTTTTCTGGAGATCAAGACAACAATAGTAGACAATAGAGAAATGACCGGAATTTTCACAGACAATACCAATAAAAGCCGTTTTGAGTATTCCCTGAACGGCTCAATGGCCTTTGCCAATTACAGACGCGCCGGCACCACGCTCTATATCGACTATGTTGAAGCGCCGCCGGCGTTGCGCGGTACTGGCGCCGCCGGAACTCTCATGCAGCAGATTGTTGAGCTGGCTCGGAAAGAAAACCTGACAATTGTCCCGATATGCGGGTACGCCGCTGCATGGTTATCCAAGCATGGATAAAAAGGGCCCACGGCTCAGGCGCCGCCGACCATCTATGAAGGAGAAAAAAACATGACAGACATAAAAATAGCCATCGAATCTTTTTCCCGACAGATGTCAGATCCCCATATCTGGATGCCGATTGTCGCCATTATGGTGCTAAACCTGTTGCGGCGGATAAAACGCAACGAAAACCCCGCCACTCCGTCGCTACAACAGGACGCGCAGCAGACAGCCGAGGCTCTTACGTCAACCCAAAAGATACAAAACATTCAGCGCGACCATCCGGGAGCCTTCGCGGTGGTTAATACGGCGCAACAAACAGTGGGCCTATGGGTTTTCGCGGCCTTTTTGCTGTTTTTTATTTTGCCGACGATTCTCAGCTCGACCCAGCCGTGGGTGTGGTTTATCGCGCTAGCGGCCTTGTTCGGCATTGCCCGATGGAAGGTAAAGCAGGGGGTTCCCGCCGTGGTTTCTCCCGATGAAACGCGCGCAGTGCAGGCAGCGCTGGCGGCCGTCAGAGGGGTGTCTCCCGAGCGGGTCGCGCAACAACGGCGGCAGATGCGAATATTGACACCAGTTCTGGTGTTGCTCTCTCTGCTGTTGATCGGAGCGAGTTATTTCTCGTACAGCAAGACGCATGAACTGACTGTACACGGAGTGCAGGCGAGCGGCACCGTGGTCAGGATGGACAAAAGCTACTCCTCGTCCGGCTCCCACACCCACGCCACCTATCAGCCGGTGGTCTCTTTTGCCGACCAGAACGGACGGGTCATTACTTTTCACGATTCCATCAGAAGTAACCCACCGGCCTATAGGGTTGGTGAGAAAGTGACGGTACTCTATCTGACGCAAAATCCGCCCGCCACCGCTGCGATTGATCGCGGCCTGTGGAACTGGGCCGAACCGGTTGGCTGCCTGGGTATAGGGGTATTGCTTTTATGGCTGGTGTCTCGTGCGTGGCGGCGCAACAATGAAACGCCGCCGTCGCCCCCTACTTAAAAAAAGCCCCACGCCCGGGGAAGGCGTGGGGTGTCAACCCCAGAGGGGTTAGGGAAGAGTGAGGGCCTCAGGGGAACTTAGCTGCCCGATTTTTTGTTATCAATCGTTTGCTGGCGACCGGCATCATCCGTCTGGATCGGGATGGTGCGCGGCTTTTTCTCTTCCGGCACTTCGCGGACCAGATGAATGGTCAGGAGACCGTCTTTGATGTCCGCGCCGCTGACCTGGATAAAATCAGCCAGGCGGAAAGTTTTTTGGAACGCCCGCGCCGCGATGCCCCGGTGCAGAATTTGCACGTCGGTCTCGGCCGCTCTTTCCTTGTTGGTGCCGGAGACGGTCAGCGCGCCATCTTGCAGGACAATGTTCAGATCATCCAGCGTAAAGCCAGCCACGGCCATGGTGATCCGGTATTTATCTTCGCCGATCCGGTCGATGTTATAGGGAGGATAATTATCAAACCCCTCGTTGGTGTCGACCATCAGCCGCTCAAACATATCATTGAGCCGGTCGAAGCCGACGGTTTGGCGCATCAGGGGGGTAGTCAGGGTCAGTAAGTTTGCCATTTTCTTTCTCCTTTTTTAAAAGCAAGATTAAAAATAACCAGTTACCACGTCGCAGGCAGAACCCCTTCCAAGCCGGGCATCCCGCCTGCTAAGCCATACTGACTTCGCACAATGCTAAATATAAGTGTTAAATCAATTGCTTATGTGTTCAGTATAAGACAGATTAGCACTCTTGTCAATAGAGTGCTAAGTCCTTGATTTTTAGCGATCGTGGTTTACTACGGAAAGCCTTTGCCAGTACACTGGGCGGCGATTCGTATGACAGGAAAGGCCAAACCCCATGGATGACAAAACAGCCCAGCCCAAAGGCGGCGTCTACGCCGGCACGTTTGACCCGATCACCCGCGGCCATCTTGACATCATCGTGCAGGCGGCGCGCGTGGTGCCGCGACTGATTATTCTGGCGGCCGTCAATGCCGACAAGCACCCCGTCTTTACCGATGAAGAATGCGTCGACATGATCCGCCATGAGATCGACGCCTACGTCAAACCTCTGCTCGCGGCGGAAGGCGTTGTCTGCGATATCAGCGTTGAAAAATACGCCGGGCTGACGGCGGCGTTTATGGAGGCGCATAACGCGCCCTTCTACATCCGCGGCCTGCGCCCGGGCACGGATTTTGACAACGAATACCCGATCGCCATGGCCGGACGGCGCGAATATCCCGCCTTTCAGCCGTTATTCTTCGTGGCCAGCGATGCCAATCTCAATTACGTCTCCTCGAGCATCGCGCGCGAAATGGCGCGGCTGGGCGGCAAAAGCCTGTCCGCGCATGTTACGCCGTATGTCGAAGAAAAACTCAAGCAGAAGCTGCGCCCGCCGGCGCCGTAAGCATAGACGCCCCTTTACTTTTTGTCTCGCAGCGGCGGGTTTTTTTTCTCTTTGCCCTCACCGTCGGCCTTGGAGGGCTTCGATTTATAGGTATAGTCAGGCCACAAAATCACGAAGCTGCCTATGATGCAGGAAACTGTAGCGACCAGGATCGAATAATGCACCCAGTCGTGCAGGGCTCTGGCCGTTTCCAGAGAAATCATTAATCATGCTCTCCTTAAAAATTCTATCCAAGCCATGATAACCCGCGAGGGGGTGACCGGCCAAGAAAAAAGCTGCGGGTTATGGCAGCGGCCGAGAAGATCTATCGCCTAGCTCGGCGGATCCAACTGCAAATCACCCTTGAGGATATCTGAAAAATTGCTGCGCAGTTCCTGTTGTTCTTCCGGACTCATGCTTTGCCATTGCTTCAGCGCCTCGGCCTTCAGCTTTTGCTGCGCGGCGGGGCTGAGCGCCTTGAATTTGGCCATCGCCTGATCTTCGAGTTTTTTCTTTTCTTCCGCGTCGAGTTCCGCCCATTTCTTGTTGGCCTGCTGGAGCACGGCGGCGCGTTCATCCGGCGACATGGCTTCGAACTGGCCTTGCTGCTCCCGATTGAGCTGATAGGCGGGGGCGGCAGCCGGTCTTTCAGCGGCAGCCGGCAGCGGGCCAAGAAGGGTTAAGCTCAGCAGAATGAGAATGATCCACGGCATGCGAGGTTCTCCGGTTGAACAGGCACTCTACATTATAGAGTCGTAGCAAAAAGAGATTAATTTTTTGCGGATTTCTACGTGCCGCCGCCAACTCTTATTAAAGGGTTGTTAATCAATTTATGGCAAAATCCTATTGTGTCATGCCGAGAGGACTTTGCCGATGCTATCCTACCGCACCTTTTTCACCCACTACGCGGGCGCCACGCCGGAAGAGCTGATTCAGGCGATTTACGCCGATGCCAAAGCCGGGACCGGCGTGAGTTTTGAGGAATGGTGGGCATATCAGGATGATGTGTGGAGCTCCAAATACAACAAGACAATTCCCGTATTTAACGCCCCGGATGCTGCGCGGAAACTACTGGATATTCTGGTTGATGTGGGCGCGCTTGAACCGGGAGAAAAGTGATGGAGACTGCCA
>JACQAA010000080.1 GCA_016195185.1 Pseudomonadota bacterium | reverse complement strand
TGCAAGCAAAGACGCCGCTATCGCCTTTGCAGAAAGCGAGGGGTGGGAATATGAGGTCAGCGAGACTCACAGCAGAAAAATCAACCCGCGGAACTACATTGATAACTTTAAATATCGCCCCGCTGAAGAATGATCTGGGCCGATTACGCAAAAACATTCACTAACTTGATAAAACCCGTAAAAAAAAGAGCCCGGCGCCGAACGTGGCCACCGGACTCTTTTTTTGGATCTATCGAAAGCTTAAGCCGCTTTCAAGTTCCCGGCAGATGCTCTGCCTTTTTCCGTGACGATCTCGTAGCTGATCTTTTGTCCTTCGTTCAGACCACGCAAACCAGCTGCTTCAACAGCGCTAATGTGAACAAACACATCGTTCCCACCGCCATCTGGTTGAATAAAGCCGAAACCTTTTTGAGAGTTAAACCACTTAACTGTACCTGTAGCCATTCTAGACTCCTTTTAGAAACCGCACTCTTCGTGCATGAAATTCACACAACCATTGTGCAAACTTAATATCCGAAAAATAGCAATGTCTTGGGGGAAGCCTTGTGGGCAGCAAACAAGTCAGAACTTAAAATTCGAACGATGCTAATCGTAACAGTTTATCTGCTGTATGGCAAAGGTTATTTTTCTGTTATTTTATATATTATTATCAATAACTTAGATACATATTTTCCCAGCCCCTGTTGGTTTAGGCCAGTTTTGTTCTTGCCCGCTGCCAGACCACGGGATTTTCGAAATTATATAAAATCTCTTTGGGCTCAAGAGGGCCGGCGAGCCGTTGCACAACTATTTCCAGCAAAGCAAGATCCGTCCATAATTTCTGGATTTATAGTGCAACTGCTTGGCAATCGACAACACAGCGGCTCGCTCGGTGGGGCGCACAATACCTTGTGCCACCGCGTCATCCAGAGTCCGGCGTATATTCACCATCGCCTCTGATAATGGCTGAAAGCCCAGTTCTTCCGAACCATGAACCACCGTGACTTCGTCATCGTCCTCCAGAAACCCATCGGAAAATGCCTGAAAGACGGCCCCTACCCCTTCCATGCCGAATGCCTGTAACTCCGCAGCGCGCAGCGCTCCCATGCTGGCAGCGCCCAGCACGTGTATCCCCCGCGACATCGCCCAGAGAATCTCTTTATGCCACACGGCCGGAACATTGCCAAAGTAGCCGTCAATAATGCCAATTATCTTTGGTCGGAGCGGTATCAATTTTAAAATATCTCCCTCCGCGACCGGAGGCAAAAATCGGATCTTTTCTCCACAGCTCAGGGTCACCTCATTATTTTTATCCAAAACATAGCCCGTCCTTTCCTGCAGCAGGGAAGGGGGTAAAGTGGGGCCGGAAAAAATATAAGCAGCTGCCGTCATTGCATGGTCCCCCGCAACCCCGGGATAATGACCCGCACAACCGGAATGCCAAACTCGGCCTTAGTCAGATCAACCGCAACGACCTCATCGATTCCACCCTTCCTCAACCGTTGCAGCAACACGTCCATGTCCTGATTAAGACTGGACGTATCATGCGAGATAATTGCCCCAAAATTTTTACAGGCAGGGGGGGTGTACAAAATGCGCTCCCGCCATATTCTATACTCTGCCTCCGACAGAGACCTCTTATAGCTCTCCCGGCTCAGATCATCACGCACGCCAGAAATAAATGTGAGACGGCTTTGCGCCGCTTCCGTCACAGCGCGCAACAACGCTATATTCCGTGACGGATGACAACCCACACCCGACGCGGGACGAATACCCGATACGCTCGATATGACAGGGGGCAGGATATGACACAGAAAAGCCGGAATACCGATGTCTCCCGTTATATCCCACACGCCCACATGCGTTTGCGCCTCTTGCAAATGCAGCAACAAGCCGCAACAGCGCGGATCGGCAACGGTGCTCAGGTCAAGTTTTTCCTGGTTTTGCTGGGCCTGCGACTTTTCATGCCAGCGCGCCAAGGCGTCAGTTTCCACAACTTCGCAGATAGCGTGAATCATTGCCTCTAACATATGGTTGCCGGAAGCGAGGCCATTGGAAGAAGAAGTAAAACACCCATGACCGCAGGGCAGTGGCTCACGAAAATCAAGGTGGACCATTTCATAGGGAACGAATTTTTTTCTGCCGGAAATCAGGTCATCCCCCTCGATCCATAAAATTCTGGTGTGAGGGTTGAATACGCACTCACCGTCGCCGGGGTGCGGAAGCGCAAAGACATTAACAACATCATAGCTACAACTCAATTCAACATAGCTGTTGAGCCGCATGGGGAGATCAATGGTCTCGGCGTGATAGGATTCAACAGCCTCCATTAAAGCCGATGCCTTGGCGGAATCAGGTGTAGCGCCCTTCCCCTGCGCCACAGAAATGGATCGAGAGTTAGGCCGATGCGCAGCGTAGACGGGAATACCGATAGTATCTAATCCCGTTATATTAGCGACACGTGTAATGCCCATGGCCGGTGCCAGTCTCATGATCCGCGCAATCGTTTTGTCAGGAGAGTATATTCTTCTACTCTCGCCAACGAACACGGCATTTGTATCATCTCTCATGTGCCCTGAGAGACGTCCCAGCATTTCATGGCTTTATCCGGGTGGCAGAAGAGTCCGGGGCGCCGGTGGTGATA
>JACQAA010000068.1 GCA_016195185.1 Pseudomonadota bacterium | reverse complement strand
TGGTTGTACGACGCGGCGGGGAACGCGTCGTGGAATAACACCGCGTACGTGCTGGGGTATGACGGCTACGGGCGGATGGTCAGCGCTCTCTCCGAGGCGACGACGTATGCTTACAATGCGTTCGATCAACGTACCCGCAAAACCGCTCAGGGTCTGACGACGCGGTTTCATTATGGGCCGGCGGGGGAATTGTTGTATGAAAGTCAGGGGGTGAATACGAAGGCGTATGTGTATTTAAATAATATAGTGTTGGCGCGCATCGATCAGGACGCCGATATTTATTATTACCATACGGATCAGTTGGGGGCGCCGCAGAGTATGACGAACAGTGTCGGGGCGGTGGTGTGGCGGGCGGAGTATGAGCCGTTTGGGAATGTGGTGGTTAAAAAGGAGATGGTTAAAAATAATGTGGGGTTGCAAGGAATGTATGCGGATGCAGAAACCGGGTTGTATTACTGGGGATCACGATATTACGATCCGCGCACGGGGCGGGGTACCAGTCCGGATCGGATGAGTGTGGCGAAGCACGTTGATCGGTGGAAGACGACTCTCGGTCGACCGAATCAGCCGCCGCTCGAAATCAATCCCTATGCCGCCTTCGCGAATAATCCGTTAAAGTGGACCGATCCAACAGGAGAGGCAGTAGAGGCAGCGGTTCCTATCGTCATGACGTTGTGCGCGCGCTTCCCGCAAGCCTGCATCAACGCGGCAAGGACGGTTGTAGTGGGGATTGGCGTGGCGGCGGCTACTGTAGCCGAGCTGTGCAAAGTGCACGAGCTATGCTCTTTGGTGATGGAGATGGGAGACGCATGCACGTATCGCTGCGACAGTGACGGGCACGAATTTACGTTGTTTAAAGGTTTTGGCTTACCCACTGGTCAGCCATGTCCAAAACTAGCGCGAAGATAAAACGGAGAGAGAATGGAAAGCACGGAACGGAAAATGAACGAGCCTTGGGCAAACATCGGAATTACTGGCGAGTCGCAGTTCATCCAGCTGTTGTTTGAACCACACTCAAAAAGTTTAGTCGCCCAGTTTTATCGTTCGATTGGCGACCACCATGGCGTCAAATCATTTTATCTACGCGCCATGGGTGATGTGCGCTATCAACGGTTAACGGAGATGGGCGATTCGTTGAGCTACGAAGACGCAGTTCTTTCTCCAAATGGCCCTTTTGTTTTTGTAAATATTTTGCAGGCTAGGAAAGAACGCGATAAACACTTCGGTTACGACTGGTGCGCAATACGAAAAATCAGATTGCCGGAAAAGGAAGTGGTTGGTGAGATTCGAGATGGACAGTTGCCGGGAGCAGCGAACGGTCAGCGAGCTTGGATTAGCGCCCTTCAAGGTGTGAGCGAAGACGGAAAAACCGTTTACTGCGTAATAGGAACGCCAGGGACGCCAACGGAAAATTCAACAAAGATACGTTACTATCTCGCAGCACTGGACTTCGATGGAAAATCCTTCAAGCCGCTAACTGAGCTGACTCACGGAGCGTTATAGCACGCGTAGCCTGGGTTAAGCGCGAATAGACCCAGCCCCTTTATGACACAAATGAAAATCATGCTGCTCTTCTTGAAGCAGGCAAATCCGTATTGGAACGTGAGAATTATAATGAAGCATTTACATGGTTATTTCCCTGCGCCGAGGAAGGCAATGCCGAAGCGCAGGCAATATCGGATTTCTGTACTATGCAGGCCATGGTATTAAACGAGACCCGCACAAAGCTATAAAAAAAATTAACTAGGAGATAATCTAATGAAAACTTACTTAATGGTCTTTGCCATTGCCTTAATGTTCTTAAATCTCAGCAACGCATTTGCCCGTGGCTCTAGCCACGGCTCCAATAAGTCTTATAGCAGTAAGTCCCACAGTTATAGTGGCAGCAATAATCATGCAGTTCGCGGCCACACCCGTAAAGATGGCACCTTCGTGGTACCACACCATGCTACTAATCCCAATAGCACCAAACGCGATAACTATTCCAGCCGAGGCAACGTGAATCCTTATACCGGCAAACCAGGAACAGTTGATCCAGACAAATAGCCTTGCCAAAATCTGTCCCCTCGTAACTTTTTACATTCACCAAGACCGCCCTAGCCGCCCCCCTCGACAACTGCACCGAATACACCAAATACGGCCTCCCCAGTGAAAAAGGCGATTTACTCTGCCGTATCGGTTACGCCCTAGCTCACAACCCAGAACACAAAACCCCGGATTGGGTCGCAGAACATCTAACCAAAGAAAAAGCGACTTCGGTGCGCGCCCGCAGTAATGACTTCCAACCAGATCCCGATCTAGAACCCGGCAATCGTGCCGAACTCACTGACTACGCCAAGAGTGGTTACGACCGCGGACACATGGCGCCGGCCGGTGATATGCGTTGGGACAAGGACGCTATGTCCGAGAGCTTCTTTTTATCCAACATGTCCCCGCAAGTAGGCGTTGGCATGAATCGGGGAATCTGGAAAAACCTTGAGGAAAAAGTCAGGGGATGGGCGATTGAACGCGGTGAACTTTATATTTACACCGGACCTATTTATGAGAACGGGGCCAATAAAACCATTGGCCAGAATCGTGTAGCCGTGCCCACACACTTTTACAAAATCATCTTCGATCCGGTGCGCGTAGAAGCCATTGCCTTCATCATGCCGAACGAACCTTTAAGAGCAAAAGACCTGCCAAAATACATCGTGAGTATTAACGAGGTGGAAACAAAAACAGGATTGGATTTTCTTTCGACAATTGATAAGGCGGTGCAGAAGGTGGTGGAGTCAAAGAGACAAGCTGAGATATGGCAATAATGACATCAAGGAAACAAAAACCAGAGACCACTAATAAATCGGTCAACCGATAAATAGTATACCGGCTTACCGTGATCGGGCTTTTTGCGGTTTAGTGATTTCTGCTTTTTCCAGCAGGCCTAAAGCTTCCTTACGGACCCGATCCTGTAATCCATCCACATCCTGTTCACGTAGACTAGCTAGATAAGTAATGGTTAACAGCGTAAGAGGATGAACATTCATTGCTTTTGCTAAGGCATCGATCTTTGCAAGGGTGGGATTTTTAATCCCCCGCTCAATCTCACTCAAATAAGTTCGCCCCGACACCTCAGAAAGTTGATCCTGAGGTATTCCCTTCACTTTTCGTATCAGCCGCAAACTCCGGGCCAGACCGCGCCGAAGGTCCATGGAGGTGTCCTGTGTCGTCAGGACGCCTATACAGCCACTCAGAATGCTTTAGCGCGACACGCTATAGCGTGCTTTTTGTTATACTGGCGGCCAAACTGTCGAGCCCTCTTACCACTAACAATAACTGTTGAGACATAGCATGTTTGAAACACATCAAGAAGCAGAACGCCCCATTCCACCCGGCTTGGGCGACCCTGGTGTACGTGCCTGGTCCTACGCCGTGTGCCGGTTATTCGTGCCATGGCTGCACGTGCTACGAAGCGTGACCTATCAGGCTGGGGAAGATGATGACGAAACCTATACGTTGCATGAGACGTTGTTTCTTACAGAGGTGGAGCAGCTATTACAGTTGCAACAAAACCCCCAAGCCAAGATCGTGGCGGTTGATTTGATGAGCCCGGGACCCTTAAACGGTACCAACCGCTGGAAACTGGAGCCACTGGCGGAAATTTGGGAAGGGCTCGTACCACAAACCCATGGACAACGGGCGTTCATCTACGTGTTGGCAGATGGAAAACGTTATGTGGACGCGGCGCTCGATACACCCGAAAGCGAGTTGCTCAATAAGCGGCAGCTGCTGAGATCGGAAAGTGTCGCCAGCGCAAACTCAAAATAATCAAAACCAACAATCTTACTTTTCTTACCTTCAGGGAGGAGACAATATGCGTAGCCGCAATGGGATGCTGATAATACTGGCTGGGATAATGCTGTGGCTGTCAGGCTGTGCGATGCATCCCAGTAAAAGTTCCGGGATGGCTAAACTGTACACCCGGCACATCGAGACCTATAACGGAGGATACGATTTCATGGGGAATATCATGATGCCAGGGACGTATGCAGGATATATTGTGGCGATCTATGGCATTGAGGACAAAAAGGAAACCTTGGTGTGGGACAGAAATAAAGATCGCTCCTATACTATTCTGCTTCCGGCGGGGAAATACCGCATCAGTCACAGCTGCGATTGGTCGAGCGCGAACGCCAATCACTCCGGTTCGCTGCGGGATACAACGATCATACTGGAGTCCGGTGACCTAGTGCGGTTGAACGTTAGCCCGGAGATAACCCTCCGAAACACCAATTCAGGCGGTATCTATTGTTTGAGTACCTTCCGCAAGATATGAAGTAACTACCCCAATTCAAAACCGTTGAAAGTAAATCACAGTCAGAACCATGGGCCTCTTCGACACCCTTTATTGCGACTACCCGCTGCCAGACCCGGAATTCCAGAACGAGGAGTTCCAGACCAAGGACCTAGGGTGCGCGCTCAACCGTTACCGCATTAGCGCGGACGGCCGACTGTGTTTGTTGCAGCGGAAGATTAGTCCGTTCGAAGAGAGTATCCGATCCAAAGACACGGAAAAGGATAAAGACATAAATTATCACGGCGAAATTTGTTTCTATTCCGTAACAGATCATGGATCGTGCGAATACTGCGCCCGTTTTACCCATGGTGCTTTGGAGTGGATCCGCCGCGTTGGAGAACCAGAGCCAGTTTCGACTGATTCGCTGGTACGATTGGCTCGTGATGCCGAGGCTCTAGAAAAAGACAGGCAAGAACGGCTTGAGGAACTGTTGCAACGGCTCGAACAACTTCATCCTGAGGTGGCGAAACGCGCAGTGGAAGTTTTCGATGACCGTGTTGATGCGGCGCTTTGGCTGGTGACGATACATCCCGCACTCGGTGAACTGTCTCCGTATGAGGAACTTGCTCGAGGGAAGCATGAGGCTGTGTTGGATGCGTTGGGGCGGCTTCAGCATGGCTTATGTAGCTAGTGCTTGGTTGAAACAATTGGCCGGATTAGCAAGCTCCACAGAATTTGAATTTCTCCATGCTTAAGTCTAATTCACACCAGCAATGATGAAGTTCGTGAAAGCGCTTTATTTTACCTCACCCGTGACACCTGTTGGGAAGGCGATCTTGGTACTGGAAGATGCCAACGGTTGGTTGTATCTAAAACATCTTATCGACCGGGAGGGACCGGCCACGCCGTTTGCTTCGGTCGAAGAATTGGAAGTGGCGCTGGGAGATAAACTGACTCTGATACGTACAATAATTATTTAGATGTGACTGAGCTGTAATAAGCCCTGCAAAATCCTTTCCATTAAGGTTCCAATCTGGCACCTTAAACAAACTATGAAACTAGTTATATATCCTACATAGCAACAATAAATGATTTTTCGCTACTGAGAATTAAGTTGAAAGGCTGCTATCAACATTAAAAGGAACTATCTCATGGAAAATAGAATCCCACTACCCACAGACAGTTTATATAAGTTCTGTGCACTTTTTGGAATTTTGCTTTTTGTTTTTGGCTTTGGCACAAGCATCTACATCACTTATTCCACTAATGAGCTTTTATTTAAATCGGATATAGAGTACGAATCCATCAGGCTCCTCAAGGATCCTACTCCTGTCGATATAGCTAAACAGAGAGGCATAGAAAAACGGGTGGAAGTCGCTCTCAGCGACAAAAAATTCTTTCTATATTCGCTTGGTACCATAATCGCTGGCGCATTGTTTTTGATGATCTACGGTTTTTCTAAGTGGTATCGCGTCACCCAACCGATTCAGGATGAAACGGCTCGTCTGGAATTGGAGAAATTGCGTAAAGAAGTAAACGGTTCTATACGGAGATTTTCAGCGCGCTCTCATAAGCGTGAACTCTAGATAAAG
>JACQAA010000082.1 GCA_016195185.1 Pseudomonadota bacterium | reverse complement strand
TCTGTTCTGGCTCAGCATGACCCCCAATGGTGGTGGCGTCGCGCCGTCACCTTTGCTCGAAAAAATTAACGAAGCCTTCGGCGGCTTTGATTCCTTCAAGGAACAATTTGTCAACGCAGGTATCGGTCAATTCGGCTCCGGCTGGGTGTGGTTGGTGCTCAACAAGGGGAAACTCGAGATCGTCAAGACCGCCAATGCCGAAACGCCTCTTACGGATGGCAAGACACCTCTATTGGTTTGCGATGTGTGGGAACACGCCTATTATCTCGACTACCAGAACCGTCGGGCTGACTTTTTAAAGGTATTTGTCGAGAAACTCGCCAACTGGAAATTCGCACTGCAAAACTACAAATAAAGTTGCGGGAATAACTGATTCCCGCGACTCTTCATGCGAATTAGTCCGTCGTATCTATATCACGTAAAACTTCGCTGAATATCTTCAGGGCGCCGTCGATTTGCTCGCGGGTGATGGTCAACGGCGGTGCGAAACGCACAATCGTTGCATGAGTTTCCTTGGAGAGGACGCCACGCTCCATCATTTTTTCGCAAACGGAACGCGCCGATACTTTGGCGGGATCAAAATCAACACCGATCCAGAGTCCCTTACCACGCACTTCCCGGATAAGCGGGCTATTGATACCGCGCAGGTTGGCCAGCATATATTCACCGAGGATGGCCGAGTTTTGCACCATCCCCTCCTCCTCCAGCACACTAAGAGCCTCGAGGCCGACAGCACAAGCTAAAGGATTGCCGCCGAATGTTGAACCATGGGAACCGGGAACAAACAATCCCATCACTTCTCGCGTGCCCACAACAGCCGACACCGGCAATACACCGCCACCCAACGCCTTGCCGAGAATTAGTACATCGGGCATCACATTTTCATGCTGAAAAGCGAACATCTTGCCGGTGCGCCCCAAACCAGATTGAACTTCGTCGAGGACCATTAGCACATTTTTATCCGTGCAGAGCTGGCGCAGATCACGCAGGAAACCATCGCACGGCACTTTGATTCCAGCCTCGCCTTGTATTGGCTCCATCAGGACAGCACAAGTATTAGGGGTAATAGCCGCCACAATCGCCTTGATGTCCTCAAAGGGCACAGCCTTGAAACCTGGCGTAAAAGGCCCGAAATTTTTACGGTAGTCAGGCTCGGTCGAGAAACTGACGATAGTGGTGGTGCGACCATGGAAGTTCCCTTCCGCGACAATAATTTCTGCCTGATCTTCAGGGATTCCTTTAACCATGTAGCCCCACTGTCGGGCGGCCTTGATGGCGGTCTCGACGGCTTCCGCGCCGGTATTCATCGGCAACGCCAGATCCAACCCAGTCACCTTGCAGAGTTTCTCCATGAAGGGCCCCAGCGTATTGCTGTGATAGGCGCGTGAAGTCATTGCCAGCGTTTTCGCCTGCTCAGTCAGGGTCTTGATGATTCGTGGGTGGGAGTGGCCAAGGCTGACAGCGGAATAGGCGCTCATCATATCCAGGTATTTCCGGCCCTCCATATCCCACGTGTAAACCCCTTCGGCACGGGTCAGCAGCACTGGCAGCGGTTTATAGTTTTGCGCCACATACTTGGCTTCGTGCTCAATCGCTTTTTGCGATGAGTTTTTGATGAATTTTTTAATGAAGTTATTTAGCATAAATACGCCCTTGAATTGACGATAGGGTATCTATAGTATGACGACAATCAAATTGGAAGTGCAGTATCTAGTGCTCAGGGAGAAAAAAGCAATGCTGATCGGCGTACCAAAGGAGATTAAAAAGCAGGAATTTCGGGTAGGTTTAACCCCGACCTCTGTGCGCGAATACGTACGCCATGGCCACCAAGTAGTTGTAGAAACCAATGCCGGGGCCGGTATTCAGGCAAGTGATGATGACTATGTCAAGGCCGGTGCAACAATTGTCGCCACTGCACAAGATGTCTTCGCCAAGGCCGAGATGATCGTAAAGGTCAAAGAACCGCAGGCCATTGAGTGCAAGATGCTGCGCAAGGGCCAGATGCTCTTCACCTACCTGCATCTGGCAGCGGATCCCGAACAAGCCAAAGGTTTGATCGATAGCGGCGCTGTCGCCATTGCCTACGAAACCGTTACCAGCGAGAGGGGCGGCTTGCCCCTGCTGGCCCCCATGAGTGAGGTCGCCGGACGTATGAGTGTGCATGTCGGGGCCTACTACTTGCAAATTACCAATGGTGGCTCCGGCATTCTGATCGGCGGCGTGCCCGGCGTAAAAGCGGCGGAAGTGGTCATTTTGGGCGGCGGCGTTTCCGGAACGCATGCGGCAAAGATGGCAATCGGCCTTGAATCACGTGTCACAATTATCGAGAAATCGCTGGAGCGTATCCGTCAGCTGGAGGACTTGTTTGGCGCCAAGGCCAATGTCATTTATTCAACACACGGCGCTATCGAGCAATACGTCTCGCAGGCGGATCTGGTCATCGGGGCAGTGTTGGTCCCGGGAGCACTGGCACCCAAACTGATTACAAAGGATCAATTGAAGATCATGCGTCCGAAATCGGTGATCGTCGATATCGCGATCGATCAGGGCGGCTGCGCAGAAACCTCAAAGCCTACCACGCATGACAATCCGACCTATGTCGTCGATAATATCATTCATTATTGTGTGGCCAATATGCCAGGCGCGGTACCGCGGACGTCAGCTCAGGCCCTGAACAACGCTGTTCTGCCCTTCGGGCTGGAAATTGCCGATAAAGGCTGGGTCAAAGCCCTCTCCGACAACAAGCACCTGCGCAATGGCCTCACCGTGTGCAAGGGTAAGATCACCCACGCGGAAGTTGCTCATGACCTGAACCTCGCCTATACCAAAGCCGAAGAAAGCCTAGCTGCATGATCGGGTTTTTGAAAAGCTTCTTTGCGGGCGACGATATGGCAGGAGAAGGAGCGGCGCAACAGTTAGGACCTACGCCCAACACACCTAAAAAGCGCGACGTTCTGGTACTGGATGCTTACGCGATGGGTGGTGATGAAGAGGAAAAAAACACCGGCTGCGGATCTGGCTGTGGCAGGTGTGGGTGCGGATAGATTCCTTCACGGCCTGATAGGCCACGATCCCGTTTTCACGCATTTACTTCGACGGTTTTCCATCCATTTGTTTCAATGCCGCCTCAGTATTCGCCCGCAGATTCAGGCGGATCCTCTCCCACTGCTCTTTTGGCCCGGGAGAAGCATTGCTCTTTTTCAGCTTGTTCGCCAGCTTGCAGACAAAATCCGGGCGATTAACCGCAGGATATTGGGCGTCAAAATCCAATACTTGCTGGACTGACTTTTTCACCAGCTCTGGATGTTGTTGCAACAAGTTTTCTATTTTTTTTGATGAAATGAGATTCAGGATTTGGTCAAAAACATCTATACCACCCGACCCACCACAACGGAGCGTATCATATCTTAAGCGGTAACGCGCCAGCTGTAGCCAGAACAGGGCATCTTCAAGACGGTCTTGTTGCAACTGTCGCCGATACAATTCGAAAAACATATCCGGGCCCAACTTGCCACTATCCGGCGTAATCATACCAATGAGCGTCTGCGTTTCAGCCAACGGCCTGAAACGAACCCAGGCGGTGACATCATTTAACCTGTTTTCTCCCACGGATTTTCTAATGACATCTACAAGTGCGCCGACATCCTGCTGCCGGTTCAATTCTTCTTGAACCAATGTTATTGTGGCACTTACCCCGACAAAAACGTAGAAAATAAAAAAAACTATGATAAAAAATTTTCCAATAAAAATGAGCGGGCGCACAATCCAAGTATTTCTTGCATCTTCCCAGGCAATGTTCATTGTACGACACCCCAGCAACCATCAGGAAGAATTTCTTTTTTGGCTTGTCCGTTGTCGTAAGTAGGCAATTTAATGCACATCACAAACACTTTTGTCATTCTGATGCAGGTGGGTTTGAATAAAGACATACCAATTCTTTCGAGTTGAAATTATCTCCTGATAGCTTACATTGTTCTGGCAGTTTGGGAAAGAGATTGAATATGCAACAGCGCAGCGGCGGAAATATCCTGATTGAAAGCCTCCGTGCTCACGGGGTAAAGAAAATATTTTGCGTGCCCGGAGAAAGTTATCTGGATGCACTCGATGCTCTATCCGACATAAACGACATCAACGTGATAACCTGCCGTCAGGAAGGTGGGGCAGCCTTTATGGCTGAAGCTTACGCCAAGCTGACCGGGCTCCCTGGTATTTGCTTTGTGACCCGCGGGCCCGGTGCCTGCAATGCATCAATTGGCGTTCATACGGCAATGCAGGATTCAACACCGATGATTCTGCTGGTGGGGCAAGTGGCGCGTGACCAGATGGGGCGCGAGGCATTTCAGGAAATTGACTATCGCCAGATGTTCCAACCACCTATCACTAAATGGGTGACACAGATCGAGCAGGCATCGGACATCCCACGCGTCATGATACAAGCCTTCGCCATAGCAACATCGGGGCGCCCGGGGCCGGTTGTGGTGGCCCTGCCCGAGGACATGCTGTGCGAGGATTCCAATGCCGTCATTATTTATCCTCAGGCAGCGGCACATTTTTCCCCTACTCATCATGACATCGTCGGCGTGAAAGAAATTCTATGCACCGCCAGAAGACCTCTGGTCATTGTCGGCGGTGGAAGCTGGAGTGACGCATCTATCCAACACTTTGAAAACTTTTGCTCCGCCGCAAACCTGCCTGTCGTGACCAGTTTCCGTCGCCAGGATGCCTTTCATAACCAGCACGCTTGCTATGCTGGCGTGCTGGGAACGACCGTGGACGGCCGCCTGCTGCAACATGTCAAGGAAGCCGATGTGATACTGGCGGTCGGTACTCGCTTGGGAGAAATCGCGACACAGGGCTACACCATTATTGAGCCGCCACAGCCGAAACAAACACTGATCCATATTTACCCTGAAGCATCAGAGTTGAACAAAGTATATCAAGCCAAACTGGCTATTCATTCATCCGCGGGAGAATTTGCAAAGGCTATTGATGGCATCGATATCGACGGCAGCGCGTGGAAAGACTGGTCTGCGCAACTACGTCGTGAATATGCGGATTGGATTACCGTCCGCAGTCGCGACAAATTCGTGCTGGATCTGGACGGTGTCATGGAGGACATGGTGGAAATCCTGCCAAAAGATGCTGTGATCACCACTGATGCCGGCAACTTCAGCGGCTGGGCACAGCGTTACATCTCTTACAACCGACCGATGCGCTTGTTGGCACCAACCTCCGGGGCGATGGGATATGGAGTTCCCGCAGCAGTGGCGGCAAGCCTCACATTCCCCGAGCGTACAGTTATCGGCTTTATGGGTGATGGTGGGTTCATGATGACAGGACAAGAAATAGCGACCGCCATGCACGTCGGCGCTCATCCTATTCTGCTGGTTTTTAACAACGGCATGTATGGCACGATCCGCATGCACCAGGAAAAAAATTATCCAGGGCGCATTTCAGCGACAGACCTCACCAACCCTGATTTTGCTGCGCTTGCCAGAAGTTATGGAGCAGAGGGGGTAACAATTTTCAAAACACCGGAGTTTCTGCCCGCCTTCAGAAAGGCACTAAAATCCAAAAAAACAACTCTCATCGAGATTAAAATGGACCCGCAACAGATTACGACGCAAAAAAGGCTCTCCGAAATTGGATAAGATTTATGAAAACAACAAAAACCCTGCTAGTAACTGAAATGTAAGGGGTTTTCATGTATTCTGGACGGTGGGGAGTTTTGTGTCCAGATGCGTTTGACAGCGAAAAATAAACTCTGTTTTTGGATGGTCACCTTGCTGGCCACCGCCCTGACGTTGTTTCAGATTGCCAGCGCTGGTGCGGCAGACCCTTCCGTGCCTGTCAACGTGGCCAATCACGAAAACTTTACTCGCATCGTATTCGAATTTCCGAAGCTTCTTGCTTACCACGTGAAGGTAACGGGCGGCACTGTCAATATCGATTTTGATACGAAGTCAGCAACGGCACTGTCCAGCGTTAAATCACCTCTTGTCAAAGAGATCAGGGAGATACCCAACAACGACGGTGTCATGAGAGTGGACATTGCCCTGATCGACGGTGCCACCATTAAACACTACCGTCTGCAGCGCAAGGTTGTCGTGGATGTGTATCCGTCTGGTGCAATGCCGAAAGCGGCCCTCGAAAAACCAAAAGAAGTCAAACCTACCACCCAGGTAACTGAGAAGAAGGCTCCACTCGCTGCGCCACCCCCTATGCCAGAAAAAACAAAAACGACCGGAGCCAATGCCCCTATCTTAGCTGCGAAAACAAAAAATGAAGCCCCCGTTGCAACAGCTGCGGTGCCAAAGACCGCTGAACCCGCGCAGGCACCCCAAGAAGTGACCGCCGCCCAGTTGAAGGCCGCGATTGCTAACCCGGATTCTCTAGCGGCGGCAAAAATTTCACCGACTGCCCCGACGGCAGCAAAGGCCATGACAGCGATTGCTGACCTGAAGGATGAGCAGGAGGAGACTACCCCGGAAGAAATCAATAAGATCACCTTATCTTTTTTAGCTCCTACACGGCTCGCTGTATTCGAACGTTCCGACGCATTATGGATCATAACGGATTCAACGGTTCGTACCACACTGCCCGTCATTACAGGGCCAATGGCGGCTTTTATCAGCCCCCCAAAAACCATGCGATTTGACGGTGGAACAGCGTATCGTTACACCTTCCCTCAAAAATTCCACCCAGATATAAAAAAACGAAATCTGTCATGGGACATCTCCCTGCTGACCGCCCCTCCCCAGCCGATACCACCGGTAGACATCAAAAGCTCCTTTGACCAGGTCAGTCGCAAAGCCAGGCTGATGGTGTCCATGAAGGGCGGTGGCGCAGCTATCACTTTAGAGGACCCCCTTGTGGGCGATACGCTGTACGTCGTACCAGCCAGTCAGCCAGCTCAAGCGGTTCAAAACTCTCTCTCTCTAACTGATTTTGACATCGTTCCGGCAGCTTTGGGACTGATTATTCGCCCCCTGAAAGATGGCCTTAAGATTTATCCGGCTAATGACCTCATTCTTCTGACAGCTGCCGACGGGCTCACTATTACTCCGGAAGGCGTAGGCACCCCTGTTTTGATCGGCGAAACTGATACAGCCTCGGATAATGACAATAACCGATTGTTTGACTTCCCCAACTGGCGGCAAGGTGGCGCCAGACAATTGCAGGAAAACAGACAAAAACTCCAAGATGCGATTGTCAGTGCCAAAACGCCCGATGAACGCGCCGGCCTGCTGATGAAGCTGGCAACGCTCTACTTTGCCAACCACTTCGGCCAGGAAGCACTCGGCATGCTCGAAATGGTACAGACTGAAAACCCGGAAATGGAAAAGAACCCCGAGTTTATTGCCATCCGTGGCGCTGCCAATGCCATGTCCGGCAACTACAAGGAAGCCCTGCAGGATCTGTCTTATCCAGCCATACAACAAAACCCTGAAGTCAACCTATGGATCGGATATGCTGCGGCAGCAACAGAACAATGGCATATGGCCGACCGCTCTTTCCCCAAGAGCAACCGTCTGCTGCTGCAATATCCTGATAACATTGCTATACCCTTCACCATTTACATGGCTGAATCCACGCTGCACCTAGGGCATACCGACACGGCAAAAAAACTACTGGATACGGTTAATATGACATCGGATGCCATGGACCCACAATATCAGGCGGCCATTGACTATCTCAGGGGCGAGACATTTGCACAGGATGGAAAACTGGACAAAGCGGAGGAACTCTGGCGTCCCGTGATGAAAGGCCTTGACCGCCTGTATCATACAAAAGCATCTCTATCGCTGACCCGCATATTGCTGCAGCAAAAGAAAATATCTCTGAAAGATGCAATTGAACAAATTGATAACCTGCGCTTTGCATGGCGCGGTGACGGGCTTGAAGTACAGGTTCTAAGTACTCTGGGGGCATTAAAGGTGCAGAACAATCAGGTACTGTCCGGACTGGAAGACATGAAACAGGCCGCCGATCTTTCTGATGGCATACTCGATGATTCAAGTCATATCCGCGACGAGATGAAACGGATATTTTCCGGTCTATTCGTGGGAGACGAGGCCAGCAAAATCCCGCCCCTTGAGGCCGTGTCAGTTTATAACGAGTTCAGCACCCTATTGCCATCAGGCCCCGAAGGCACGATGGCCACACTCGATTTTGCCAATTACCTGATTCACATTGACCTGCTTGATAAGGCCGCGTCCATTATCGAAGACCAAATAAAAGCTGGTCTCCCCGAGGAAAAAATGATGAGCGCCGGCACAAAGCTTGCCGCCGTTTATCTTTTGGATAAGCAACCCCAGCAAGCCCTCAATGCGCTCGGAAAGACGGAAATTGGCAAGATAGATATCAAAACCATCGAAGAACGCAACCTTCTGAGGGCACGAGCGCTATCACAACTGAACCAACCAGATGCCGCCATCAGCACTCTTAACTCCATCAATTCAAAGAACGCCCAGCGCCTTAGGGCTGATATATTATGGCGGGAACAGAAGTGGGAAGCCGCAGCCGCCGCTATTGAATCGCTACTCCCCGATGTGGGCGCCCCCCTGAATGATGAAGACGCACAGTTGGTGGTGAATGCTGCCGTTGCCTTAAAACTCGCCGGGAATACCAGTAAGTTAAAAGAAATGAAAACCAAGTATGCAGCAGCCATCTCAACTACGAAACTATCCTCAACATTTGGGGTTGTTACCCGTGATGGTGGCGCTTCTGACCTGTCTGACCACGATTCCATGATGAAGATCGCCGGAGAGGTTGATATGTTCAAAGGCTTCCTGGACAATTACAAAGCCGTAGCTGGCAAGGGCAGCTAAGGAAGCCAACCCAGTTAGCGTAAAAACTCTGCAACCTTCTGGTAGATAATCTGCTGTTCAACTGTCGCCTTGCCTACGCCATAGCTGGCGATAACCGTCATACGATGCAATGCCATCAGCGATGATAGGGCAAGATTTATCTTGTTGTCATTTACGTAGTCCAACACTTTAGAAAAATCCTCCACTTTCTCAATGGTGACAGGAATTTCTTCGTATTTTACCACCTCGTCACCGTCTATCGCCTGGCGCTTTGAAAATGGCACATTGCCGGCACGCGTGATGCCAATAAATTCCGGCAAGCCGCAGCGATCAATCCAGCGGAAAAATCCTGTAACCCTCGTGTTCCTACGCACTTCCTCAAACCATTTTTCCATGCCCGTCTCTTCGCACATCTCGCGCGCCATGCCGTAAATGAGCACATCTCGGAAATCTTCCGGATATCCAGATTTCCTTAGATCCGCATAATTCATCGAACCCGACCCGCCCAGACACACCAAATTAGACCCCACGGCTTTGGTTGACCCTTGAAACAGCATAGCCACGCGCCTATTCTCAGTCAGCAGCAGCGTCGTAATCCCCATATGGCCTGAGACAATCTTATGGAAGTCCGGCTTGAAACGAATACAATCCCTGCCATTAATCATTTCATTTCTGACGGGGAAGTAAGTTGTGAGATCGGTATATACCTCTGTTTCTTTTTGCAAATTGCCGCGAAAAATACGACTTCTGAACGCTTCGACTGTCAACAACGCATCGAAATAAAATGCCTTACGCAAAATCACCGGTCTTTCACTCGTAAGAGCATCCGCCATGTCATGGAACGCCAACATCACGCCAT
Source organism: Pseudomonadota bacterium (assembly GCA_016195185.1). Taxonomy (GTDB): domain Bacteria; phylum Pseudomonadota; class Alphaproteobacteria; order Micavibrionales; family UBA2020; genus PALSA-926. The sequence goes on along the minus strand of JACQAA010000082.1, from coordinate 1,954 downwards.
TGGTCGTGTGCTGCAATTTATTCGCAACCCGGATAGCAATATATCTGAGCTGGTGCCGGGAATAAATAAAATTAATGACGCTCTTTTCCTCTTTGTAGGGGATCAGTTTGCGGATCATCAGAATGTCATCTACCTTGCTGCTCACAAGCGGAGTTTCCTGACACAACTTGATGCGAGCAACGGGATTGTAAAACCCAAGAGCGGCCTCCACAGGCGCCGGATATACTTCAGACATCGGAAAACTGAGCTCATCACGAGCAACGTGCGTGCTGTTCTGCACTGAGTACTTAACCCCGCCATGCGAAGGTCGATAATCCGCAGGCAGGATCGACATTTCCCCGCCCAACTGCACCATGATGATACAGCCATCTACGATCAATGCGATGATATCGTAAATATTATTCCACGTCATTGTTTCATAGCCGAATAACGAAAATGCCAGTAACGTCGTAGTCAGGTCTTTGCGGTAGTCTGTGTCCCACTTGAACAGAAACAACATCAGGTCAAACCGCCCCCTGATGTTTCGGTAAAAATTAAGGCTGTCAATGAAAACAGACATCTATACTCAGCAGCTTTCCGCTTCGAAAGAGGTTGTACTGGTCTCTGCGGGACGCCATTGTACAGGCTGAGCGGCCGCATCAGTTTATTGTCCGCCAGTTGTTCCATGATATGCGCCGCCCAGCCGGTGATGCGGCTGATAACAAAAATCGGCGTGAAGACGGGAATATCGAAACCCATCAGATAATAAGACGGTCCTACTGGATAATCGAGATTGGGGTGTATATTCTTCTTCTCCAGCATTGTTGTGGCCAGAATGTTCTCGATCTCGACCCATTTCTGACCACTCTTGATCTTGGCCATTTCATGAAATACTTTCGTCATGTAGGGAACGCGGCTGTCGCCATGTTTGTATACGCGATGACCGAAACCCATGACCAGCTTCTTCTTTTCCGACAGGGCCTCATTAATCCATGCCTGCGCCCTGGAAGGCTCTTGAATATCAAGTAGCATATGCATAACCGCCTCATTGGCCCCGCCATGCAGCGGCCCCTTTAGCGCACCGATCGCACCCGTTACCGCCGAATAAATGTCGGACAAGGAAGAAACAATAACCCGCGCAGCAAAGGTCGAGGCATTGAAACTATGTTCGGCATAAAATGTCAATGATGCGTCAAAACACTTGACGACTTCCTGCTGTGGCACCTCGCCAAAATACATATAGAAAAAGTTTTCTGCCAAGCCTAAATCCGGGCGTGGTGCAATCGGCTCCATGCCCTTGCGAAGACGGAAGTCCGCAGCAATAATGGTGGGTATTTGCGCCAGCAATTTCACGGACTTTTTTAGATTAGCCGCCGGAGACAGGTCGGCCCAAGTGAGGTCTTCCACCCCCATAAAGCTGATGGCCGTTCTGAGCGTATCCATAGGATGCGCCTCGGCACGACATTGTTTCAGCACAGTCAAAAGCTTGTGAGAAATCTGCCGCTGCCCTCTCTCCTCTTGCTCAAATTTTTTCAGCTGATCCACGCTTGGCAATTCACCATGCCACAGCAAGTAAGCTACTTCCTCAAACCGGCAAAACTCCGCCAACTCCTGTACCGGGTAGCCATAGTAGGTCAGCGAGTTTGTAGCATCCACCACCGTGGAAATGCGTGTATAATCTGAATAAATTCCGGAAAGCCCTTTGGCAATTTGAGGCTCTGTCATGACAGCTCCTGTTACATTAAGACAAAAACTGCCCTCATCTTAAGCCCTTTACGATACCTTCTTCAAGAGCAGTAAAAGTTTATTAATTTCAATAAGATCAGGGGGCGTAAACATTTCTTAACCAATATCACTTACGATTGCAAGATGGGTTCGGTTGGGGAGTATGCGTATGGACATTTCTGTCGTTACACCGCAGCAAGCCGGTTCACAGACAAGTTTGGCTTTATCCATGCTTAAGAAGAATGCCCAG
>JACQAA010000066.1 GCA_016195185.1 Pseudomonadota bacterium | reverse complement strand
GGCCAAGATGATGAAGGAAAGCATGGAGTCAATGGGCCCTGTCCGCCTCAAAGATGTTGAGGAGGCACAGCAGTCTCTCGTTGCCATCACCAAAGACCTGGCTGACCGCGGTGAAATTACAATCGTGACCGCGGCTGAGGATGACGAGCTTATTTTCTAATCAACTTAAGGATAGCCACCGCCTATGACCGATGCAAAAAAGTTCCTGTTTGATACACACGACTTCAGCAAGAAAAAGCCTGGAGCCGACGTTGTCTATACTGAGGAACAAGTCACGGCAGCTAGGAACCAAGGGGTTGCTCTTGGCCTCCAGGAAGCCAAACAGCGGCAAGAGGAGCGTATTGCCAATCTTCTTCAAAAAACTTTGGATTCTGTCGAGAAATTGGCACAAGCCGAGGAGCGCCGTGAGCTAGAAAAGTGCATTGACACCATCACACTTGCCATGCGAGTCACGCACAAGTTGCTGCCAAAATTCTCTACCCAGTACGCGCTGCCTGAAATCGAACGCGTTATTTTACAGGCGCTCGAGCTGAGAAAAGACGAGCCCCGGATTGCTGTGATAGTTCCAACGGTACACCTCGAGACGCTCAAAGCTCAAATAGACGCTTTTGCTCTGGGAAAAGGATATGCGGGGAAGGTGATACTGTTGGCAGATGATACGCTCCCCCCGACGGATTGTCGGGTGGAATGGGCAGACGGCGGCGCTGAACGTGTTTATGAGCGGCTCTTCTCACAAATGGAGAATGAGTTCACGCAGGCTATTTCCGGCGTACAAACGAATCTTGAACGAAACGAAAAATAACCACTCAAACAGGAGCAAAGAATCCTATGACACCTAACGAACCCACCCAGAATGTTGCATTCGAAGAAGTCAAACAAGGCGCTACCGTCGAGACTCGCAAGAAGGACATCGATGCCATTTACGACATCCCGGTGCAAATTTCCGCCGTGTTGGGGAAATCCACCATGCAGGTCAGTCAGTTGTTGAAACTGGGTCGCGGTGCAGTGGTTGAGCTGGACCGCAAGGTTGGCGAGGCAATTGACATTTACGTGAACAACCGCCTCGTTGCCCGTGGCGAGGTGATTGTCGTCGAAGACCGCCTTGGTGTGACGATGACAGAAATCGTCAAGTCTGACCGGGCCGGCGGCTAACAAGGGATAATATGTCATGAGGTTGATGATTATCGGCAGCCTGAACGGGCAAATCAGTATGGCCGGTAAAATCGCGATTGGTCGCGGTGCAAAAGTGACTCATACTGAAGATATAGAGCAGGCAATAGGCGCTCTCCGTTCCGGCCGGGGGGCCGATTTGATCATGATGGATGTGAAGCTGAATATCGCCTCTCTTATCGAACAACTGAAAGCAGAACGTTTCGTCGTGCCGGTCATCGCTTGTGGCATCAATACCGAGGCCGCCACCGCTGTTAAAGCAATCAAAGCGGGCGCCAAGGAATACATCCCCCTGCCACCCAACGCGGAGCTGATCGCGGCTGTACTCCAGGCGGTGGCGGAAGAAAACAACACCATGATCGCCAACGACCCCGCCATGAAGGATGTTTTGCATCTGGCAGGCCGCATCGCACCCAGCGATGCAACGGTGCTGATCACGGGGGAATCCGGCACCGGCAAGGAAGTCATGTCCCGTTATATCCACCAGAAAAGCAAGCGCGCCAACGGTCCCTTTATTTCGATCAACTGCGCCGCAATCCCCGAAACCCTGCTGGAATCTGAACTGTTTGGCCACGAAAAAGGAGCCTTCACCGGCGCTGCTGCACGCCGCATCGGCAAATTTGAGGAAGCGAATGGAGGCACTCTGCTGCTGGATGAAATCAGCGAGATGCACCCGTCTCTCCAGGCCAAATTACTCCGCGCCATTCAGGAGCGGGTGATTGACCGTGTCGGCGGCACACAGCCTGTCAAGATTGATATTCGCTTGATCGCCACCAGCAACCGTGATCTGGAGGCTTTTGTCAAATCAGGAAATTTCCGTGAGGACCTGTATTTCCGCCTCAATGTGGTGAACCTGAAGTTGCCCGCTCTGCGTGATCGTCCTTCTGATATTGTGCCGCTGTCCCAACTATTTGCCGACAAGTATAGCGAACAAAATGGCCTTGCGCCCAAAAAGATCTCCGCGGCGGCGGGCGCCATTCTGAAAGCCCATCATTGGCAAGGCAATATACGCGAATTGGAGAATACTATGCACCGTGCCGTTCTCATGTCGCAGGAACCCGAAATTGAATCTGCCGCCATCCATATTTCCGGACAAAAGGCGGCAACCGTTGCCAAAATAGCCGGAGTCGCCCAGGCCGTTGTTGAAAAAGCCGCTCTTGATGATAATCCAGCCCTGGTTGGCCGCACCGTTGCTGATGTCGAACGTCAGCTGATCCTCAGCACACTGGATCACTGCCTTGGCAACCGTACTCATGCCGCAAACATTCTCGGCATCTCGATCCGTACGCTCCGCAATAAACTGAAAGAATACGGCGAACAGGAAAGCATCAATGGCTGAATGCTGGGAATGGTCGCCATTCTGGTCGTGCTGATTCTGCCGCTGCCAACCTGGCTGCTGGATATCTCGTTGGCGATTTCTCTGTCCTTCTCGGTTCTGATCCTGATGACGGTGCTGTTTGTAGAGCGCCCACTGGATTTAAGCTCGTTTCCGACGATCCTGCTGATTTCAACCATGATCCGGCTATCGCTCAACCTGGCCTCCGTACGCCTGATTCTGGCGCATGGTCACGAAGGTAAAGCGGCCGCTGGACACGTGATTGAAGCCTTCGGCAGCTTCGTCATGCAGGACAACTTTGTTATCGGCGTTATCGTCTTTTCAATCCTGGTTATTGTGAACTTTGTCGTTATCACCAAAGGCGCCGGCCGTATCGCCGAAGTTGCAGCCCGTTTCAGCTTGGACGCCATGCCCGGCAAACAAATGGCAATTGATGCCGATTTGTCCGCCGGCATTATCAATGAAGAGGAAGCTAAAGCCCGGCGCGCTGCTCTGGAGCAGGAAAGCGGATTTTTTGGGGCGATGGATGGTGCCTCCAAGTTCGTACGTGGCGACGCCATCGCCGGCCTCTTGATCGTTTTTATTAATATTATCGGTGGTATGATCATCGGCATGGGTCAAAAGGATCTCGATTTTTCCAAAGCGGCGGATACCTACACACACCTGACCATTGGTGACGGTCTGGTCACTCAGATCCCCGCGCTGATCGTCTCGGTGGCGGCCGGCATGCTGGTCTCCAAAGCCAGCGTCAAGGGCTCTACTGACAAGGCACTGTTTGCGCAGCTGAGCAACTACCCACAGGCCCTGACACTCAGTGCAGCCCTGATGACCGTCCTCGCGGTGCTGCCCGGTGTTCCAGCTTTCCCGTTCCTGCTCATGGCGGGCATGGCGGGACTGTTTTCTTATAACGTTCATGAAACCCGCAAGAAAGAAAGGGGCCTGCGCGAAGAAACAGAGAAGGCGGAAAAGGCCAAGGCGCCAGTGGCAGAAGAACCTATAGCAAAATCGCTGGCTATCGATACACTCAGAGTCGAACTGGGCTACGGACTGCTGCCTCTCGTCAACAGCACAGAAAAAGGGAAACTCACCGACCAGATCAAGGGGTTGCGCCGTCAACTGGCTGAAGACATGGGTTTTATTTTGCCGTCGGTGCGCATTCAGGATAATCTGCAGCTGCCCGCGACGACCTACGTCATCCGCATCAAGGAAATTGAAGCCGGGCGCGGAGAAATACGTCCCGACATGCTGCTCTGCATGAATCCATCGGGGGACAAAATAGACCTGCCCGGTGAAAATACACGCGAACCCACTTTTGGCCTGCCGGCCATGTGGGTCAATGCTGACTATCGTGAAGAGGCACATTTTAAAGGTTATACCGTTGTTGACCCGTCTACGGTAGTCACGACGCATCTGACCGAGGTTATCAAGGATAATATGCCCGACCTCCTGTCTTACGCCGAAACACAAAAACTTCTGGACGAACTACCCAAGAGTCACCAGAAACTGGTGGCAGACCTTATCCCCACCAAAATTACCGTTACCGGCCTGCAGCGCGTCCTGCAAAACCTGGTCAGCGAGCGTATCTCGATCCGTGACTTGCCGACGATCCTGGAAGGGGTCGCCGAAGGTATCGGATTTACCAATAACGTTGCCCTGATTACCGAACACGTTCGCACCCGTATGTCACGACAAATCTGCGATCAGCACACCAACAAGGCCGGCATTATGCCGCTGGTGACTTTGTCCGCAGATTGGGAACAAGCTTTTGCTGAATCACTGGTCGGACAGGGAGAAGATAAGCAACTGGCAATGCCCCCCTCCAAACTGCAGCAATTCATCCAGGCCATTCGCACTACTTATGAAGATCTGGCTATGAAGGGTGAAACACCGGCATTACTGACCAGTCCTGGCATCCGCCCTTATGTGCGCTCCATTGTTGAACGCTTTCGACCCCAGACTACCGTCATTTCACAGAATGAAATTCATCCGCGAACCAAAATTCGTACACTCGCCCAGATCACGTAAGAAAAATAAAAACTCATGAGACTGAAATCCTTCCACGCTAAATCTATGTCAGACGCTATGCGGCAGGTGCGCGATACGCTGGGGGATGATGCCATTATCGTCAATACCCACGAAGAAAAAAGTGGCGGGGTCAAAATCACCGCCGCCGTGGAACAGCAAGCCCCGATGCCAGAGAGCATCACGAACACCGCTGAGGTAGAAGAATCCAGTGTTGATGCCGAGACTATTATTGAACTCATCACCGACACCATGCTCAAACACCGGGTACCAGGATCGGTCAGCGAGAAGGTTATTTCCGTGGTTATGACGTTGCCCGGTAAAGACCCCCGGAAAGTTCTTAGCGCCGCTTTGAAAAAAACCTTTTCATTTGAAGATCTTGCACATAAGAAAAAACACAAGCCTATAATCCTGGTCGGGCCGCCAGGCGCCGGTAAGACTCTGATGGCCGCGAAGATGGCTGCCCGCGCTGTTCTCGGCGGGCATAAGCCCGCCGTCATCACCACCGATATTGCACGGGCCGGCGGCATTGAACAGCTGTCCGCCTTCATCAAAATTCTCTCCTTGCCGCTATTGCAGGCGGAAGATGCTAAAGATTTGAGGGCGGCTCTCACGAAAGTGAAAGACGCTGCGCAGATCATTATTGATACCGGCGGCCTTAATCCGTTTGATCCACAGGAGATGAAATCTCTTGCCAAACTTATCAATGCGGGAGATATGGAACCGGTTCTGGTACTGCCAGGCGGAATTGATGCTGAAGAGTCTTCTGAAATCGCCATGACTTTTGAAATTCTGGGTGTGAAACGGCTCGTTCCCACCCGCCTTGACTTCTCCCGACATCTCGGTGGAATTCTCAGCGCAGCCGACAGGGCTGGCCTTTCCTTTACAGAAGGAAGCCATACCCCGCAAGTTGCTAATGGCATTCTGCAGCTGACCGCCGAGGCCATGGCCGGTCTGTTAATGCCTCATTCACCAAAGAGGAGGTAGAATTATAAGCATGACCGAGATCACAAAAACAACCAGACCATCTTCAAAATCAGGCAGTAAGAATTCTGGCCACTTGATTGCGGTTGCCTCCGGCAAAGGTGGTGTCGGCAAAACCTGGTTCTCAATCAGTCTCAGTCATGCGCTGGCCCTGGTCGGGAAAAAAGTCCTGCTATTTGATGGCGATTTGGGCTTGGCCAATATTGATGTCCAGCTCGGCCTGATGGCCAAGCGGGACATCAACGATGTCATCGAAGGCAACCTTAGTCTTGAACATGTAATCGAGCACCACCAGGATGGAGGATTTGATGTCATTGCTGGCCGCTCAGGCCACGGCTCTCTCTCTGCCATGCCGATGCAGAGACTCAACGACCTGCTCCTGCAGATCCGCTCTCTGGTGCCAAAATACGACGCCGTAGTTGTTGATCTGGGCGCCGGCATTGATCGTACCGTCCGCTTCATCGCCGCGGCAGCTGATACGACGATTGTCGTCACCACGGATGAACCAACCGCGATGACGGATGCCTATGCTTTTATCAAGCTGAGCCATGCAGCAGGCCACGGCGATAATATTAAATTTGTGATCAACATGGCCACGGATATAAAAGAAGGCGAGGGCACCTACCGCACTCTGCAGAAGGCTTGCAAGAAATTCCTGAATATAACTCCACCGCTGATCGGCGTGATCCGGCAAGACAAACGTGTCAAGGAGGCCATCCGCGCCCAGACGCCGTTTTTAACCCGCTCGCCTAATTCAGAAACAGCTGAAGACGTTGAAAAAATAGCCAAGCATGTAACCGAAGAAATTCTGGCGTAAGACCTCTATCATGGCAGAGACACCTCTCATCACCCCCGCCTCTCCATCAGCCCCTACCAGCAATACGCCCATCACTCCTGTCTCTCCATCTGCAGCGGCGCCGCAAACCACTCTGACGGAAGTGCCAGTTGGTCAGGCACCGGCCTCCCTGACCCAACCCACCATTCCGGCGGCACCTATTGACGGCCGGGTTATTTCCAGCAACCCGCAGGCTCAGCTGATACGTATTCAAACCGCCGCTGGTGAAATAGACATACAATCTTCGGCTCAGCTACCCCCGGATACACCGGTCTCGGTTCAGCTTTACACGGAGAGAAACCAAACCCTCGCTAATATTGTCGTTCTGAGTCAGGCCGCTATCGAATCACGACAGGTAGAAAAAATCGCTCAGCCGACGCCCACTCTACAGGAAGGGCAGCCGGTACCGGCCATCTTATTGCCAGAAGAACCAGCACCACAAATTCAGGCCAGGTCGCCATCGCTCCCTCAGCCCATGGATACATCTACCCCTAGAACTGTCATCACATCAGGGTCTATACCATCCACCCCGGAACCTACCGAACCATTGCAAAGGCCACAGCAAGAAGACCTCAGCATAAGTACAACCACGCCGTTGCCACAGAAAGATCCTCTGCAGAGCAACAGCATCCAAAGGGTTTTGTCGGCCTACCTGCCGCAAATATTAGGGGGCAAACCACATGTGGCAGCCACACTGGAAAGCTCCGTACCGGATACGCTGGACAACAACCTCATGCAAATCGCCCGTGCCCAGATGTATGCAAAAACAGCACAACAGACGATGCAATCGCCGCCCCCACGGCCTGATGCTCGGACAGCAACTCAGCCGCCCTCTCCCGTTCAGAATGTCCTTAATACTCTGCTCTCAGCGATTGAAAACATCAAGTCGCCACAGACGCCCTTTCCGGCAACTTCGTTTCAACAGGCAGATCTACCTCTGCCAAAGAACATGTATCAACTGACAATCATAAAAATATTTCCGCCAGATACACCTTCACAACAAATAAAAACCATGCTGCAAAAAGCCACCATGACCACGCCGCAAGCCCTCGAAGCCAAGATTGAGACTATAACCCCCAGCGGATTCCCAATTCTAAAAACAGCTGGGGGCCGGTTTGTCATTAAAACACCCGTTGATATTTCTGTCGGCAGCACTGTGATCTTCGCCGCCGTTCCAATGACCCCCGATCAAATCATAGCCAGTTCACAACCGCAGGCCATGAACACTCCATTGACCCAGCTCGGCACTGCTCCTGCACAGGGATTAGACCCGCTGCTCAGTACCACATGGCCCGCCTTGCATGAAGCACTACAAGTCATCCAGCAGTCGGACCCGGCTGCCGCACAAATGCTGCGCCACACCCTGCCAACACCAACGCACAATTTGGCACCGACCGCGCTTCTTTTTTTGGCGGCGCTGCGTCAGGGCACAGTCGAAAACTGGCTCGGCAGTACTATCCTGCAGGCTTTGCAAGCAGCGGGCAAACAAGATCTGGCAGCACGCCTCGACAGTGATTTTGGTAAGATCTCCCGCCAGTCCAAAGAGCTCCTGACCGACGAATGGCGGGCAATTTCAATACCCCTGCTCCACGACGAACACATCAGCCAGATGCAATTCTATGTCCGCCGGCAGTACGACCAAAATAACGACAGCAGGGATAGAGAGAAAAAACCGGCAACACGCTTCATTCTCAACATGCAGCTAAGCCGCATGGGGCCGCTGCAGCTTGACGGATTTATTCAGAAAAAAAGCTTTGATATCGTGCTGCGCTCAGAAGAAAAACTGCCTTTTGAGATGCGGCAGGAGCTGATGAAGCGATTCGCACGAGGTCTTGATCAGGTTCATATGCAAGGCGGCATTAGCTTCCAAGGCAAACAACAAGGCTGGGTCAACATCAACCTGCCGCAACAATCCGGGATGATGGCGTGAATTACGCGGCAGGGCTAAAACCAACTTACTCTTCTTCCTTCCGACGAAAATTTTCCAGACCAATTGCGTCCATTTCCTTAGATTCCCTGATCAGATTCTCTTCTGCGGCAAGACGATCACGCTCTTGCTGAGTCATCTCATATTTTTTTAGTTCACTGAAAGTGGCCATCATGCTGTCTTTGGCTACTGAGATCTTTTTGTGCAGTTCCGCCTCCCTAGCGTCAAGCTCTGCCATTTGCAGCCGCACTTTTTCAACGTATTTCGCGAGAGTAAAGTGAATATCTCTGGTTGTTTCCATGGCTATCTTCTCTTGTGCAAAAGTACGTTCAAGCTCTCGCCGCTCACGCTCCAGAGATGCCTGCTCAGCATAAAGCCTTCCCAGCGCAAGGCGCTTCTCATCCAGTTCATGTTTATGCAGCCGGATAAGAACGGTCAGATCGGCCATTGCCCGCCCCTTATTTCTTCACACCTAGAATTTGAGCTAACTGCGCGTAAGCCGCTTCCAGTCCCATTTTTTCTTCAGGTTTCTGGGCTAAAAACCGCTCTAGCTTCGGATAGATCACCATCGCCTCGTCTACCTTTGGGTCGCTGCCCTGCCGATAAGCGCCGAGCCGGATCAATTCCGCCATATCTTCGTATGTGGACATAATTTCACGGCCCCGCTTCACCAGCTCCACCTGGATATCCGTCAGGCATTTCGGCATGGACCGGGAAATACTGCGCAAGATATTAATAGCCGGATAACGTCCCCGGTCGGCAATGGCGCGTTCTAACATGACGTGACCATCAATAATCCCACGTACAGCATCGGTGATCGGTTCATTGTGGTCGTCACCTTCAACCAAAACCGAGAAAAAACCGGTAATATCGCCCTTGCCTTTGGTACCGGGGCCTGCCCGCTCCAGAAGTTTGGCAAGTTCGGAGAACGTTGTGGGTGGATAGCCCTTGGCTGTGGGTGGCTCTCCTGCCGATAGGCCAATCTCACGCTGTGCCATGGCAAAACGCGTCACTGAGTCCATCATGCACAAAACTTGCTTGCCCTGATCGCGGAAATATTCCGCAACCGCCAGAGTAAGATAGGCCCCTTGGCGGCGCATCAGGGGCGATTCATCTGAAGTAGAGACAATCACCACGCTTCTCTTCAATCCCTCCGGACCCAATTCATCCTGCAGGAATTCCTGAACTTCACGGCCCCGCTCGCCGATCAGGCCGATGACGCTGACATCGGCGGCGGTGTAACGCGCCAACATCGACATCAGTACCGACTTACCTACGCCGGAGCCAGAAAAGATCCCCATTCTCTGTCCACGGCAGGTACTCAAGAAACAGTTGATAGACTTGATGCCCAAATCCAGCTTATCACCCAAACGCTTGCGGTCATGAGCAGCGGGAGGTTTATTGCGGAGCAGCACGGGGACTTCGCCACTCAGTAAGGGTCCCTTACCATCCAGCGGTTCACTCATGGCGTTGATGACCCGGCCCAACCAAGCCGGACTGGGACTAACTGTAGAACGACTTTCCGCGATCTCTGCCCGGCATCCCAATCCAACACGATCCAGCGGCTTGAATGGCATCACCAGCGCACGCCCCTCACGGAAGCCCACCACTTCGCAAGGAATGAGTTCAGCCCCCCTTGGGGCTAGATTACAGCGGTCGCCAATGGACAGGTCACGTTCGATGCCCCCCACTTCGACCAATAAACCCAGAATCTTGGTAACGCGGCCGAACAACTGATAATCCGCACGCCCCCCAATGCGTTCCCGCAAGTTTTCGATAAAATGATGTTCGCTCATCCCCACTCCTGACCCTCCGGAATTATCTCATATTTCCGTTTTTCTCTCATCTTAAGTTTTTATATATTATGGTAATAAGTAATAATTCATTTTAACCAAGGTTAATTTCATTGGTATAATGGGAATCAGGGTTCAACCAAACAAAGGATACTGACATGAGAGTTCTGCTTATAGAAGACGATCAGTCCACAGCCAAAAGCATTGAGCTGATGCTGAAATCGGAAGGCTATGTCGTTGACACAACCGACATGGGTGAGGACGGACTGGAAATCGGTAAGCTCTATGAGTACGACATCATTATCTTGGACCTGATGCTGCCGGATCTGGACGGCTACGAAGTTCTCAAACGGCTCCGCGCGGCAAAAATTGAAACGCCGATTATGATCCTGTCCGGCCTGTCGGAACTTGACAGCAAACTGAAAGGCCTCGGCTTCGGCGCAGACGACTACCTCACCAAACCTTTTGATAAGCGTGAATTGATGGCACGGATTCAGGCCATTATCCGCCGTAGCAAGGGCCACTCCCAAAGCATCATCAAGACAGGCTCCATCATGGTTAACCTCGATGCGCGCACCGTGGAAGTCGCTGGCAAGCAATTACACCTGACCAGCAAGGAGTATGGTATTATTGAGTTGCTCTCCCTGCGCAAAGGCTCCACCCTGACAAAAGAAATGTTTCTTAATCATCTCTATGGCGGTATGGACGAGCCGGAAGTCAAAATCATCGACGTCTTCATCTGCAAACTCCGCAAGAAAATCGAGAAGATGTCGCCCGATGGCGAAAGCTGTATTGAGACCGTTTGGGGCCGTGGCTATGTGCTGCGTGACCCCAACAGCACGCCCCAGAAAGAAACAGCATCAGCGTTGGCTTGACTATCGATTTTCAGACCACTCTTATCCCCTTGGCTACCCTTATTCTTCTGGGGTGGCTGGTAGGCCGCACTCAGGATATTGATCTAAAATCTGTCACAACGATCTTGATTTATGCCATTTCTCCGGTGGTGGCCTTTCTGTCGACCGCACAGATGCATTTTAAGGATATTTTCGTCTTTTTGCCCGGCGTCACCCTTATCCTGTCAGCCACCTGCGACCTGTCTACTTTTGTTATTGGCCGATATTGCCTGAAGAAAAAAGAACTGGGATATCTCCTGCCCATTGCCGCCGGATCGGGCAATAATGGCTACTTCGGACTGCCCCTGGCCATGGCTGTTTTTGCACCGGAGCGAGTAGGTATCTACTTTCTGGTGACGCTGGGAGTCACATTCTTTGAAGCGACGCTGGGGTATTTTTTTGTGGCACGCGGCCACCTGTCGGCAGCCGAGGCTCTACAACGAGCGATCCGGATACCAGTCACCTATGCTATTGTCGCAGGTCTTATTCTGTCCTCTTTGCACCTCAACCTCGATCCCGGTCTGCTGAAACTATATGACGCTGCCAGAGGGTGCTATGTGAGCCTGGGCATGATGATTATCGGCATGGCTTTAGCAAAGCATAAAAGACTGGCGTGGGACATGGATTTTCTCGCCCTCAGCATGTTTGGAAAATACGGCCTGTGGGCACTGTTTACGACCGCATTTATATGGGCTGATACCCATCTGTTGAAAGCCTACGATGCCGATATTCACAAAATGATCTGATTCTCGTTATTACCCCAGTCGCCGCCAATACTGCCGCCTACGCCGCCCAAAACGATTTCAAACCACAGCAGGCCGCCACCATCGTTTTCCTGACCACAATTCTCTCTTTTGTGTTCTTACCCCTGACGCTGCCATGGGCCATGAACTGACGGCTCAACCAGGGGGTCCCGCTATCCGACCGATCACTTCTGTTATCAAATCCTGCAGAGTCGCGACCTGTTGAACACCATATCGTGCACATACAATGTCAACATTGCCCTTGCGCCAGAATCCTTCGGGACAGCAGACGATCAATTTTTCCGGATTTGCGCGCATGTGCATGCCCAGTTCCAGCAACGTGATGGGCGCTTTGGTATTGGGACAGTAATATACAAGAATGATATCGGCGGCATCAAGCGCACCCAGCTCCCATTCAACCTGCTCACGAAACGGCGGGTTATCAATGCTCTGCTTCCAGCTGGCATCCCATTCCTCGCGGCGCGGATTGAGAATGAGCACATCTTGATGACTCAAACCTTCCACGACCCGGGCTTGCCAATCCTCAGCTGACCCCATTTCGATGCTCCCGGCCAGAAAAATGGAGGGCATCTTCATATAAGCCGCATAATTGTGGGGGGCCTTCACCTGAATCATGGTTTTGGTTTATTGTGTCGCGCCTTATCTCTGCGGCGGATATAGAGTGTTTTATCTACCTCTGCCACTACATTCCCTGCTTCATCACGGATATCAATTCTAAACTGAGGCTCTGCCTTATCCTGCATGTCGGCCTGTTTGCGGATCTCATCAATACGTTGCCGGGCAATGGTGAAATGCGCCGTCAACTTGCCCTTCCCAGGCTTTTTAAACCGGATGGCCGCGGCTTTATCCCACACAATGTAATCTGGACCCAGATTTTTAATCAAAATCATCGCAAAGAACGGGTCCGTCATTGAAAAAATGGAGCCGCCGTAATGCGCGTTATTAGGACTTTTATTCCACGGCCTGAGTTTCATCTCGACATCCATCGATGTAAAATCCTGAGCAATTTTTTTGACGTGAATTCCGGCGCCCAAAAAAGGCGGCCATAAATTCCATATCTTTCTGAAAAGACTATTCTTCATGTTTTACGCAGCCTCTGTCTGTTTTAACGCTAGTTGGACGATCAGTTTCCCCTCACCAGCGACCGTTGTCAGACCCTCGTCAACAGCGACCGGAGAAAATTCCGGAAGAGGCGTCATGGCCGCCGCAGCGAGGTCACGTTGCGCCGAGACGGTCAGGCCGTTAATTCCAATCACTACAAAACGTGTTGATTCGGTTTTGATGGAGACATTGGCATTGCTCTTGGCTTTGCGAACGGCCGCCAATAACTCGACTACATTGCTGCCCTCAATGAGGGAACATGGATCAGAGATATAGTCGCCCGTCTTCGGCCACTGTCCGCGCGCGTGGATCGAACCTGATTTCTTCCAAAGATCGGCGTAAAGTATGCTGTATAACTCCTCAGTCAAATAGGGCATGACCGGCGCAAATAGACGCAGGACCGCATCAAGAACAAAATAAAGCGTCGTACGCGCTGAAGCCTGCCCGGCGCTATCGCTGCCCGTTTCATCGTAGGCACGCGTTTTGACCAGCTCGAGATAGTTGTCGCAGAAATCCTTCCAGAAAAACTCTTCTGTTACGCGCAGCGCATCGGCATAATCGTAACTCTTGAAATGTTCTGTTGCCGCTGCAATAGTTTCTGTAAGACGGGTTGAGATCCAACGGTCAAGCGGCGCGGTCACTGCCGCATTCGCAGTAGCCAAAGTTGGAAATTGTGGCACAACTCCCTGCAGTTGCAGGTTCACAAAGCGCGCGGCGTTCCACAGCTTGTTCTGCAGCTTGCGGCCAATCTTGAAGATATTTCTGTCAAAAGCGGTATCAAGTCCAAGACGGGATGTTGCTGTCCAATAACGGATGACGTCGGCGCTGTTTTCTTCGAGCATATCTTCCGGGCGTATTGCGGTGCCTTTCGACTTCGACATTTTTGTGCGGTCTTCAGCCAGGCACCAACCGGACAGAGCGATGGTCTCCCAAGGCAGAGTCCCTTCGTGCAGATAGGACTTGAGAATGGTATAGAAGGCCCAGGTGCGGATAATCTCATGTGCCTGCGGACGCAAATGCGCCGGATAGAGCTTGGCATGGCGCTTTGCATCAAGATATAGCTTGTCGGTGATGGAACGGCTGGAAAGCTGCGGCGTGATGGAACTGGTCGCCCAGGTGTCGAGAACATCCGTATCAGGGATCACTTCCTCGCGCATGTAACCTTTGGGCGAGTCCACTAGGGGATTGACCGGTAACTGCGACAGATCGGCCGCGATAATTTTTCCTTCCTCGCCTGTACGTCGTGAATACCAGAATGGCAAAGGTACGCCGAAGTAGCGCTGGCGGCTGACAACCCAGTCCCACTTCAAGTTTTCCGTCCATTGTTCGAAGCGGACGCGCATATATTCGGGATACCATTTGATCTTGCGGCCCTGCTCGATCAGTGCATCTTTTTTGTCGAGCACACGTACCAACCACTGTGATGTGACAATAATTTCCAACGCCGCACCGCTTCTTTCAGCGCAAGGCACCATGCGCTGCACAGCCTCCTCACCGCGTATAAGATTCTTGCTGCGCAAAACCTCGACAATCTTTGTTTTCGCCGCGTTGACTTTCAGTCCGCGCAGAGCCTCAATGGTCTCCTGAGACACAGCCGGATTTTTACTCTTCCAGTCATCCCGGCCAAATTCAGGCATGCCGGTATTACGGCCCAGCCTGTCAATAATGACACGCGTGGGCAATTTATAGGTCTTCCACCATTCGATATCCGTCACATCCCCAAAGGTACAGCACATCACTGCACCGGTACCTTTTTCTGGGTCAACTTTCTCATCAGCGATGACCGGCACTTCGACGCCATATAGCGGGGTCGTGACTTTCTGCCCTACCAGATGAGAAAATTTCGGACTGACCATCAGCGCCGCGCAGGCGCCCAGCAGTTCGGGGCGGGTTGTAGCAATCACCACTTCCTTACCATCGTCCGTCATGAATGGGATCTGCCACATCGTACCCGGCATTTCTTTTTCAGCGACTTCTGCCTGTGCCAGGGCAGTCTGGTCGGCCACGTCCCATAGTGTCGGCTGCGGCTGCCGGTACAATTCGCCCTTTTGAAACAAGTCCAGAACCGACATCTGCGACAGCTTGCGCGAGTTTTCGTCAATAGTCTGATATTCCTGATCCCAGTCGACGGAAAGGCCGATACCCTGGAAGAGAGCGCGGTAATCTTTTTCACTCTCGTTCACAACTTCATGACAAATACGGATAAACTCTTCGCGCGGCATGTCGGCAGCGCGGATACCACGCAGTTTTTCAACCAGCCGCTCGGTTGGCAAGCCATTATCATCCCAACCCATCGGATAGAACACATTTTTCCCCGCCATCCGCATAAAACGGGCAATGACATCCGTCTGTGTATAACTGTAGATATGCCCCATGTGCAGGTGACCGGAAATCGTCGGCGGCGGCGTGTCGATCACAAAATTTTCGGCGCGTGATGCGGTTTCATCCCACTTGCCAATTTTTTTAGCCAGCCAGTATTCCCGCCATTTTCCCTCGACCTGCTTTGGGTCATAAGCTTTGGATTCGGCTGTATCACTCTCGCTCATCAAAAACCGCCCTTTGGCCAGCATTAGGTTAAAAATAGAGCGCCTATCATGCCCAAATGGCATTGATTTGTGAAGGCTTTTTGCTCAGAATGAGAGACTGAACCAAA
>JACQAA010000060.1 GCA_016195185.1 Pseudomonadota bacterium | reverse complement strand
ATCCTTCTGGTAATCGTAATGCTCGCCATGTTCTCCTCCTGTGCTTTTGCACAAGTGAATCACATCTGAGCGCTCTTGGGAATCCCTTACGAGTCAGAAATTACGAGGGCTGGTATAAGGCGGGAGAAAGAGCAGAGTGGGGCTCCCTCGCTTTCGATCAGTTGCCCCGGAACAGGAACGGCGCGATGAAACCGCCATGCTCCGTGCGAATGGCGATCAGCGATGTGCGCGGCCTTCTGAGCCCGGAGCGCAGGCCGTAGGTGTGGTCAGAAATCGGAACTGGCCACGCTATCACTATACCCCGGAGGACGACCGCACCTTTTTTATCACAGAGATTTAGTGGCAGCTGCCAGGCTTTTTGCCTGCATCCTTGTCTATGGAGCAAGAGCCCGATCCCCGACCCATCTTGCAAGCACCAGAATTCAACACAAACTTGGAGATCACTGCGCCCGCCAGGGTAAAGGAAATAATATCATCGGCCATACCAACCAGTGTATAGCTCAGCGGAAAGTGATACCAGATCAGGTTTGGGAGATAGCCGGCACATGCCACCACCAATCCCACGATCAGGGAAAACATGACAGGGCAGCCTCCGCAGCAGGTTCCCTTCTTGAGCAAGGCGGTCAATAACAGGGCATTAAACAACGCCAGCAGAAGACTGAACGCCATCTGGCCATTCATTTTCCCCGCATCAAGGCCGGGTGTGAAAACAGACATAAAGGCAAACGGCCTGCTTGGCACCATTGCTGCGCTCCTCGCCTTCGACGCTTTTTGCTGCGACAGGAAATAAATACCGGACTTGTCAACATTACCGGCCATGACGGAAGCAACGGCGCTTTCATTCTTAAAAGACTGTATGCCGGCCTTGTGCCATGGCATCATCATCCAGGAAATAGAGAGATAGACAAACATCACAAGACCGCCGACCAACATCCCCTTCAAGAGAATTCCACAACATTTTTTCTTTTCACAGGAGGCGTCAGCAGAACCTGGTTCGGCACAACACTGGTTTTTCATGTCATTTTTCCTTTTCAAAGTCGGGTTACAGGATAGAATAGAGAGCAATGGCTAATCCTTTTTCAGCTTTCTAGTGTAACCTACTCACAATAATAAAAAAAGTCTTCACCTGTGGCTCTGGCTCCAAAGGTATATTTTCACATATTTAACCGATCAGGCATTGAGTTAAACACGTAAAACACCTACGATGTACAGCCCAAACTGACCAAAGGCTTTTTGCAATGAATACCATCGTCACCCGCTTTGCTCCCTCACCGACCGGATACCTGCATATTGGCGGCGGACGGACGGCATTATTTAACTGGCTGTTTGCCCGCCGTCACGGCGGAAAATTTTTATTGCGTATTGAGGACACTGACCGCGCACGCTCTACGCAGGCCGCCGTCGATGCCATCTTGGACGGGCTGAAATGGCTTGGCCTTGACTGGGATGGCAAGCCGGTGTTCCAGTTCGCTCGCATGAACCGCCATGCCGAAATCGCACATGAGCTGGTGGCGAAAGGTCAGGCCTATTTCTGCACCTGCACGCCCGAGGATCTTGAAAAAATGCGCGCCGAACAAAAGGCCGCCGGATCTCACCACGTCGGCTACGACCGCCGCTGCCGCGACAAGGGGTACACATCTGGAGCCGTGCGTATTAAAACGCCAATTCCTGAGACTGAAAACGCCATAATGGTTGTTAATGATATTGTACAGGGGGGTGTAAACGTTGCCTTAGCCCAACTCGATGATATGGTCCTGCTCCGCAGCGATGGCACACCGACTTATATGCTCTCGGTTGTTGTCGATGACCACGACATGAAGATCACGCATGTTATTCGTGGCGATGATCATCTCAACAATACCTTCCGGCAAAATACCATTCATGACGCTATGGGCTGGACACCGCCAAGATACGCGCACATTCCGCTGATCCACGGGCCAGACGGCGCCAAGCTATCCAAGCGCCATGGGGCGGTTGGTCTGGAAGCCTACCGCGACATGGGCTACCTACCGGAAGCAATGCGCAATTATCTGCTCCGCCTGGGCTGGGGACATGGCGACACCGATATCATCTCCACCGAAGAAGCTATCAAGCTGTTCAGGCTGGAGGACATAGGTCGGTCTCCCTCACGCATGGATTTTACCAAACTGGCCAGCGTCAATGCCCACTACATGCGGCTATGCCCCGAGGACAGGTTGATGACACTGCTCCTGCCCTTCGTTGAAAAGGCCCTGGGCGAAAGGCCGGATGATGTTGGCGTGCAGCGCCTGAAAAAGGGGCTGCATGGCCTGAAAGAGCGCGCCCAGACGCTGATTGAACTTGCCACAGCAGGTCTCTTTTATGTCCGCCGCCGCCCCCTGGCGATGGATGAGCAGGCCAGTAAAACTCTTGACGAACCTGCCCGTACAATTCTCAAAGAGGTGCGCCAGACCCTTGCTAATCTCGGTGAATTCAAAAGCGACAAGATCGAAGCCGCTTTGAAAGACTTTTCTACCCAAAAGGCTCTGAAACTTGGCAAAGTCGCCATGCCGCTGCGCTGCGCCATCACAGGTACCACCAACAGCCCCTCCATCTTTCATGTGGTAGAAATTCTTGGGAAAGAAGAAACGCTGGCGCGCCTTAAGGACGTGGCGTGACCATCTCCGCCTTCTTCCGAATCTTAAAACTCATGCGCACGACCTGTGTCTTCTTTTCTGCTCGAGGCAAAAAATTCTGTAATGTGAGTCAGGGAAAAAATTGTCAGAATCCATGTTGCATCGCAAAAAAAATTGCCTAAATGCACCGGGTACCCTAGAGTTCCATGAGGGTATACTCTGGGGGGACATCTTCATGGGCGACTCAGCTCCATCATCCAAGCCACAGCAAACAGTCACTTTAACGGATAACGCCACCGGCCGGAAGTTTGAATTTCCGGTTCGTGAAGGGTCTATCGGACCACGGGTCATCGATATCAGTAAACTGTACGCAGAAACCGGCATGTTCACCTATGACCCCGGTTTTACATCCACAGCCGCCTGTGAAAGTGCCGTGACCTATATTGATGGTGACAAGGGAATTCTATTGCACCGCGGCTATTCTATCAAGGAGCTGGCAAAAAAGAGTGATTTCCTTGAGGTCTGCTACCTGCTGCTTCATGGTGAGCTGCCCAACCCTGAACAGAAAAAAGAATTCGTAACCATTATCACGCGCCATACAATGGTACATGAGCAAATGCAGTTCTTTTTCCGTGGTTTCCGCCGCGATAGCCACCCAATGGCGGTTTTGGTTGGCACGGTAGGAGCACTGGCTGCATTCTATCACGATTCCCTTGACATCGACGATCCGAGACAGCGGGAAATCGCTGCACACCGCCTGATTGCAAAAGTGCCGACATTGGCGGCGCTCACCTACAAGTATTCCATCGGCCAGCCCTTCGTTTATCCACGCAATGAGCTGAGTTTTTCCGAAAACTTCCTGCACATGACTTTTTCTGTTCCAACGGAGCCGTATAAAGTCAATCCAATTTTAGCACGCGCCATGGACCGCATCTTTATTCTACACGCAGATCATGAGCAAAATGCCTCGACCTCCACAGTGCGTCTGGCCGGATCATCCCGCGCCAACCCCTTCGCCTGTATCGCTTCAGGTATTGCCTCACTTTGGGGGCCGGCGCACGGCGGCGCCAACGAGGCCGTCCTCCTGATGCTGAACAAGATTGCTGATAAGAAAAACATACCCGAATATATCAAACGCTCTAAAGACAAAAACGATAGCTTCCGCTTGATGGGTTTCGGCCATCGGGTCTATAAAAACTATGATCCACGTGCAGAAATCATGCGCGAGACCTGTCACGAAGTTTTGGGCGAACTCGGCATCAAAAACGACCCACTGCTCGACATCGCTCTGGAGCTGGAAAGAATCGCATTGCAGGATCCATATTTCATTGAGAAAAAGCTCTATCCTAATGTTGATTTCTATTCCGGCATTATCCTCAAGGCGATGGGATTTCCTACCTCAATGTTCACCGTGCTGTTTGCCGTGGCCCGTACCGTTGGCTGGGTATCACAATGGAAAGAAATGATCGAAGAGCCCACTCAAAAAATTGGTCGCCCCCGCCAGCTTTATACTGGCTCCCCGGAACGGGCCTTTGTGCCATTAGATCAGCGAAAATAGAGTTTATCAGTAGGCCGTGGTCAGGGTCCGGTGACGGGGCCTTTTGTACAGCTCAGATTCGTGCCCCCGATGCCACAGAATGTGATCCAACTTGACAGAAGTGATCTGTGGCCATTGCAGGAGTGCTTCTTGCTTGATCAGTTCAACAACATGGATGGCTGCCGCCCGGATTTCTACCTCTTCGGTGCTGCCCGCCTCAAGATAGACGCCCTTCTCAACCGCACTCGCCAATCCCGTATCATATTCGAGAATCCCGTCACATCTTAAAACATGCGGCACCATATTGTCGGCAAACATGGTCAGCTTATCCACATCCTTCAGCTCTGATAGCGCCAGGTGCATATCGGCTGCCAATATCTGCGCCCGCTTAAAAAAAGGAACTACTTGTCCCTTGTAAACAGATATATCGCGGAAACTCTCCCATCCCGACACTATTTCTGCCAGCTGTAAAGCTGAAGCATCAGCCTCTTCTACCAGATTCAGCACCCTACCCTGATATTCCGCCATAATCTTTTCCCCCGAAGCACACAAATGCCGGGCAAACAGAATCATCAGATCATTCACCGGAACTGACAACAGCCACGAAAAATATTCAGGGGTCACATCCAGCCACTGTTCTGGCCGATACAATTCTCCTGTCTCGAACGCTGTTTTTAATCCTTCAGCAATCACCGTGTATTCCAAACCGCCATCAAAATAGCCAGAACCAAAGTTGATACTGTCCAAAGCTAAGATATACGCAGCCATTTCTTCTTTATCCGGGGAGAAGAAGTGGTGTGCCGGATCCAGATGGGTAATAAGAGAATATTTTGAGCAGACAGAACGGTAATAGTCCGGAATCCTTCCCACATCGATTTTGATATGATCCGCGTTCTGCATAACCCAAGCAGCGGCCGAAGCAATCTGCCGTAGAGGACTTGCTTGAGATAACTGCTCCTTCTTTTTAATAACTATACTCATTCCGACTTTGCCAGCCACTCCAAAATGACCTGCCCAGCACCGAAGTCATATAGATTGTTATGGCCGCCCCCCCGGATCAGAGAGAATTGCTTGGGTTGGTTGGCAGCTTCATAGAGTTTTTGTGCAGAATGCAATGGCACTGTGGGGTCTCCCTCACCGTGGAGCATTAACAAGCTTGAATGAATTGATTTGATCTTGCTGATGTTATCAAATTTGTCCTTCAGCATATAACTAACCGGCAACCAGAAATACCTCTCCTTCGCCACATCCAGAGCACTGCTGAAGGCCCCCTCCAGAATCAGCATCTTGGGCTGAAATTCTGCAGCCATCTGCACCGCTGAACCGGAGCCGATGCTTTCACCGTAAATAACCCATTGCGATGACGCATAACCATTTGTCTCCAACCACCGGAGCGCCGCACGCGCATCTTTATAGAATCCTTCTTCACTGATACTACCAGGATTACCGCCGAACCCACGGTATTCACAAAGATAAACGCCATACCCAGCATCCATGAGCACACGCGCCTTGTGAGTGCGATATACACCATGACAACGGTGGCAAAATACCCCAGTATTATATAAACAATTACTCTTACCATTCTTGATCCAGGCTTTTTCTCTCAAATAAATTAAAACTTTCTAAAGCCTTGCTATGCTAGACTAACGCAAGAGTTTAGTGTTTTATTCAACCTCTGTAAACAATAAACATAACGCGTTACGAGGTGCTATGTTCGGAACTAAAGACAAGACTCCCCCCAAGGAACCAGCAGCTCCATCTTCTGGCAACGAGCAAAAGAAGCCCGCTGGTCTCATCTCCATAACAGCAGCACCGAAAATTGGTATTGCCCTGGGCAGCGGGCTGGCCCGCGGTTTTGCCCACATTGGCGTCATGCGGGCACTGAAGCGTCACGGCATTGAACCAACAATCATTTCCGGTACCTCCATGGGTGCCCTCATAGGCGGCGCCTATCTGACCAACAATCTGGATGCCGTGGAAGAGTGGGCTTATAAGCTGACCAAGTTCAAGATTCTCTCCTACATGGATTTTCGTGTCAAAAGTAGTGGATTGATCGGCGGCGAACGGCTGACCAAACTGATGTTCAGCACCTTTGGAGAAACCCGGGTAGAAGATCTGCCCCATCCCTTTATTGCCATTTCAACCGACCTCGTGACTGGCCACGAAGTGTGGATGCGCAAAGGTAAGGTGGTTGATGTCATGCGCGCCTCATTCTCCTTACCAGGCATTTTTCCACCGGTATCGATGAGCGGCCGCTGGCTGATCGATGGCGCCCTGGTGAACCCCGTCCCAGTCTCTGCCTGCACCGCCCACGGTGCACGCATGACCATTGCCGTCAACGTCAGTGGAGATATCATTGGCAAGGTCAAACGTCCCGGCGACAAAATTCCCACCGTGGCCGGTTTTGATCTTATGAATTTCACGGGCCCGGCACAGGTGGAAGAGGCGAAACAAAGCGGCCTGATTAATCGCCTTTTCCGGCGCGAGACCGATCATCCCAGTATTTTCGGCGTGATGGTCTCGTCACTGAACATCGTACAGGACCGCCTTGCCCGTTCCCGTCTTGCCGGCGACCCCCCTGACGTCCTGATCGTGCCACGGATCGGCCACGTTGGCTTGATGGAATTCGACCGCGCCGAAGAGCTGATCGCCGAAGGCGAAGCGGCTGTTGAGCGGGCCATGCCTGACATTAAAGCGGCCTATACAGTCCTCTGCACGGATTATAAAGAAGACGATGATACGGCACCCCCAGAAGGATACAAACCCTGAGGCGTTAACGCCAGTACATATCGATGACGATTTCTAAAATTTATATTTGTGAAATGTCTTAGGCGGCCTGTTTACCGTCGGTGCCGTTGGCTTGATTTCAAGATCCAGGGCACACAGATCAGCGAGATTATAAGCTCCCCAATTACGCAG
Organism: Pseudomonadota bacterium; assembly: GCA_016195185.1. Taxonomy (GTDB): domain Bacteria; phylum Pseudomonadota; class Alphaproteobacteria; order Micavibrionales; family UBA2020; genus PALSA-926. The sequence goes on along the minus strand of JACQAA010000060.1, from coordinate 710 downwards.
TAAACCTATATCAGCCTGATTTTTCAAATCAGCCGGTATACAGGCAGCCACGTATTCCTTCGACACGACACGCAATGAAAACTCCACTCCCATCTCTGTCAACTCCACATTCAGCCTCAAGAGATCTTCACTCGGCTCATCCCCTTTGTGGTTCATTGCCAGTATCGTATAGGAATGCATTTTTTCCTGCAGGACTTCCTTTTCATAGGGCTGTATATTCTGAGCAATTTTGTGTCCGACAGATTCATCTTGCCCCATCTTGTCATTAAGAGCCTCATTAAAAACGGCAAGGCCTTCCACAAGACGATTTAAATTCTCATCTGACATTTTCTTCTTCCTGAACAAATTCCCTTAGAACTTGTACTTGTGAAACGTTTTGGGAGGTTTATTTTTCGCCGGCGCCTCTGGCTTGATTTCAAGATCAAGGACGCACAGATCGGCCAGGTTATTGGCCCCCAGACCACGCAAAACATCGGCATCGGCCTGATTCTTCAATTCAGCGGGCAGGCAGGCGGCCAACTCCTCTTTCGACAGGCCACATAGAACGGGGCCAATCTGTGTTTCCATTATTTGGATACTTATTTTGAGCGCCTCTTCTTCGTTCTTCATACCACCGCGGAAAAGAGCACCCAGCAACCGTACCATTTCTTCCTGCATGGCTGCCGCCGCATCAGGTTGCACGTTTTGCTGAATTCTTTCATTGATGGATT
>JACQAA010000064.1 GCA_016195185.1 Pseudomonadota bacterium | reverse complement strand
TCGATTAGATAGGTGCAGGGTACATAGAGCAGGAATATCAGCAGGAACCCGCGCAGGAGCCCGAAGCAACCGCCCAGCAGACGGTCAACAACGGCCAGTCCCGCTTCCTTGGTCCACTTGGCCAACAGATGCCCCAGTAGCGCCATGATCAGGAAAATAAACAGAAACACACCGCCATAGGAAAATACTTTTGAGGCTAGTGATGGCGACAGGAGTCCCATCACCAAAGTAGCCTTGCCCTTATCGTTTCCGTCGGGTACGTGGAGCCATTTGTTAAATTCCGGCACCAGCAAATGCCCCCCTTGGTAGGCTAAAAATCCGGCGACGAACAGTCCGACCAGCGTGAACACCTCTTTGATGATGCCGCGCAGGTAGGCAATCACAGTTGAGAGGGTAATCACAAGGCCAATCGCAATATCAAGGGCAAGTGGTGTCATAGGTCAGGTCTCCTCCGTAAATAATGGCAGTACGTCTTTCAGGTGTTTGATTTGTGTCAGGCGCAGGCCGTCTTTTTTGTCCTTTAGTTTAGAATGGCTGGGGATCATGGCATGTTTAAAGCCCAATTTCGATGCTTCTTTTAACCGGGTATCGAGTTGGCCGACATTGCGGATTTCACCGGAGAGGCCAATTTCGCCAAAAATAACCATATCTGACGGTACCGCTACACCCGAAAGAGAGCTGGCGAGGGCCGCTGCGACGGCCAGGTCTGCTGCTGGTTCAGTGATGCGCAAGCCGCCTGCGACATTCAGGTACACGTCGTTGGGGCCGATCTGAATGCCGCATCTGGCTTCCAGAACGGCTAATACCATCGCCAATCGTGCAGCGTCCCAGCCGATGACGGCGCGGCGTGGTGTGCCAAGTGGCGAAGGGGCAACCAGTGCTTGAATTTCCACCAGCACCGGGCGGGTGCCTTCCATGCCGGCGAAGACGGCGCTGCCGGAAATTTCCTGCTGGCGTTGCGAGAGAAACAGCTCAGAAGGGTTTTTGACTTCCTGTAACCCCAGTTCGCCCATTTCAAAAACACCGATTTCATCAGTGGGGCCGAAGCGGTTTTTCACGGCACGCAGAATGCGGAAGGTATGACCGCGGTCGCCTTCAAAATAAAGCACGGTATCGACCATATGTTCCAGCACACGCGGCCCGGCGATCTGCCCGTCTTTGGTCACGTGGCCGACAATCAATAGGCAGGTGCCGCGGCGTTTGGCGGCGCGGATCAACTCCTGCGTCGAGGCACGCACTTGCGCGACAGTGCCGGGCGCAGAGTCGAGATTGTCGATGTACATGGTCTGAATTGAATCGATCACCACGACATCAAAATTTTCTTTGTCCATCGTGGCAATAATATCGCGGACATTGGTGGCTGAGGCGAGGCTGACCGCTGCGGTTGATAGCTCCAGCCGCTGTGCGCGCATACGGATCTGATCAATTGATTCCTCGCCGGAGATATAGGCGCATTTGGTACCTTTGGAGAGCAGTGCTACCGCTTGCAAAAGAATGGTCGATTTGCCGATACCGGGGTCTCCGCCGATCAGAATGGCTGACCCTGCTACCAGCCCGCCGCCAGTAACGCGGTCAAATTCTTCAATACCGGTTTTACGACGCGGTTGAGGCGCAGAGATGCCCGAGAGTGGCGCGAATTCAATGACCCGGCCCTTGGCCTTACTCAGCCCCTGTGGTGGGCGGTCCGCGACGATTTCTTCAACAATGGTATTCCATCCCCCGCAAGCCTCACACTTGCCTGCCCACTTGTTGTGGGAAGAGCCGCAAGACTGGCAGACAAAAAGAGTGGCCGGGCGTGCCATGGGAGATCCTTAAGAGCGGACAAGTTTAATCCTTCACTATCTAGCATACTATTGTTATTGCACCAAAAACTATCCTTCTCTGCTTGGCCGTAAGAGCGCCGCTTTTTCTCGTGCCTCATGAAACGGAGTGATGTTTTTTGGTCGGTCTTTACCTTGTTTACATTGTTGTGGCTGTTGCAAGGTTGTTCTGACATCCAGCTCGCCCCCATCACTTTAAAAAAGGAAGCATGTTTGTTATATTATGTATAATTAGTGCTGAAAATAGCTTGAGAATCTCGAGGTTTACCTTGCAAAATGAAGGGAATCTGTCTACAAAGAGCGCCAAGCAAAGCTCCCGAATGGTTCGGGAGAGTGCTAATTCGCATGCGGGCCGTTTTTCGGTGTCTGGCAACAGACTGAGCGCCCGCAGAGGTTTAACCGAGGAAGGAACTATATAATGGCGATGCCAACATTTACCATGCGCCAGCTTCTGGAAGCGGGCGTTCACTTTGGTCACCATACCCGCCGCTGGAACCCCAAGATGAAGCCGTATATTTTTGGCGAGCGGAACAAAATTCATATCATCAATCTCGAATTGACGGTGCCGATGCTGTATGCCGCTCTGAAAGGCGTGCGGGATATTGCAGCGAGTGGTGGGCGCGTCCTGTTTGTAGGCACCAAATTGGGGCACCGCCTCTCGTTCTATCAAACGTCTGCGGGATATTGAAGCGATGCTTGAAAACGATGAAGTCAAGCATGGCCTGACCAAGAAGGAGAAAACCAGTCTGGCGCGTGAACAGGGCAAGCTTGAAAAGGCGCTCGGCGGGATCAAAGACATGGGCGGATTGCCCGATGCCATGATTGTGATCGATACCAACAAGGAGTTAAATGCTATCATGGAAGCTCGCAAGCTGGGCATCCCGGTATTTGCGGTTGTTGACTCCAACTGTGATCCGGATGGCATTGATTTCCCGATCCCGGGTAACGATGACGCGACCCGCGCCATCAACACCTATTGTGATCTGTTCGCGGACGCCATTCTGGATGGTTTGCAGGCTGAAGTAAGCGCCTCCAGTGCGGATGTTGGCGCTTCGGCTGATCCGACGGCTGAAAATTTGGATTCAGTTGTGGAATTGAAAGTCTCCGCAGCGGCTGGCTAAACTTTAAAGGAAAGATCAGACAATGGACATTAGCGCATCTCTTGTAAAAGAGCTTCGTGAAAAAAGCGGCGCGGGCATGCTGGATTG
>JACQAA010000104.1 GCA_016195185.1 Pseudomonadota bacterium | reverse complement strand
ACGGTCAAGCCATTGTTTTCACGGTTGTTCAAAAAATCAGCGGCGCCATGAGCGCCCAGGAAATGAGCCAGATACAGCTCTGTCCGTCCAACAGGAGCATTGGTGTGTTCTGTAAGGTACTGCTTATTGCCAGTGGAAAACTCCCCGGCCATCAGCGCCGCGATTTCAGGATTCTTGCGCAGGTCCAAAATGGCACTCTTGGTCTGACAATCGTCGACGCAGAGTTTCCCATCCCGGTCCTGAATTTGATCAGCAAATTTTCCCAGGCCGTATTTCGGACCAAATTCTTTTACCATATGCAACCAGGTGCTATCAATGAACTGAAACAGGCCCGTGGCGGTGGAAGATTTTGCCTTGGCCGCTGAATTAAAACCGCTCTCCGTGGAAGCCTTTTCCATCAGAAAGGAAAAATCTGCCCCGGTTCTGGCAGCCGCCGTTTCCACCGCATGGATGACTTGCCTGGAAGCAACGCCTTGATATTTATTAATAATTTTAAATGTCTGCGCTGTCATAACCCCATCCCCACACTGTTTTTACCCACGTACCAGGCCTTTTGACCTTTGGTTCATGGAATACGCCAGTTCACACCCGGCAATAAAGTTATGGCTAAATATGGGTCTGCATCCCCCTAGACAACGCCTTATTTTTCCTTACGTTAGACAGTCTTGCGAATCGGCTCAGCAAAGGAAAAAATATGGTCATGGCACGCGCAGTAAAGGCACCATCATCCGGCGACTTCAAGGTGAAGGATCTCGCACTGGCCGAATGGGGGCGCAAGGAAATCGCCATTGCCGAAACAGAAATGCCCGGATTGATGGCTCTGCGTCAGGAATTCAAGGAAAAACAGCCTCTCAAAGGCGCCCGAATCGTCGGATGCCTGCACATGACGATTCAAACCGCTGTATTGATTGAAACGCTGGTTGCACTCGGCGCCGATGTACGTTGGTCATCTTGTAATATTTTTTCCACACAAGATCACGCGGCTGCGGCCATTGCAGCGGCTGGAGTCCCGGTCTTCGCCTGGAAAGGCGAGACGGAAGAAGAGTTCTGGTGGTGTATTGAGCAAACACTTAAAGGGCCGAATGGCTGGACACCGAATATGATTCTCGACGACGGTGGCGACGTGACAGCCATCATGCACGACAAATATCCGGATATGCTCAAGGACGTGAAAGGGCTTTCGGAGGAAACAACTACAGGCGTACACCGCCTATATGAAATGGAGAAAAGTGGCCGCCTGAAAGTACCCGCCATTAACGTCAATGATAGCGTCACTAAATCCAAATTCGATAACCTGTACGGCTGCCGCGAAAGCCTGGTTGATGGCATCAAGCGCGCCACCGATGTAATGGTCGCCGGAAAAGTCGGTGTCGTCTGCGGCTACGGCGATGTCGGCAAAGGCTCAGCCGCATCGCTGCGCAGTCAGGGTGCGCGGGTGATGATAACAGAGGTTGACCCGATTTGCGCCCTGCAGGCGGCCATGGAAGGTTATCAGGTCGTGACCATGGAAGAGGCGGCACCACAGGGCGATATATTTATCACCGCCACGGGCAACGTCGACGTCATCACGCTGGAGCATATGCGCAAAATGAAAGACCGCGCCATTGTCGCCAACATCGGCCACTTCGACAGCGAGATTCAAATCGAATCCCTCAAAAATTATAAATGGGAAGAGGTGAAGCCGCAGGTTGATGAGGTTATCTTTCCGGACGGCAAACGGCTCATTGTCCTGGCCAAGGGCCGTTTGGTCAATCTCGGCTGCGCGACCGGCCACCCGAGCTTCGTCATGAGCGCCTCCTTTACCAACCAGGTTTTGGCGCAGATTGAGCTCTGGCGCCACCACAAAAATTATCAGAACAAAGTGTACGTGCTTCCCAAGCACCTCGACGAAAAAGTTGCCCGCCTTCACCTCGACAAGCTGGGTGTTCACCTAACAAAACTTACGGAAAAACAAACCGAGTACCTGGGGATAGAAAGCACAGGGCCGTTCAAACCCGACCACTACCGATATTAAGGGTCACTTCTCCGGAAGCTCTGCTGTCAGCCCGTGCCGATTCCGGCGTGGCGAAGGCTCGCAAAACCCTTTAACATGAACCCATGGCTGATTTCACGTCAAACACCCGATTGGAGCAGGCGGAGCCGTCCGCTTTTGGCAAGTTGTTAGATACCCTGATTCCCTACCGCCGTCAGGCCCGCAAAATACGACAAGAAAACCAAAAGCTGGAAGCTTTCCTCCGCGCTATACCCATTGAATACTGCGGTTGGGACTGGGCTGGCGTGCAGGCAATCTCACCGGGATTCTGCACCATATTCGGCATCGAAAAAGTCAGCACCCTCGAAGATCTCCAGGCGTCTATAACCGCCGGGGATGCGGCTGCGCTGGAAGGCCTATTCAACCGCCTGCAGCAGAATGGGGAGAATTTTGAAATTGGCGTTAATACAATCATTGGCAGAAAAACCCTGAAAATTTTTGGGCGACGCGGCACCATCGGCGATGGCTCGCAGGTATTCTCGGTGCTCTGGACTCACGACATTACCGACTTCGCCCTAGCCGCCATGCGCAGCATGGAGGCCGTGACTGCTGTTGAAAAACGCGAGAATGAATTGCGCAGCGCGCTGAATGCCCTGCCAATCCCTATCTGGATGCGCAATCACAAACTGGACCTGACCTGGTGCAACAAGTTCTACACCAAGCTCGTTGACGACAGCAGCGCCGCTGTCGTCGCCGACCAAAAAGAACTGCCTCTGACCGGCGTGGATAAAAATGAACTGCATCAGCACGCTCTGGCGCAACTGGCCGTCGCCAAACAAACACCGCAGGCCGCGCGGGGGCATATTATTGCTGACGGACAGCGGCGCCAAATTGAAATAACCGAAATCCCCATGACTCCCGAAAAACGAGTGGTGGGTATGGCCATTGATGTAACTCGTGAAGAAGAATGGGAATCCACTTATAAAAGGCTGATCGCATCTCATCATGAGGCCCTCGAGCAGCTTCGCACCGCTATTGCGGTTTTTGATATCGACGCCCGGCTGGAATTCTATAATTCAGCCTACGAGCAATTGACCGGTATGTCTGGCAGCTGGCTGGATACGAAACCAAAACTGGGAGAAATGATCGACAAAATGCGGGAGTTGTGCAAGCTCACGGAACAGGTGGATTACAAGCAGTTCAAACTGGGCTGGATCAATAAGTTCACGACCCTGCTCGAACCATATGAAGAAATGCAATACCTCCCGGATGGTTCAGTCGTCCGCATGATCGTCGTGCCCCGCCCCATGGGCGGTTTTCTTTTGACGCTGGAAGACGTTACCAGCCGCCTGCAACTCGAAACCTCTTACAATACCCTGATGGCGGTGCAGCAGGAAACCATCGATAACCTGTTGGAAGGCATCGCTGTCTTCGGGGAGGATGGCCGCTTGCGCCTTTCCAACAAATCCTTCGCCAAGATATGGAATAAACGCCCGGAGGAATTATCTGACACAACACATATTTCAAAGCTGGTCACAGAAATCCGGGATCTCTTTGATGAACAGTCGTGGCCGGAAGCGCAAAAGATTGTTCTTGGTAACGGCCTGGAGCGCGAACCGCGGCGGGGCCGCTTGCAACGCAGCGACGGGGTTATTCTCGAATATTCTATTGTGCCCCTGCCCGATGGCAATATCCTGAATGCCTATTCTGATATCACCAACACCGTCAGGGTTGAACAGGCTCTGCTGGAAAAGAATGCCGCGCTGGAGGAGGCGGAACGTCTCAAAACAGATTTTCTGGCCAACGTATCCTATCAGCTGCGTACCCCCTTGAATGCAATCATGGGCTTTGCCGAGATGCTCAATCAACAATACTTCGGCAAGCTCAACGAACGCCAGCTGGAATATACTTCCAGCATGATCGAAGCGGGGCAGAGACTGGTCTCCCTTATCAACGATATTCTGGACCTCTCTACCATCGAGGCCGGCTATCTTAAACTATATCCATCTGAAATAAACGTGAAGGAGATCATGCAGAGCGTGGCCGCCCTGACCGAAGAATGGGCGCGCAAACAACGTCTGGAAATAGAGATTCAATGCCCGGACCCTCACCTGACCATTACCGCTGACGAACGCCGCGTCAAACAGGTACTCCTGAATTTGATCAGCAACGCGTTTAACTATAGTCCTCATGGTGGCAAGGTAACGTTGTCAGCCACCCGGTCTGGGGACTCCGTCATACTCGGCATCCGCGATACAGGCATGGGTATACCAGCCGCCGATATAGACCGAATTTTCACACCCTTCGATAAAATCGCCAGCCGAAAAACCCAGCGCCGCAGCGGGGCCGGCCTTGGCCTGACCCTGGTCAAAAACATCATCGAATTACACGGCGGGAAAGTAGCGGTCGAGAGCAAAGAGGGAGTCGGCACCCTCGTATCATGCCGCCTGCCCATTAACCCCGCTGTAAGTGAAAAACTACCGGCGGCATAAGAATGTGCTTTAGTATGTTCCTGTCACGTCACCGCCACGACTTCATCGTCGTCGGCGCTATCCTCAACAACCTTTTCTTCGGAAGCAGCAATAGCACGCGTGCGGCTGGAGGATTGATAAGCCATGCCGGCATGATCGGGGCAATAGGGGGTGCCATTACGGATGCCACGGCCACAAAAGGTGAAATTGTCCTCACGCGGATCACCGAACGGCCACTTGCACATGCGCTCGGTCAAATCAATCAAGGCAACGCCCCCATTCGTCGGAAACTCTTCCTTGAGAAACTGTCGCGGCGCGATCACTTCCCGAACGAGCGGGTTGTGTTTAACGCCGGTAACGACCGGCACCACAGTCTTCTTGACCGCCGCCTTTGCCTCTTTTTTGACTTCTTTTTTGGCCACTTCTTTCTTGGGGACGGCTTCCGGGGGTTTCTTAATGGGCGATGGACGGCCCGAAAGGCCCATACGATGGGCCTTGCCGATGACTGCGTTACGCGTCACACCTTTAGCGAGAGTCTTGGCAATCTCCGCAGCACTTTTGCCCTCTTTCCACATTTTTTTCAGCAGGGCAATCCGCTCATCTGTCCAACTCATATAGACTTCCTCTTGATAATTACATAATAATCAGTCCGCCGACCCAGACAAAATATAACACCGAATCGGCAGAAATAAAGCGAGATTATGAAGACGTGTGGAATACCTATTCAGGCGTTGGGATCAAGGCCCCATTCTTTGTAGCGCTCGGGATCATCCGCCCAGTTTTCCCGCACTTTCACAAACAAACTCAGATGAACTCGGCGATCAAAAATTTCTTCCAGTTCCAGGCGAGACGCCTCGCCGATCATCTTGATGCGAGCGCCCCCTTTGCCAAGAATGATCGCCTTCTGGCTATCACGCATCACATAAACGACCTGGCTGATTTTGACACTGCCGTTGTCAAACTCTTCCCAGGTTTCCGTTTCGACGGTGGACGCATAAGGCAACTCTTCTTTCAATTGCAGGAATATTTTTTCTCTCGTTATTTCTGCAGCCAGCAACCGCATCGGCATGTCCGAAGTCTGGTCTGCGGCAAACATCCGGGGCCCCTCGGGCATTTTTCCTGCCAGATCGTGCAACAACCCTGCAACACCATCGCCGCTGAGGGCTGAAACCATGTAAACATCGGTAAACACGCCCGTGTTATATAACTCGGAAGAGAGCTGGAGAAGTTTATCTTTCTCAATCAAGTCGATTTTGTTGAGCACCAATATCGCCTTGCGGTTCTGCTCCTTTAGTTTGTCAATAATCGCCAGGCTATCTGCATTAATCTTGCCCCGCGTAACCTCAACGATGAGCAAAATAATCTCCGCCTCTGCCGCTCCTTGCCATGCCGCCGATACCATCGCACGGTCCAGTCGTTTTCTGGGCGCAAAAATACCCGGCGTATCGACAAAAATGATTTGTGTCCTCCCTTTGTTAACAATGCCCATGACGCGGGTGCGGGTCGTTTGCACCTTAGGGCTGACGATGGATACCTTGGTTCCAACCAGTTTATTGATCAGGGTCGATTTACCGGCATTGGGCGCTCCAATGATGCTGACGAACCCACAATGTTGGGTTTTCCCGGTCATTCTTCAAGCCCCATTTTTCTCAGGATCTTGAGCGCCGCTGATTTTTCCGCTGCGCGTTTGCTGGCGGCAACGGATGACGCCCGACCAATGCCCTTCACGAAAACCTCAATTTCGAATTGTGGTGAATGATCGGTACCGGATTTGTCGACCAGGGTATATTCCGGCAGCGGTAACGATCTTGCCTGGACCCACTCTTGCAACCTGGACTTTGCATCCTCCGGAGGGGACACATGCTGATGCAGCATATCGCTCCAGAATGTTTTGATGAAGGTGCTGGCTGCCAGAAAGCCCCCATCACGGTAAATCGCGCCAATCAAGGCTTCCATGGCATCCGCCAATATTTTTTCTTTTGTATGACCACCGGACTTCTTCTCACTGGGCGACAGCTTCAGATGGTCCGCCAATTGCAACTGCTGCGCCACCTTCAAGAGGGCCTTGCGCTGTACCAGAGCGGCATGCCGCTTAGCAAGCCCCCCTTCCCTTTCCTCAGAAAAACAGGTGTAGAGTAAATCAGCAACGACGAGCCCAAGCACCCGGTCTCCCAAAAACTCTAGACGCTCATAGTCATATGCTGTGTCTTGCACGCTGGCATGGGTCAGCGCCGTCTCAAGCAGGGCGGGAGTGGAAAATTTATAAGAAATTTTCTTTTCGAGGCTGCCCGGCATATCAGATTTTGTTAACGCGTTTTAAAAACCGGGTGTAGCGGATAGCCTGCGGCCACTCAATCAATTTGCACCCCAGAGAGGTGACAAACGCAAAGGTGCCGTCTTTGTCACATTTGTTGCCAATACCCTCCGTGGAAAAGAAGATAAACCAGGCGCGTCCAATCAGATTTTCGGCGGGAATAAATCCCAACGCATCCTGAGCGCGGCTGTCGAGAGAGCTGTCGCGATTATCACCCATCGCAAAATAGTGGCCTTCCGGCACGGTATAAACCGGCGTATTGTCGAACCGTTCAGTATCGGAAATCTCGTAAATAAAATGTTGCACGCCATTCGGCAGCGTCTCAATGTAGCGTTTGTATAAAGATGAACGCCCGTCATCCTTGATCTCTTCGCTATTTCTGAAATCGCGCATGACCGGCGTGCCATTGATATGCAGGATACCGCCTTTCACCTGGATCTGATCTCCCGGCAGGCCGATGATCCTCTTGATATAATCAATACCAACCTTTTTAGGCTGACGAAATACGGCGATGTCCCCTCGCGCCGGATCAGCGCCAAAGATACGGCCATCAAACTGAATGAGGTCAAATGGAAAGGAATAGCGACTGTAACCGTAGGCATATTTTTCGACGAACAGGTAATCACCGATTTGCAGCGTTGGCAGCAGCGACCCCGAGGGAATATTAAATGGCTCAAAGGCAAAGGAACGGATCAACAACGCAATAAACGCCGCCACCGCCATCGCCTTGACAAGTTCAACGATGCTGTCCTCATCTTGCTCGACCGGCTGTATCTCGGCTTCAGTCCCGTTTGCCATCATGCTGTTTTTACCCCTGCCGTTTTGAGCCATGTGAATAATCCCGCACCAAAGAACAAACCTGAATATGATATTCGGCATAAAATTTCTCGCGGCCTTTTTTCTGAGCCTCGAGATGCTCCGGATGGCGACGCCAGACATCCTGCGACTGCGCCGAATCAAATTCGGCGATTGTCACGCGCTCCCCATCCGCAGCCGTGAAAGTTTTGTAACCAACAAAACCTTCTATCATGTGTACAAGGTCTGACATGCGGTTAGCAACGATAGAATATTCTTCCTGATATTCAGGCTTCAGACGTGATCGGAATATCGTGACATAGTGTTGTTTCATACATTATCTCAAATATTCGGGCTGGCAGATATTACAACAAAGGCGATGGCCATGGGCGGATCATCCGCCAAACTTACGTGTATGCGCGGAGTCATGCCCTGGGGCGTCAGGGCAGTCAGCCTCTCTTTGGCACCCCCCGTCAGAACAAGCTCCGGCCGCCCCTGCGCATCATTAACCACCACCATATCCTTGAGATAAATGTCCTTGCGAACGCCCAAGCCCAAGGCCTTGGAGCAGGCCTCTTTGGCAGCCCATCTTTTGGCATAGCCAGACGACCTCAGTCGTTCATTGCCTTTCGCTGATACCTCGACCCTTTCCCGCTCTTCGGCGCCAAAACAGCGCTCAATGAACCGTTCTCCGTGAGTTTTTAAGACCTCAGCCAGACGGTCGATACTTGTTAAATCTGTGCCAATGCCCAGGATCAATTGTTTTTACCATAATGTTTGTGAATCCGGGCCAACCGCGCTTCTTTATACCCCTTAACAAGCTGTCGGACCAAGTAAAAGCTGACGACCCACGATAAAACCGCCAGCGGAATACTGCCCAGAGTCATGGGCAGTAAAAGCTCAAGCGGCTTGTGCAACAAGTCTGAAAATACAAATTGATGGTGAAGAACCGATGACGCGGCTCTACTGCCATGCTTCCCGAGCACGATCACCCCCAGTTTATACGTGCCGATCCAGATAAACGGAAAGGTCCACGGATTACCCGCCATCACGGTGCCGAGCACCATCGCAACCAACGATCCATCCAGAATCCAGGCGATAATTCCGGCTGTCATCAAATGGAAGCCGATAAACGGCGTAAAAGAGACGGCAACACCGGTCGCGAATCCGGCGGCAATGAAATGAGGCGTCCCCTGCAGCCTGCCCATCCGGTGCCGGTAATAACGCAGCAAACGTCCCCACCCCATCGAGGGCCAGATGATCTCCCGGACTTTTTGCAGGCGTGTGCGCGGGCGGCGGCGAAACATGCAAACTCCTATTTGCTCTGCGCGCGATTGACGGCGGTGATTTCCGGTGTGGCGCGCATGGCGGCAATGATATCGCTGAGATGCCGGGAATCACGCACGTACACATCGATCATCATGTCCCAGAAATCAAGGGAACGGTTGGTGATCTTGAGGTTGGTGATATTGCCGCCATTTTTTCCGATAACAGTGGACAGAGTGCCGAGACTGCCGGGCGTATTGGCGATCGTCACGATCAGTCGGCCAACATGGGATTCCGGGCTGTCCTCTCCCTCTTCCCACGAAATATCCAGCCAACGCTCCGGCGTATCAGCAAACGATTCCAACGTCTCACAATCGATGGTGTGAATGGTCACCCCCTTACCGGTTGTCACAATACCAACAATCCTATCTCCCGGCAGCGGATGACAGCAACGCGCAAAATGCAACGCCATACCGGGGATCAACCCCTTGATCGGCATCGGCTGCGACTTGCCCTTCTGATGCGTCTTCTTTTCAACGATCCCCATGATGCTCTGAAGGGTCTGCGGCGGTTCCTTGGGCCGATGTTCCGGATGCAAAGCATAGAAGACCTCGCGGCTGCTAATGTGTCCGGATCCGATCCCAATCAGCAAAGAGTCATGATTGTCTACATTGAACTGCCGGCAAATATCGCTATTGAGCTGTTTTTCGTTATACTCAACTCCCTCCTGCTTGAGGACTTTTTGCAGCATGGCCCTGCCAAGGGTCAGATATTCTTCATGCTGCTGCATGCGAACAAAACGCCGGATCCGCGACTTGGCCTTGCCGGTAACAACAAACCGCTCCCAGTTCGGCGAGGGTGTCTGGCTTTTCGATGTGGCGATCTCCACTTGATCCCCGTTCACCAGCGGCGTGCTCAAAGGAATGATGCGCCCATTCACTTTGGCGCCGACCGTCGTATCTCCCAGCGTCGAATGCACCGCATAGGCAAAATCCACCGGTGTCGCCCCCCGTGGCAAGGCAATCAAATCCCCGTTGGGAGTAAAACAGAATACCTGATCCTGATATAACTCCAGCTTGGTATTCTCCAAAAACTCTTCCGGTTTTTGCGCATGCTCAACGATATCCATCAGCTCGCGCAGCCAGCGATACTGTTGCCCGTCTGTCTTGCCATTGCCCTGCTTGTAAGACCAGTGAGCGGCCACGCCCAGCTCAGCCTCTTCATGCATCTCCGGTGTGCGAATTTGCACTTCGATCCGGTGATTTTCGGGGCCGATAACTGTGGTGTGCAAGCTGCGATACCCGTTGGGTTTGGGGAGAGAAATATAATCCTTAAAGCGCCCAGGAACCGTCGGATATAAACCATGAATAACGCCGAGCGCATGATAGCATTCCTGTATATCAGCAACGATTACCCGGAAAGCCATGATGTCAGACAACTGCTCAAAGGCGATATTTTTACTCTGCATTTTTTTCCAAATGGAATACCGCGTCTTCTCGCGGCCGAAAATATCCGCCGTGATACCGGCTTCGCTGATCTTGCTCTTGAGCGTGGCGATAATGCGCGCGACAACCGCTTCCCCGCCCTCGGCGCGCAGGTAGTTCAGACGGGCCAAAATGCTTGCCCGCGCTTCAGGATTCAGGACACCAAAAGCAATATCCTCCAGCTCCTCCTTAATTCTGTGAATGCCGATACGCTCTGCCAGGGGCGCATAAATCTCTAACGTCTCCAGGGCAATGCGTTTTTGTTTTTCCACTTTGGCGATATGATGCAATGTACGCATGTTGTGCAAGCGGTCAGCCAGCTTCACCAGCAGCACACGGATATCTTCCGACATGGCCAACACCAACTTGCGGAAGTTCTCGGCCTGCTTTTCCTGCGCGCTTTGGAATTCGATCCGTGACAGTTTGGTCACACCATCCACGAGACGTGCGATTTCATCGCCGAACAGGCGTTTAATATCCTCCGGGGTGGCTAGCGTGTCTTCTACCGTGTCGTGCAACAGGGCGGTACAAATCGACGCCGTGTCCATTTTCATTTCGGTGAGAATTCCGGCAACCTCCAGCGGGTGCGAAAAGTATGGATCGCCGGAGGCGCGGGTCTGGGTGCCATGCATCTTCATCGCATAAACATAGGCACGGTTAATCAGATCCTCATTCATATGAGGATCATAAGCCTTGACCAGCTCTACCAGTTCATACTGCCGTATCATTTAAACCATGTCGTCTCGATTTACCGCTTGCCGCCGGACTGACTCCTGAAATATCGCATGAAGTCACTATCAGGGGAGAGAAGCAGCGTGGTGCCATCTCCCGGCAAACTATCGCGATAGGCCTCCATCGTGCGGTAAAAGGAGTAAAATTCCGGGTCTTTTTTGAAAGCTTCAGCGTAAATCCTGATAGCTTCCGCATCACCCAGACCTCGTGACAACTGTGCCTGTTTCTCCGCATCGGCGAGAAGAACCGTACGCTCCTTATCCGCCGAAGAACGGATCTGTTGCGCCTCTTCCTGTCCCTGAGCACGAAACTCGGCCGCCTCTCTCTGCCGCTCGGTACGCATACGGGCATAGATCGCTTGACTGGTTTGCTCCGGCAGATCGGCGCGGCCAATGCGAATATCGACCATTTCGATCCCCATCCTGGTGACAGCAGTATTGACTTGCTGCTTGACGCTCGCCATCAGCTGGCTCCGCTTTTCCGAGAGAACATCGGCCAGCGACGCATTACCGAGAACACTGCGCAGTGTCGAATTAATAATGTTATTCAAACGCGTGTTCGCCTGCTGCTCGGTAGAAAGAGATTTATAAAACTCGAGCATATCGTTAATTCGGTAGCGGGCAAAAGTGTCGACCACCAGCCGCTTTTGATCGGCCAGAATAACCTCTTCCGGCTGCGGGTCGACATCCAGCACGCGTTTGTCAAATACCACCACCTGTTGGATAAACGGCGCCTTGAATTTCAAACCAGGTGTTGTGTATTTCTCCACCGGATCGCCGAACTGCAGCACCAATACCTGCTGCGTTTCGGGTATGATAAACAGGGACTGCCCCAGTAAAAGCATTACCCCCAGCGCGATCACCAACGGAACGGTATAATTTTGCGACATAAAAACTCCTACTGCGGGGTTGCAGGCTTTGTTTTACCCTGCAGTTGATCGAGAGGCAGATAGGGCACTACAGAAGGGTTCTTTCCATCCCCCAGGACGATCTTCTTGCTGTTCTGGATCACCTGCTGCATCGTTTCTATGTAGAGGCGGCGGGTGGTGACGTCTTTAGCCTGTGTATAGGCCTGATAGACCGACAAAAAACGCCCCGCCTCCCCCTTGGCCTTGCTCAGAACGGCAGCCTTATACGCTTCCGCATCCTGTATCAGCTTTTGCGCATCACCGCGAGCACGCGGAACAATATCATTGCGGTAGGTTTCAGCTTCATTCTTGGTGCGCTCTTTGTCGGCGCGTGCGCGCTGCACATCATCGAAAGCGTCCACCACAGGCGATGGCGGATCAACACGCAAAAGCTGCACATTATTGATCACGACTCCTGACTGGTATTCATCCAAAATTTTCTGCATCAGCTCACGTGTATGTGACTCGATGTCAGCACGTCCTTCCGTCAGGGCTCTTTGAATTTTGTCCCGGCCAATAATTTCCCGCATGGCGCTTTCGGCAACTTTCTTAATGGTGGTCTCGGGGTCGCGGATCTGGAAGAGATAGTTCCGCGCATCGGCAATACGCCACATGACTACGAAATCAATATCCACAATGTTTTCATCGCCGGTCAGCATCTGGCTTTCGGAGGCAACGTTGTTCTTCTCCGTTTCAGCGGCGCCGGAAATACGGCTCGGGGGCTGGTCACGAAATCCGATTTCCACGCGGCGGTCGAAAGCCACATTGACTTTCGTCACCGTTTGGACCGGCCACGGAATATGGTAACCAAGCCCGGCTTCACCCCGCGTGCCTGTCCATTTTCCAAAAGTCAAAAGAACGGCGTTTTCTCCGGGCAGGACCCGGTAGAATCCTGTGCCCAGCCACAAAACCAATACCGCCGCAAAAAAAAGACCAATACCGCCCCCTCGGTTGAAAACCCCGTTAAACCAACCCTGGGTCTGCCGCAACAGGGCATCAAGATCCGGGACAATGTTATCGTTCCCCTCTCCGCGATCTGGCTTTTTGTTCCAAGGACTCTCCGGCTTTGGTCTCTTTCCGGGACCATTATTGCCGCGGGCGTCCCCTTCTTTACTTCCCCAGGGACCCTTTGCAGGCCCTTGGTCATCTTGATTATCCCATGCCATAGACTACATCCTTGTTATGACATTACAAAACAGGTATAAGGTATCATCTTAGACAGGAACCCCCGCAAAAGGAAATATAAAATAATGCCTTCCTTAACCACGGAACAAGTGATTGACCGGCTCAAGCCCATCATCGATCCAGCATGTGGAAAAGTCTCCGGTATCTGTGTGGAGGACGGGAAAGTGACATTTTCCATCGACATCGACCCCGCACGTGGCCAGGAAATGGAACCTGTGCGGCAAAATGCCCAAGCGGCGGTTGAAAAAATGCCCGGCGTGATCTCGGTCACCGCCATCCTGACGGCAGAGAGAAAGCCGCCACCTCCGCCGCCGCAGAAACAACCCGTGCATAAAATCTCCCAACGTCCCGTGGCGCCACAGGTAAAACATATTATTGCCATCGCCTCTGGCAAGGGTGGGGTTGGAAAATCTACCGTTGCTGCCAATCTGGCAATGTCTTTCCTCAGCATGGGCAAAAAAACCGGCTTGCTCGATGCCGATATTTACGGCGCCTCCCAGCCCCGCATGATGGGCCTCCGCCGCCGTCCCGAATCTACAACGGATGACATGATTATTCCTCCAGTAGCTCATGGACTGAAAGTCATGTCGATGGGATTTTTTATCGAAGAAAATGTACCCGTCATTTGGCGCGGACCGATGGTGCATACTGCCATTCAACAATTATTTCGGGATGTTGAGTGGGGCGATTTGGACATACTGGTCGTCGACATGCCCCCCGGAACCGGTGACGCGCAATTGAGTCTCGCGCAATACATACCTCTCTCAGGAGCTGTTATTGTCTCCACACCTCAGGACGTCGCGCTCAGCGAGGCCAAGAAGGGCCTGTTGATGTTTCAGGAAGTAAAAGTACCCGTACTGGGGCTGATCGAAAATATGAGCTATCATCTTTGCTCAAACTGCGGTCACCGCGAGGATATTTTTGACCACGGCAAAGTCAGAGAAGCTGCGACTAGGCTTGGCGTCGAGTTTCTGGGCGAAGTCCCCCTGCACGTGGACATCCGTAAGGCCGCGGACACCGGAACGCCGCTGGTGGCAGCGCAGGCAAATCACGCTATCAGTGAATTATACAAGAATATCGCCGCACGGATATGGACGAACCTGCCGGCAGAAAAAACCGTTCCAAAAGCGGCAATGCATTAAGGTTTTGGCCGATATTGTTGGCGGCGGCGTTCACGGGGTGAAAGCGGTGTGACGCCGGTCAGCTGATCAATGAGGGTCGCCATCGCAACACAGGCCTGGTTTTTGCCCTGGCGCGCCATTTCCGCGGGCGTTTGTCCAAGACAATTCTTGATATTGGCATCTGCGCCGTGCTCAAGCAGATACTTGATCATCTCCGGCGCAGCGTGCGAGACCGCATAATGCAACGACGTCCATCCGTCAGTGAATCCGTTCCGGCTCAAATCACGCGCATTCACATCAGCCTTGTTCTCAATCAGCATTTTGGCGATCTCCATATCCGCAGAATTCATCGCTTCATGCAACGGCGTCATGCCGCCGTCGCCGACAAAATTGACGTCAGCGTGGTATTCTTCCACCAGCTGTTTTGCCGTGAGCGCCTGGCAGCTATTGCAGG
>JACQAA010000103.1 GCA_016195185.1 Pseudomonadota bacterium | reverse complement strand
TGGGACAACGCCAAGAAATATATCGAGGAGGGTCACTACGGCGGTAAAGGGTCAGATGCCCACAAGGCCGCTGTGACAGGTGATACCGTTGGTGACCCCTACAAGGATACCGCCGGCCCTGCCGTCAACCCGCTGATCAAAATCGCCAATATCGTGGCGATCCTGCTGGTGGCCGTGGCGGCGAAGTGCCTGGCTCACTAACGAGTCCCGCAACAACCCTGCATGACTTCGCTGCTGCCAGCCCTGCGTTTGCGGCGCTTGTGAGGCAGGGACCTATCGACTGGAAAGCATGGGACATTGCCACGGATCATCTGACACAAAAGATGACCGGTACGCCCCATCTTGAGCGGCGCATCCACCACTGGTATCTGCCTGTCCTCTTCTTCTGTCTGGCGCGGCTGCATTGTACCATATCACGACCTCTCATGGTCGGCATCCAAGCGCCTCAGGGGGCCGGAAAAACGACGATGGTGACACATCTGCTGTCACTCCTGCCGATACTGGGCCTTCGCGGTGCCGCCGTCTCCATCGACGATTTCTATCTGACGCACGAAGAACAAGTACGGCTCGCGGCCAAACATCCCGGTAATCCCTACCTTGAACATCGCGGTTATCCCGGTACACACGACATCTTGCTTGGTGAAAAGACGCTCACCGCACTCTCGACTATCAGCCCTGGCAAGACCATCTTCGTTCCCCTCTACGATAAATCAGCCCATGGCGGCCGGGGTGATCGCGCCCCGATGGCGGAATGGCGCTCTGTCACCGGCCCACTCGATATGGTTCTTGTTGAAGGATGGATGCTCGGCTTTGAGAAGAAGCCGGACACACACCTGACCGATCCACGGCTGATTTCTTCCAATCACGCACTCGCGGCTTATGATCGCTGGCATGCTCTGCTCCACGCATTCATTGTTATCCGCGCCACTGACCCCTCTTTCGTTCTTCGCTGGCGCGTTGAGGCCGAGGAGGAAATGAAAGCACGCGGGCGTCCGGGATTAAGCCGGGAAGCCATCGAGGACTATGTGCGCCGATTCCTGCCCGCATACGACATATGGGCCGGGCAAGCGCCGGCACGATTTTTCCGCAATGAAACTTTCTTCATGAATTTGGATGAACACCGACAACCGGTAAACGTGGGCAATTAAGCAGACGTGTCAAGAACGCTGCCACTGCTGCCACCATTAGGTTGATAATAGTCAAGAAGGGTACCCGTGACTAATGAAGGGGGGTTTTTCCAGCGTGTTTCCTCAATTGCTGCCGATACTGCTTTCAACTTCAGCTGAATGGATGGACCCAGGTATTGGTTGAGAGTCACTTCTTTGGCACTGACAGAGAACCTATTATCCGGGCTAATTTGCGCCCAAAGAGCGTTTACGTCTTTTGCATCACGGATACCGTCTTCGGCAAGAGCCTGCTGAACATCTGACTTGTTAATTGTAGTACCGCTATTTGTATCAAATAACCCCCACAGCGTGGCCAGGACCCACACCGGATTAAGGGGGACGTTAGGCATCGTATGTGCAACCAACGATTGCTGCAACTTAGGATCTTGCAGCAACGCATAAAGCCCCTTGTCTGCTGCTGCCGTCGGGGAAGTGGGATCGACCTTAAGAGACGCCGCCCCAGAAGGAGCAGAGGAAAAGGATAATCGGCCAAAATTGGCGGTCGTAAAACTGACCATCGCCTGTCCTCTTTCTAAAAGACGCCACAGCTTGACGCGGAAAAAGTCGCGTTACCTTTCAGGCACTGCTCGCTTTCATTGTCTCACGCCTCTTCCTAATGAATGGTAAAGAGAAGATCGTCTGGCCCCCACAAGAGCCGGGCAGAGCACCTAACCTATTGAAGAAAAATAAGAAAGTGGCGTGCCCGGAGAGATTTGAACTCCCGACCTGATGCTTAGAAGGCACCTGCTCTATCCAGCTGAGCTACGGGCACACGTACTAATATCAATAACTTAGTAGCAGTTTTGTGAAAACGTTCAACTATTGAATGCTTCTGCGTCAGTTATAGCTGATTTTATGGAGAGTAACAAATGGACTGTTTTTTTAAACGATCATGGACTGTTTTTTTAAACGATCAGAGTGAGAAGAAACCACCTATCTCGTGAATGCGCCAGGCCACGGATGCAGAAGCAAATGCATCCCCTCTACGTTCACGGTGACGGCCCTGGTCTTCGCGCCGAGGGCATTTTGGATTTAAATGTTTCTGTAACACCTGAGGGGGGCTGAGGAGCACGATCAAGCAGCGCAACAACACGAGACGTTTTTTGCAGGATCTCCAGAATATGTCCGCCATTATCATCACGCTGGAAGGGCAGACTTGTCTTACCGAACAGGCTATGAGCCAGATCTATGGCCTGCTTCGCAATGAAAACGTGCTCAGAATTTGTTTTGGCGCTCTCCAGGCGAGCAATGCCAGAGCTCAACAGATAGAGAGCCCAGATACACCCACTCCTGGAATGATCATCCGTTGCGTAAGCGGAAACGCCACGGATCATCTCCAGAATAGATTTATCATCTGCAATCTTACCCGAAAACTTGTACATTTCTTCACGACCAAATACACGGACGAGAGGCAGGCTGCATATTTTTATTGCCACGTATTCGGACAGTTTTGGCCAATCAGCACAATCCTGTACAGAAGACATGACATCCTGAAAGCCTTTCAGATCACGTACTGCCATCACCCTGAGCACCTGATCGCCCGCTTTCTCCATGCGCTGTTCCACGTTCTCTTTTTCAGCAATTCTCCATTCCAGCGGCACCGCAAAGGCTGCCCGCTGAATACGGGCGGGATCGAGCTCCGGAAATAAGGATGTATAGGAAATCGTGGCTTTCAACTGCCGATTGTTCACAACTACCTCACGCGTCTCCGGGTTATACAACAAGTCCCAGTGCATACCATCGGACTCAACCGCTAGCTCCGGCAATATGCGGACGCCTTCACGTTCCATCTGCTCTGCAACGCCGCTCCTGCAGAAACTGACTCCACCGCTGACAGGTAAAGCCACTTTCTCACCGGGTTCATTCATAAAAACATCGTAACGTTTTTTCTTCAACGGGAAACGGCTGCTCTCTGATATGGAGTGAAGGTACTCCCCATCCAGATGCATCAAAAGCGCACAGTTCGTGTCCAGATTCAGCAAGATAAAGGCCGAACACACCCCGAACCCCTCAGAGCTCAGCGGTTTTTGCGTCGATACCTCCCCAAAACCCTGGTGTACATAGGTGACTCCCTCCGTCGGGAAAAGCGACGAATCAGGGTATTGCCCGGGATACGAAGTGATCGTGCCTTGGTAACAGCCTTTTTCCATGGTCACATTATGGCAGTAAAAAGTTAAACCTTTATTAGCCAGAACAACCAACAAATCACAGGGCTCCGGAGTCAGCACACGGACCTCGTCTAATCAGGCTTTATTTTTCCTTAATTGTTTATTAACCGTAGGTCCTGTAGAATACATTATGGATTAACTTTATGGAGACAACAAGTCATGGATCGTGAAGGCGCCGAGAGAGAATGGATACAACAGCTTCAGAACGATAAGCCACTCCTCAACGAAGAGCGAGTCAACGAAATCAAGCACATCCTGACAAGCGAATGCGGGATTAGACGGGGGGCGTATATAGAGTGCCTCGACACGATCAAGGGGTGCGCCAACCAACCTGATGCCGACCCTAAGAACGTAATTCGGGAAGCTCTGGGTGGCCTGATACACAATGAGACTCTCAAAGAAAAAGCTGTTCAAAAAATACTCAAGGTTGTCACTGACGCGATCAACGAATCACAAGCCCCAACACAAACGGCGGCCCCCAAAAACTCCAGGCCGACCACCAAAACACCGGCGCCCCGCTGACCTAAGAAGAGTAACACGATGAACAGCCTGATCTGACTTGCTCCACGGCAGAAAATCAGGCAAAGTGCGCACGTTACTTTTTGGATTTATGTTTCATGTCGATCATTCTAACGCACATGCCAATCTTGTGGTCCGCTATTTTTCTTGCTTTCGCGGGTGGCTATCTTTCTGGCAGCATACCCTATGGACTCCTACTTGGAAAACTATGCGGACTAGGTGATATCCGCAAATACGGCTCGGGCAATATTGGCGCCACCAATGTATTGCGCCTGGGCGGCAAGAAATTAGCCTTAATCACTTTGCTACTAGATGGATTGAAGGGCACCCTTCCCGTGTTGATCGCGAAACAGGTCCACATGGACTATGCGATTGTGGCGGCGCTAGGTGCTTTCATTGGCCATCTGTTTCCGCTGTGGCTCCGCTTCAAAGGCGGCAAGGGTGTGGCTGTGGCACTGGGTATTTCCTTTGCTCTGTCCTGGCAGCTAGGGTTAGCATTGTGCCTGATCTGGCTTACCATTGCACTGATCAGTCATTATTCTTCCCTTTCCGCCCTTTCCGCCTTTGCCCTATCGCCTCTGGTTGCGATTGTAGTCACTCACAGTTATCAGGTCACCACAACCATGCTGTTGATGACGCTCATGGTCTGGGCCAAGCACCATGCCAATATCCAGCGCCTGATCGACGGCACTGAGGGAAAAATAAGCTTCAAAAAAACAACGACCCCATGACGCAAAAGAAATTTTCCGATCAGGAAAAAATCTCCTGGCTGCGGCTATCCCGCACCGAAAATGTCGGACCGATCACTTTCTACAAGCTATTGGAGCGTTTTGGCTCGGCGGAATCTGCTCTCGAGTCATTACCAGACCTGGCTCACCGCGGTGGGCGGCTGGGCAAACTTAAAGTATGTCCCGCCGATCTGGCAGAAAAAGAACTGGAACAGGCCACACAATTCAACGCACGGCTGATTGCCCGCGATGAGGCAGACTATCCGCCGCTACTGGCACAGATAGAGGACGCCCCGCCACTCATAACCGTGCTGGGGCATACCCAGCTTTTGTCCAAATCCTCTTTAGGCGTGGTTGGCGCCCGCAATGCGTCACTGACCGGACGTAAAATCGCCACGCATTTTTCGGGTGAAATAGCAAAAGCCGGGTATGTGATTGTCTCCGGTCTGGCGCGCGGCATTGATACCAGCGCTCATATGGCGTCTCTCTCAACAGGAACAGTAGCCGTGGTGGCCGGCGGTATTGATGTTATCTATCCCCGCGAGAATGAGAAGCTCTACCAGGAAATAGCAGAACAGGGCGCCATTATCGCCGAAAGCCCCTTCGGTACGGAACCTCTGGCGCAACATTTTCCCAAACGCAATCGTCTTAGCTCCGGCGTAAGCCTGGGTGTGTTGATCGTCGAGGCGGCAATGAAATCAGGATCTCTGATCACTGCCCGCATGGCAGCAGAACAAAATCGCGAAGTCTTCGCCGTCCCCGGTTCACCATTAGACCCCCGCTCTGAAGGCGCCAATAAACTTATTCAAGATGGGGCGCACATGGCGACCAACGCCGATGACATTATCCGCGAGCTGAAAGGTCTGCGCCGCCATGCATTGAATGATCCGTCGGGGGAGTCATGGAAAGGCGCACTCAGCTTGTTCACACATACTCCAGTTAAGGAACTCGATGAATCGTTACGCATCAGACTTCTGGAATTATTAAGTCGCACACCTGTCCAAATAGATGAGCTGATCCGCGCTGCCGGAGCACCGGCTGGCGACGTTTTAACCGTCATTCTGGAATTAGAGCTCGCGGGATCTATTGAAAGGCAACCCGGAAACAAGGTAAACCTGATCTAGACGCGTATTACACCCGCATTAATATGGTGTGTCAGAAGTAGAGAAAGTAAACGATGCCTGCGCATAACCTTGTCATTGTTGAATCACCCGCCAAAGCAAAAACAATTAATAAATATCTTGGCCCCGATTATACGGTGGTAGCCAGCTTCGGACACATTCGTGACTTACCTGCCAAAAATGGCTCAGTTGACCCCGAGCATGGTTTTGCCATGAAGTGGGAACTGGGCGAAAGATCCGGCAAAGCACTCGGCGAAATTCTCTCCAATGCCAAGAAGGCAGATACAGTTTATCTCGCGACCGACCCGGACCGCGAGGGCGAAGCCATCTCATGGCATATCACTGAGTATTTAAAAGAAAAAAATCTGGCCGACAAAGTCAAGATCAAGCGCGTTGCCTTTCATGAAATCACCAAGGCGGCTGTGCAGGAAGCCTTCAAACATGCCCGTGATGTTGACCACAATCTGGTCGATGCCTACCTCGCCCGCCGCGCTCTGGACTATCTGGTTGGCTTCACGCTGTCACCCGTGCTGTGGCGGAAGCTGCCGGGGTCGCGCTCCGCCGGTCGCGTGCAATCCGTCGCTCTGCGTCTGATCTGCGAACGTGAATCAGAAGTCGAAGCCTTTAAACCAGAAGAATATTGGTCAATCGAATCCGTCCTGGCCACGAAGGAAGGCAAAAGCTTCACTGCCCGCCTGGCCGCCCTTGACGGAAAAAAGATTGAAAAGATGACCATCCAATCGAAAGCGGCAGCCGATACAGCGGTTGGCCGTATCAAAGGTCAGTCCTATAAGGTTGCGACCATCGACAGGAAGCAGGTACGGCGAAACCCCTACCCGCCGTTTATTACCTCCACTCTGCAGGTCGAGGCCTCGCGCAAGCTACGCTTTGGCGCGACAAAAACCATGCGTATCGCGCAACATCTATATGAGGGCGTCGATATTGGCGGTGAGACCGTCGGCTTGATCACCTATATGAGGACCGACGGCGTGACATTGGGACAGGAGGCGATCGACGCGACCCGTAAACTGATTAAAAATAAATTTGGTGACAAATATTTGCCAGACACCGCGCGCACCTATAAATCCAAGGTCAAAAATGCGCAGGAAGCTCACGAAGCGATCCGCCCTACCGACATTTTCCACACGCCGGAAAACGTCGCACAATACCTCAGTGAAGAAGAGGCAAAGCTCTATGAACTGATCTGGAAACGCACCGTCGCCTGCCAGATGGAAAACGCCGTGCTGGATCAGGTGTCCGTGGATGTTATCAACAATGACGGCAAAGTGGTACTGCATGCTACCGGCTCCATCATCACTTTTGACGGATTTTTGAAGCTATATCGGGAAGAGCAGGAAGAAGATAACAAGGATGCTGCTGAAGAAGAGCGCCGTCTGCCCGCCCTCAAAGAGGGAGATGTGCTGAACCTCACTGAGGTAACACCGAACCAGCACTTCACCCAACCCCCGCCCCGCTTCACAGAAGCGAGCCTGGTCAAGAAACTCGAAGAGCTCGGCATCGGTCGCCCCTCGACTTACGCCAGCATCATCCAGGTGCTGCAGGACCGCCAGTACGTGAAGCTTGACCAGCGCCGCTTTATCCCTGAAAGCCGCGGACGTATTGTCACGACCTTTCTCACCAATTTTTTCAAGCGCTATGTAGAGTATGATTTTACCGCCAAATTGGAAGAGCAACTCGACGAGATCTCTGCCGGCGACATCCAATATAAACAAGTCCTCACTGAATTTTGGACGGCATTTTCTGAAGCAATTGCCAAAACCAAAGATCTGACCATCACTGAGGTGATCAATACTCTGGATCACCAACTCGAAAAAATTCTCTATGCCAATGCCGGAGACCCGAATGCCCGCGTCTGCCCAAAATGCAGTGAGGGCAAGCTGAGTCTGAAACTGGGCAAATTCGGCGCCTTTGTCGGCTGTTCAAAGTATCCGGACTGCCGCTATACCCGCCCGGTTCTGTCTTCGGCCGCCGACGGAGACGCACAAAACGGCGAAGATACTGGGCCCAAGGAACTAGGGCTGGATCCCAAGACCGGAATAATGATCACACTGCGGCGCGGCCCTTATGGCTATTACGTCCAGCTGGGGCCGGCGGCGGATGATGCCGCCCCGCCTGTTGCGGAACAGCCTGAAGAACCAACGGTGGATGGAAAAAAAACCAAGAAAAAGAAAAAACCGGCCACTGTAAAGCCAAAGCGTTCCCCTGTACCGCGCACCATGGATGTGGCCGACATCGATCTGCAAAAGGCGATTGCACTGCTAGGTTTGCCACGTGAGGTCGGTCTGCATCCTGATACCGGCGAGATGATCAAAGCGGGAATTGGCCGTTTCGGACCTTTCCTGGTGCATCAGGGAAAGTTCAAATCCATCCCCGCTGACGATCCGGAGGGGGTGCTGGCAATCGGGCTGGACCGTGCCGTCGCTCTGCTGGCGCAGCAAAGCAAAAGCCGCAACGGATTTGGTACGCTCAGGGAGCTTGGCGCGCATCCTGCGGACGGCAAGCCCGTCACCATCAGCAAAGGGCGCTTTGGCGCCTACGTGAAACATGGCGCCATTAATGCCACCATTCCTAAAGAAACAGCAGTGGAAAATGTGACGCTGGCACAAGCCATTGAATGGCTGGCAGCTAAAAAACCAACCGCCAAGACCGCCACTGCAACACGCAAGAAAGAAAAGAAATCTTGATTAAGAAAAATAATCTGCTATAGTCATCTTTATATGCAGACTAGAGATTCCAATGGTGATTCTAATAACTGGAATAATATTTTTCAGGATAAAGCGAAAATATTATATCCCTCAGAAGACCCTTCACACGATTTCCTGCACATTTGCCGCGTAGTAAAAACCGCCCTTTCATTGGCAAAAGACGAAGAGGCGGACAGTAACATCGTATTGCCCGCCGCTTATTTCCATGACTTCGTCAACATAGCAAAAAACGACCCGCGGCGAAAAGAAGCCTCCGTTTTGTCGGCGGAAGCGGCAGCTGAATACCTAGCTTCTATCGGTTATCCACAGAGGTATTTGGAGGCCATAAAGCACTCTATCGCAGCGCACAGCTTCAGCGCCGGGATAAAACCAGAAACCATTGAGGCAAAAGTGGTGCAAGATGC
>JACQAA010000102.1 GCA_016195185.1 Pseudomonadota bacterium | reverse complement strand
TGGTTTTCAGGACGGTCACCACGGCCAGCACGATCAGCACCGATTGCCAGTTTTGAATGATAAAATTGATGTCAATCAGCAACCCAATAGAGAGGAAGAATACCATCAGCAGGACGGTCTGCACCGGTTCAATGGCTCGATGTAGAGAGGCGCGGATATTCGAATTGCCGATAATCAATCCAGCGATGAAAGCGCCATAAGCGGTGGATAAGCCCAGCAAACCGGTGATGGCGGCCCAGGTGAAGCAGAAGGCCATGGCGGTCAGCGGGATGATTTCCGGTTTGGAGACGATCCACTCTGTTAGTGGAAGGATGAGCTTTTCACGGCGCGACAAAAACCAGGTCAGTAGGCTTAAGAAGCCGGCGGCAAAAACAATCTTGAGAGTGATCAGGAGGGCCGGGGTCTCTTGCGTGCCAAAAGAGCTGATGATCAGCATGATAGGAATGACCGCCAGATCTTGGGCGATGAGTACCGAGACCGTTGTTCGTCCTACAGGAGTGTTCAGGTCATCCGTTTCCTCCAGGATTTTAATGGCGACAGCCGTGCTGGAGATGGCAATAGCAAAGCTGAATAGCAGGGTGCGTTCAATACTCCAGCCCAAAAACTCCCCCACAATCCAGAACAGGCCGATGGCCATGAGGATTTGCAATGCAGCGGCAGAAATCGCGGTTTTATAAACGTTTTTGAAGCTGCGCAGAGACAGTTCGATGCCGATCAGAAAAACCAGCATGATCACGCCCAGCTCGGCCAGGATTTGTACAGTGTCCGTGTGAGAAATGAGCCGAAACCCCGTCGGACCCATCACAATGCCGGCCAGAATATAACCAACAATGGCGGGCTGGTGCAGGCGGATGAGGAGCAATCCGCATACCAGGGCGACCGTCGTGACCAGAGCAAGTGCCGTCAGTTGATCAAGATGTGCGATTTCCATGTCTGCTTTCAAGAAAAAACATCCAGCCATTTTTTTATAGCAGGGTGTTGCGAATTTAAAAAAATATTTTTTACTGGAGGTAAAGCTGAACTTCGCTGTTTTGAACTTCTCTGCTGCTGGCAGCATTCAGGTTAATGCGTTCCATGGGCAGGCCCATTTGAGTTAGAGACCGCAAAACGGCCTCACCATTCTTGCGGGCTTCGTTAGCGGCCATGGACACCTGTGCGGGATTTCCGTTGGCGGAGGCGACAGCCACCAGATTAAACTTGGCTGCAGGATATTTCTCCAGCGCCTGACTCACCGCTGTATACAATGGCTGGTCGTAGTTCACATTCGGGTGGTCAAAGCGGATGATCACCAACGGGCGGTGCGATGTGAAAACGGAGCCCCCGCCGCCAAGGCCGGAACTGGTTGTGCCCGCTATCGCATCCTTGAAGATACTATTGCTCAGGCTTTGGCCATGCGCCTCGCCATTGGCAATAGCCAGGGAGAGGGATTGCAGGTTAGCACGTTCCGTGCGCAGGAAAGCGGCGCGGCGGTTAAGAGCGTCGTTGACTTGGCCCATCAGACGGTTGGCCGTGATTACGAGGTCACCCACTCTATCCGAGATGGTTGTCAGTCTTCTGTGATCTTCGTCAACCGCGCCGGACAGGGCAAAGGCGGCTCGGGTTGATTCCTGCAGGAAAGCTGCTTTGGAGGCCTGATCGGACAAATCCAGGGCTAGCTTGTTCATGGCGCCGGTATCTTCGGAAATGGCATTCAGCTTATCTTGTGCATTGTTCCAGCGGCCCACCAGGATAGGATTACCAGCGGTTGTGCCCGTCTGCAGATAAGCATTGATTGAGGAAACAGTTGAATAATAAGAGTTCAGTTGCGCGTCGCCGCCGTCCTGCAAGGCGTGGAGGCGCTGTGCTGAATCGTCCGTACTCCTGCGGACTTCCGCCAGTTCCCGCTCCAGTTCGTCAGCCTTCTTTGTGACGGCTGTTTCCATGTGCTGCGCGCTCAAAGGCATGATGCTGCGCGCGGAGGAACCTGTATCAGTGGGAGAAGAAGAGTTAGAAAAAACAGCACCGTGGCTGGGCAAAACAGTGTCGTGCGAGCCACTGCGGTAAATCACGTTCGGGGGGGCGTCATTGGTGACAGTCAACGCGGGCAGGGCGCGTTCTTGCACCTCAGGTGCAAAACCTGGACTATATTGTTGGTCATTAACACAACCACTTAGGGCGGCAGCAACGGCGAAGACGACAAGACCGGTGCGTAAATAAATATGCGACAAAGTGGCGACCTCATGTTCGGTTGAGTAGTGTCATCATTAGCAAGCGCGCACAACACTCAAATATTGCGTAGGCAAGTCCATTTTTAGCCTTAGAATTCAATGGAGTCAATGCATATGTCCGGTTCTGGAGAATTCCGGATCGGACATTGTCAGTTCCGCGGCATTATTGGCATAATATTTTGACAAATCTGCTGCTGTTTTTACCCGTGTCGTTATACCCGCCAACCGCGCAAATCGCAGTATAGCGACAGGCCCCGCATCAGGTTATCGCGGGTAGAGCCGGTTTTGAGGCGGCGGTCGTGATCAATCATGCGGCAGCTGAAGCCGAAGTAGAGGACATCCGCCACCATCGAATGACTGATTTTTTGGCGGGCGCATTGTTGTGCCCATGCGATATAAAAATTGATCATCCGCGCATGAGCTTCCGAGACATTGGCACTATTCCTGCAGCCGGGGATGCGTTGCCAGTTACTGCTCACGTATCCCATGCCGCGCCCCATCATTTCGTGTGAAATAGCGAGAATCAGTGCTGCATCTTGCTGGGCTGGTGTCATGGCATCCCAGAGACGACCGTCGACGATGCGGCGTTTGCTCCTATGCACCTGGCGTTCCGCCGTCAGGCGGACGGTGACGGGTTCGGTTGGAGAGTGCTGTTCCTGCCGGTCCTGTGGGGTTCTTTTTTTCCCGGTCCACAAGGGTTTCCAGTCCAGCCAGGGATCTTCGAGGATTCCGGGATATACGGGGGGAAAGTCTTTGGAACGTCTATCATCAATAGCGGGCGCCATCATGTAATAATCTCCAAGGAGTTCAGGTTAAATAGGTTTTTGCAATGCTCCGTCCACGTTTTTTGTGCTTCGTCAGTGTCTCGTTCTGCAGCCTTCGGCGCCGGAGGAGGACTTCTTCTTCATCATCCGGATCGCAGTTGCTGCTTTTTGGCATCGTTTGGATTTGTTTCTGACGGGTCCGGTGTTCACG
>JACQAA010000073.1 GCA_016195185.1 Pseudomonadota bacterium | reverse complement strand
GGTGCAGTTGGGTAGAAGACGGCTGGCACGCTCTTCAGCCCCCTTATCGACGATGGCTTCATCACCGGAGATTTCCATGAGAATGGGGGTTTTGATGGATTTGAGGTAGCTCTCATCATTCAGAATGTCGACGGACTGGAGCGTGTGGTACAGCCAGCCATAGGTGGGATCCCCCATTCTTAAATCGGGCTTTTCCTCATAAAGCTCCCCCAGTATTTTGAATCTCTCCGGATCACTGGTTTTGCGGTTGCCTTTAAATTCTTCTCTCTTTTTGGTCCAGATGCCGCCGCCGGGAATATATTTTTCCAAATAGCCAAACGCCTTGGCAAAATGCGCCATCTGTCGTGCGACGGGTCGGGGCAACATGCCGGTGGCGATATTGAGCATCGCGGCAGTCAATATGGCGGAATCAAAAACGCCCGCATGTTCCTTCAGGTAGCGCAGGCTGATATGGGCCCCCATGGAATGGCCCGTTAAAACAAAAGGCCCTGCCGATTTGCTGACAACTGTGGTGGCGAATTGGTGTAACGTGTCGAGATACCCGTCATACCCTTTGTTATACATCTTTTGCGGGTCATTTTTCAGGAAGCGTTCAGAGCCACCCTGTCCCGGCCAGTCTATAATCCAGACGGCAAATCCCCTATCGGCCATCTCGCGGGCCGTCTCAAAATATTTCTCGATAGGTTCCCGAAAGCCGGGAGCGATTACTACGGTGCCTTTTGGAGGGGGAATATCGCGTTTCAGAACGCCATAACGGATTTGCATACCGTCCGCACTGGTGAAATTACCCCATTGAAACCCGGGTGGTTCTTCAAACTTCGCTGGCAGCATAACTAGGAATCTCCCCGGCTTCTGGATGACACGGCTACACCCATCGCGTACTTCAGGATATAACTCGTTCATAATTAAGATCAATACTTAATCTTAGGTTAATTTTACGCGTCTCCATCGTTCTTTTTATCGTTGTATCTGCAGGATTGCATAACCGGTTGTATTTCTCTTTGAGATTGGCTATACAGAGGCTCTATCCGGAAAGAAAATTGCTGCTACGCAACATAAATGGAGGCTTAAATCATGACCGAGCCAAAAAAATATACCCTACGTTTTTCCACTGTTGAAGACCACGCAAAACTCATGGCGTTCTACGCCGAAAATCCTCATGACAATGTTTGTGAGCGGCATTCTGATCTGATCAAAGAGATGGCGGATAAGGGCTCCGTTGTTTTGGTTGAAGAGGCCGCCACGGGGAAAATTGTCGGGGCCTCCATCTCCTATCCCATTTATGTCGAGCAAGAGGGGATCGAGAGAGAAAAATGGATGGAGCTTGGCACGACCAGAATGGTATTGAATGGTTATCCCGGCTTGTTCGATATGATGCTCGGCCTGCAGATCTTGCGCGCTTATCTGGTGGAGCCGCCGGAAGACCGCTTTGTGGCCCAGATGGAAAGCCCCATGGTGCGTAAAATGGCTCAAAAGTTGGGCTGGCGCCCTTATACGCCCTCAAAAGAGCTCGTGGAAATTTCAGATAAAACGCTGGATATTGCGGTGGGCGAAACCTACGGCTACGACAATTGGTATTCGGGCGGCGAAGAGATGTTGCCGGTGGTGGCAAAATTGCTGTGTGCGGCAATAGACAAGCCTTGTTTGGAAAACCCCAAGACTGGCGATAAAATCGAGCTGGATATCAGCCAGTCGTCCTTTTTCAAGATATTTGAGGATGACATCCGGGCCCTGGCAACTAAAAATCTCGGCGACCCCGATAAGCAGGATTACACAAAGAGTGTGGCCAAGCATCGCGACGCATGGATGCACAGGAAGTTCAGATGACAGCCCTGGCTAAACTCAAGGTCTCGAATGCAGAGGCGAGTCAGTGGCGTCGCCATATTCACGCGCATCCGGAAACAGCGTTTGAGGAATTCAAGACTTCCGACTACGTTGCCAACCTGCTGACCTCATGGGGGGTTGAGATCCATCGCGGCATGGCAAAGACCGCCGTGGTGGGCGTGATCAAGGGCAGGAGCAATACCTCAAACAGAGCGATTGGGTTGCGCGCCGACATGGATGCGCTGAACATCCTTGAAGAAACCAACGTCAAGCATTGCTCGACCCATGAGGGCAAGATGCATGCCTGCGGTCATGACGGCCACACAGCGATGCTGCTGGCCGCCACGCGCTATCTCGCTGACACCCGCCATTTCGATGGCATCGTCTACGTTATCTTTCAGCCGGCTGAGGAGGGCGGTGGCGGTGGCAATGTGATGGTGCAGGAGGGTTTCTTCAAAAAGTTTCCCTGTGAAGCCGTTTTTGGCATGCATAACTGGCCCTGGATGCCGGCAGGGACCATGTCTATCTGCGAAGGGCCCATGACAGCATCAACAGATACCTTTATCTTGAAGATAACCGGCAAGGGTGGCCATGCGGCTCTGCCGCATAAAGCGGTTGATGTGGTGACAGCCGCGGCGACAATCGTGACGGTTCTACAGTCTCTGGTCAGCCGTAACCTGGATCCGCTGGATAGCGCCGTTGTCAGCGTTTGCAAGTTTCAGGCGGGGACCGAGAGCCTGAACGTTTTGCCGGAAACGGTGACGCTCGGGGGAACGGCACGCAGTTTCAGGCCAGAAACCCGCAAGATGGTCGAACAGGGTATCCGCCGCATTGCAAAATCCGTGTCAGAAGCCTATGGCGCAACCGCTGAGGTTGAATGGGAAGTGGGCTATCCCTCCGTTGTCAATACAGCCAAAGAAACCCAATTATGCTGGGACGTTGCAACGCAAGTTGTTGGCGCAGAAAATGTTTCAAAGTTCACCCCAACGATGGGCGGTGAGGACTTTGCCTACTTCCTGCAGGCTTGTCCGGGGGCCTATATCGCGCTGGGACAGGGCAAGGGATCTGACAGTCCCGGTCTTCATAACCCACACTATGATTTCAATGATGACGTTTTGCCGCTCGGGGCGGCCTATTGGGTCAAGCTGGCGGAGACGGCGCTGGCGCTCAAACGTTAAGTTAAGCACATTATAGTGCTTCCCTGATCCATTTCAGGATCTTGGGTCGCACTGTGGGTTGGGGCAGGTTAAGCCGTTGCGTCCAGCGGTCTACGGCGCCCTTTGTGAGCCCGAAAGCGTCCCGGAACTGGTCTTCATCGATGCCAAATTTGCTGACCGCGGTGTAAATCGCATCCGCAAAAGCAGCATCGTCGACTGTTTTTGCCCCCGCCAGCGTACTTAACTTTGCCTTAAACGCTTCAATTTCAAAGGATTTCACGTTTGACATTTGATCTGGACCTTATTGACCTATTTGTTACTATAAGGCCTGACGAATGAGGGATCAAATGCCTAAAAAATTATTTGTCCGTTTCTCGACCGCCCAGGATGAGAAAGATATTTTCGAGTTTTATGCATATCATCAGCATCAGTTTGTGTTTCAGCGCGATCCCGAAGTCTGGAAGGAACGTATTGCCTCCGGCGCTGTCACCCTTATTCAGGATGAAGACGGCAAGATCGTTGCCTCTGCCATTTCCTATCCCGTCATGAAAAAAGGCGCCAACGGCAATGAGGTGCATGAGTGGACGGAGATCGGTTCGGTACGCGTAGCGGTGGAGGGGATCGGCCTGTTCAAAACCCTTGTCAGCGCACAGGTGCTGCGAGCCTATTTGCTGGAGCCGCCGGCTGACCGCTTCGTCGCGGAAATTGTGGTCGGCAATAACCATTCCAAGCATGCCTTTACAAAAAACGGCGCCACATTGTTTGATATTCCGGAAGAGCTCAGGGAGCAGGTCTGCAAGACGATCACCTCGGGCTCCAATACCGTTGAGTGGTTTCAGCTGGGTGTGGAAACCATTCCAGCCTTTGCCCAGAATTTTATCGACAGCCAGAAAAACCCTACCGTGAAGAACAAGGCTACGGGCGAAGAATATGAGCTGGATTTCAGCCGCTGCATCCTTGTGACAACCTTCAAGGATGAAGTCAAAGATCTGGCTCTTCAGAATTTTGGGGACATTAAAAAGCCTGACCTTGGGCGGGGGTTGAACTCGTTCAAGGGAAAGTTCCACCCTTAAGCCTCACCCCAAAGAGGGTTGCCGGCTTTGTCCAGAGAATCTTAGATGACCACGCCCCTTGCAGACTTTGCCGCTTTTGCCCAGGAACTGGCCGATACTGCGCGGACAATTTCCGGACGTTATTTCCGCCAGCGGCTGCAAGTAGAGCATAAATCCGCTGATCAACCCGTCACGATTGCTGATCGGGAAACAGAAGCGGCGCTGCGAAAAATGATCCAAAACCGATTCCCCGATCACGGTTTATTCGGGGAGTAGTACGGTCACGTTGGTAAAGACAAGCCATATACCTGGGTGATTGATCCCATCGATGGCACCAAGAGTTTCATCACCGGTATGCCGTTGTTCGGCACCCTGATTGCTTTGCTGGACCGCGGCCGGCCCGTGCTGGGTGTTATTGATATGCCTGCGCTGAATGAGCGCTGGATTGGCATCGGCAGCAAGCCCACTTTGTTCAATAATAAGCCGGTTGCCACGCGTTCTTGCAAAACACTCGATGCTGCCGTGCTTTACACGACTTCTCCTGAGGGGTTCTCTGGACCGTCAGCAAAGGCCTATTCCGCCCTGGCCGGCTCAGTGCAACTCAGACGTTTTGGCGGAGATTGTTATATCTATGGACTGCTGGCGCTGGGGTTTGTTGATCTGGTTCTGGAAGCGGGGTTACAACCCTATGACTATCTGGCGATCGTTCCGGTTATTGAAGGTGCGGGGGGGCGCATCAGCGATTGGCAGGGTAATCCCCTGAGTTTAGAGTCAGATGGTCGCGTCCTGGCGTCTGGGACTCCGGAACTGCATGCCCAGGCATTGGCCATACTGGCACGGCAATAATATAAAATTATCACGCGTCGTTCTCGGAGGGGAGCAGTTACAGAAGGCCAAAGCGCTTCAGGATGGCTTTCCTGAGGCCGTTTTTGTGCGGCGGGTAGTGCAGTCCGGGTTCAATCCCACCACTTTTTAGAATGGGTTTTTGGTGGGAGAAGGCATCAAACCCGGCCTTTCCGTGATACTGGCCAAAACCG
Organism: Pseudomonadota bacterium; assembly: GCA_016195185.1. GTDB lineage: Bacteria > Pseudomonadota > Alphaproteobacteria > Micavibrionales > UBA2020 > PALSA-926. Next base: position 17,244 of record JACQAA010000073.1, on the reverse strand, counting down.
CTTTCACCAACCCCGCCAAAGGGCAGGTCGTGCACACCCAGATGTATCAAGGCATTATTAATACACACGGCACCTGCGGTTATTTCTTCTGCTTTCTTAATGACATCCTTATCCTGTGCAAAGACATAAGCGGCAAGAGGTCTGTCATGGGATGCCACGTGATTGAAAGCTTCGGATACGTCGCCGACCTTAATGATGGGGAGAATGGGGCCGAAAATCTCCTCCTGCATGACGGGAGCGGTCAGATCGGTATTTGTTAAAAGAGTCGGGGCAATGTAAAGGTTATTTTTATCACTATTACCGCCATAGGCGATATTTGTACCCTTCATCAAGGATGTCAGGCGAGAAAAATTCCTTTCGTCCACGATGCGGCCATAGTCCTGACTTTTCTGTGGGTCATCTCCATAAAAATTTTGTATGGTTGTTTTAAGAATTTCAGTGAATTGTTCAGCGACGTCTTTGTGGACGAACAGATGGTTCGGGGCAACACAGGTCTGGCCGGCATTGGCAAACTTGGCAAACGCGATACGCAGGGCCGCCAGTTTCAGGTCGGCGGATTTATCGACGATGACGGGGCTCTGTCCTCCCAGCTCCAGCGTTACCGGTGTGAGGTTATTTGCCGCAGCCGTCATTACGATTTTTCCGACCTTGGCGCTGCCGGTGAAGAAAATTTTGTCAAACTTCTCCGCCAGAAGCGCTGTCGTTTCGGGCACCGCGCCGTTTTCCACATGAAACGCCTTGGGGTCAAGGTATTTTGGCAATAGCTCAGCCAGCAGGGAAGCGGTTGCTGGTGACATTTCAGATGGTTTGATGACGGCAGCGTTCCCCGCCCCAATACATGCAACCAGCGGGGAGAGGGTGAGAAGTAAAGGATAGTTCCAGGCGCCAATGATAAGGGCCACGCCCAAAGGCTCTGCCACCGTTTTGGCTGAGGCGGCTGCTCCTTCCGCCACGCCACATTTTTTGTGCCGAGCGTTTTGTGATAGCCTCGGAGAGCGGTGACCAGGCCCCCGTAGCTTTCCTTGGCTTCAGCTTTGTTTTCGTTCGACATTTCAAAACCGTTTCTTTTTAGGGCCGCAACCCAGAGCAGTTTAATACAAGTTCATTATGGCTTAGGCAAGTTTGCCGTGTTGCCGTTTTTTGCTTCCGGATGAGGGGCATGTGTTTTGGGCCCCACTCCCAATATTTTTGAAAGATGGGCGTTGAGGAATTTTCCTTCCGGGTCCAATTGCTCCCGAATTTTCAGGAAATCATTCCAGCGCGGATATAGTTCCGCAAGGTCAGCCGCCTTCAGCGTGTGTTGTTTGCCCCAGTGCGGACGACCGCCGTATTTGCGCAAGATGGGCTCGATGATGTTGAAATAAGGCATGGGATCCCGATCATGAAACTGGTGAACGGCAATCGAGCAGCTCTTACGGCCGTAAAAGGGGCTCAGCCAGGCGTCATCCCCGTCCACCAGGCGGAATTCAATGGGAAAGGAGATGTCCAGCTTTTGGTTGTAGATCGTATCACGGATCTCGCGGATCGCTGCCGGCCCGTTTTCGCGTGGTAAATGGTATTCCATCTCGTTAAAGCGCGTGTTGCGTTCAGTGGGGTAAATTTTGTAGGACTGATCCACTTCGCGCTTTAGTTTTTCTTTACGAACTTCGTGGTTTAAAACGGCGCGGTGCAGCTTTTTGGACCAGCCGAGCCAGCGGTGAACACTGTCCAACGTCTCCAGAGGATCTTTGGTTTCGGGGGCGGCTCTGACAATGGCAGCGTCGGGGGCCGCCACATTCAGGGTGGTCACCGCCACCATATCCGAATAGGGGAGGAAAAAGAATTCGATATTACGATTTTCCTTGGCGAGCGTTTCCCAGTTGTCCAGCACATCTTCAAGGGGGGCCGTGTATTCCCTCCTCTCCAGCAGGTAAGGTTCCTGACACTTTATGCGGATTGCGGTCACCACCCCAAGAGCGCCAAGGCTCACCTGCGCCGCTCTGAAAATGTCAGGGTTGTGGTCTTTATCGCACCACAGCACTGCGCCTGAGGTCGTGACCAGCTCCAGGCCGGTAACACTGGCGGAGAGAGAAGTCAGGTTTGCCCCTGTTCCGTGGGTTGAGGTGGAGATGGCCCCCGCCAGAGTCTGTTTATCAATGTCGCCCATATTCTTTAGCGCCATTCCTAGTTTGTGAAGAGGTTCACCAATATCGTGAAGCTGGGTACCAGCGCCCAGCGTCACTTCTCTTGTCTCGGGATTGTAATCTCTAATACCTGTGAATCCGGAGAGGGAAATGATTGTGCCGTCGGTCGGAACCAGGGCGCTGAAGCTGTGCCCTGACCCCGCGGGGCGAATACTGCCGGCAGCAGACTTCAGCGCTGCGGCAAGTTCGTCCAGAGACTGGGGTGCGATCTGATTCGCAGGCTCACAGCTGAGACGGCGCGACCAGTTGTGCCAGGAGTTCGTGTCAGCGGGTTTTGGTGACGGAGCCGCCTGATGGGAAAAAATATTTTTAAGTTTCTTGATGAATGCGGGCATGACGTTTTCCTATTGTGCTTTGGGGTTAGAGGGTGGGCTGTCCGGAGGTGCGGGTGGAGCTGTTTTTGGCCGGAGCTTCGGAGAATCTTGCTGAAAAACGGGCCAGAATTGGGTTATTTTTCCCTCTTTGTAAACGGCAATATCGCCGAATTGGAGAAACACCGCTTCACTTTGCGTGGGGCGCAGGAATACCAGATCATCCACTTCGAGCGCCGTCTTGCGCGAACCGTTCAGCATCTCTTCATTTGAAGAGCGCCCATACAGCTTGTTTGTCTGTAAACCGGATGGAGACACCGGTTGTGCTTGCCAGTTGCCGCCGTAAATAAAAAAAGCTTTGGCGGTTTTGCGATTAAAAAAGGCGGTCAATCCGGTAAGAGATTCTATGCCGGGAATTTTTGTTTTCTGCTCGACCTTTAAGACGGGAGTGGCGATAAAGCAAGCCGGAACATGGTCAGCGAGTGTATCGCAGTCGAAATCCAGAGGCTTGACGAGACCAGATCCCACAGCCACCTCGGTCCCGCCTGTCAGGTCATTGTGAAACTGATAGGTGGGGCTGCCCGCAGTATTGAAGGTCAGTTCGTTTTTGCGGTCAGGATAGTGTTGCTCGGCCACGGCACGCATCGCCTGATAGAGCTGACGGGATTTTTTAAGGCTGTGCCCGCGTAATATACCAGGCATTTTTGCGACATGGGCATCGTAGCCCATCAGGCCAGAAAAGGTGAGCCGTGGATTGGCATCAATCTCATTTAATAGAGCCGACAAATCCTCCGGTTTGGAAATGCCCCCACGATGCAGGCCGATATCAATCTCGATGTTGACCTTAAGATGGAGGTCACGCGTTTCCGCCAATGCCGCATATTCTCTGAGGCGTTGCGGGGTATCAATCAGCCATTGCACCTGTGACTCCGGATTAAACGCGCCGCCCTGGAATTCGTCATAGAAGCGTGCAGCAAGAGCGGCTGGCATGGGCTTGCCGAAAAGAATGTCGGCTTCCGGAACGTCACGGGCGACAGAACCCAGAAAAGACAGATCAAAGAGCATCAGGTGATTCGTGCCCGTCAATTTCATGGTGTGCTGGATTAAGGGAAGAGAGGGGAGTGACTTGACCACGATGCGACATGCCATACCGGGCGGCAAATGCGACAGCATGGTGGCAGTGTTTTTCTCGAGCCGATCTTCGTCAATCACCAGTGTGGGACGCAGCAAGCCTTGTTCCTTCAAAGCGGCAGACATTCGTGCAAAATAGCCGTCATGCCCAGTACGCCCCGCGTCTTTTGATTTTTTAGACATGGCTTTTCCTGTTTCCAGCGTCGAGATAACATAGCTAGTAATCATAACTGTGTATCACGGTCACAATTGTTATAGCAAGTACATTCATGAGTAATTTGGCATAACCTTTATATTTATCGTGGTGTAGATTCTGCTCAGATAAATTCTTCAAGACTCTGACAATTAAAACCTACAATTTCTCTTGTGATCCTACTATTTAGGATCTTTTATCTTTGTCAGATTTGATGTACGTTCAATCCACCCTGAGTAATTGTCGCAATAATTTGTCAAAAATTGGCATAGAAAGTTTCCCCCATGGCACAAGCAAAGAAATTTAAAACCTTCAAGGAATTTTGGCCGGAATACATGCGCCTGCACAGTAGACCTATTACCCGCGGTATTCACTATGCCGGAACACTGGGTGGTTTTGCTTTGGCCGCTGCCGGGATCACCATGGCTTCGCCCGCTCTGGTCATTGCAGCCCCCCTCTTCACTTATGGCTTGCTCTTTCCTTCTCATCCCATCTTTGAGAAAAATGTTCCTGCCACGCTCAAGAACCCCTTTATGTCTGTTGGCGGTGATCTCAAGCTGCTTTATTGCTGGATGACAGGACGCATCAGGGATGAATACGAAAAGCATGGTTTAGACTATACCGGCAAGACAGGTAACAATCAGAACGATCCTGCCGTCATTCGACCATCCGAGTCGACCACCCGTGGCCCTTCACTCCTGTCTGGCATTCGGAACAAGCTGCGCCGCTCCTTCAATAAGCCGAAACCGGAAGCAAACGACAACAATGGGCCCGCCCCGGATTCCGGCCCTGATACGAAACCGTCAGGACCCACACCGAGCCCCTGAGGAAAATGGTCGTCGCTTAATCGAAATATGAGAGGAGCTTTGAGAATGGTAGCCAGTCCGCAAAAAGAATCAGAAGTGACAATTCCTCTCATCGATATCCGGAAAAGCGGCCCGCTCGAGATTGTTAAACAGCGTAAAACTGAGCTGAATCACCTCTTAAAATTGATCCGTGGACAGTTTGGGTTGCTCTCCCGCGTTCTTATGCCGCCCCTTTATGCGGTCGTGGATTTTTTCTCACGGCGCTGGCTGAAAAAATCCAATAATCCCTATCGCCAGGAAATTGAAGAAATCTCTAAGACTGTGCATCAAAAAGGGCTGCTGTCGCAGAACCTGGCCTATGAATGGAGTTGCTGCACCTCTGGTGCGATCAAAACGCCAGGCAGAGGCGCGCCGCAGTTGGTGCGGGTCATGGACTGGGCCATACCGGATATGGGCAAGCATATTGTCGTCGCGCATCAGTCGGGCAAGGCGGGGGATTTTTATAATATCACGTGGCCCGGTCTCAGCGGGCTGTTAACGGGCGTGGCCAAGGGCCGGTTTGCTGCTTCTATAAATCAGGCGCCCATGCGCCGCCACTTGCTGGGCGGCATCGTCATGGACTGGGTCAGGAACCATGTGCACTTTTTCAAATCGAAAGCGCTGCCGTCGCCGCATCTGCTCCGGAAAGTATTCGAAACAGCTGCCTCCTATCAGGAAGCCAAAGAAATGCTGACAAAGGAACCCATCGCCATGCCGACCATGTTTACGCTGACGGGCGTGAACCCCGGGGAAGGCTGTGTGATCGAGCGTTTGGAAGACAGGGCCGTGGTGCGCGAGATGAAGGACGACAGGGCCTTTGTTACCAATCATTTTCAGACCAATATTAACGGCGTAGGCGAGGGTTGGATGCCGCGCGGTGTCGATAACTATGGCCGCGCCGAGGCGGCCCTGCAAATACCGACGGCTGAAATAGAACAGGGATTTGCCTGGTTTAAAGCGCCGATCGCCAATAAATTCAGCGTACTCGCTATGGTTGCCGATGCGGCGACAGGGAAGTTTGATCTGGTCGGAACCGACGCCGAGAAAATTGTTACTCAAAAATTCACCATGAACCCGGAGGCAAATGTCAGTTCACCTGCGCCTATTACTACGCCTGCACCCTGATGATTGTTGATGTCTTGCCAAATTGCTCCGGTGGGGTGGATTGGCACAGTTAGTTTCTTAGTGGGGATTTAGACTTTTGAAAAAACAACCAGCCTCGTCCACGATTGACTATTATCCCATCATTGTTATTTCTGACCTCCATATAGGTAAGAAGTACGGCGCGAGCGACATGTTGTGCGAATTTCTGCACAATACACGGTGTGATAAACTGGTTCTGAACGGGGACATTATTGATGGTCGCCTTATCAACCATCGCCGCCCGAGAGATCTCCCTGAATCGCAAAAACGCGTTCTGGATGCCATCAACCGTAAGATCGCCGAGGGCACGGAGGTTATCTACCTGCCCGGTAATCATGATATCGAGTTACGAGACATGGGTATCGCCGGCAAGACTATTTTGGGTATGAAGGTCGAACAGTCCCTGGATCTGGTAGATAACAGTGGTCGTAAGTTCCTGGTCCTGCATGGCGATCAATTTGACCTGGGCGAGGAAAAAGCGCAGCGGCTTCCGCAATGGTTTCTGACCGTGGTGGAACGGGCCGACGAGACCATGACTTCCATTTGTACGGTTTTTGATAAAGTAGCCCAGCGCACTTTGGGTAAAAGCTTTCGCTTGGCCCAGCGTGTGCGTGGCCTGATGAGTGACGACAAGCACGGGCATCCTCAGGTAGAAAAGACGGCGATAAATTATGCGAAAGAAAAAGGATATAATGGTATTATATGCGGGCATCTCCATCAGGCGGCCAATAGAACAAAAGACGGTATCCTTTATCTCAATTCCGGAGATTGGGTTGATAGTTTTTCTGCGATAGTTATGGACCAGCAGGGAAGCTGGGACGTCCTCCAGTGGTCGAAGCATCGTAAGGAGAAGGGGCTCAAGAAACGGTTCTTCCACGCGGCAAATGATAATCCCGACAAATCTTTTCGCCCCATGACGGAAAAGTTGATCGACGCCATCAAGACCGTGTGGCCCGGCAAAGGCGCAAAAAAATCTCCGCCCAGTCCGCCTCAGCCATAAAAGCTGGAAAAGTCGGTATAGCCGTTTGGGTTTCAGTCCATAAGGGGAAGGTCGACGCCTGGAGATACCTTCCTGTGTGCTTTGCTTAAGGTCAGAATAGTTCTCAGGTTCACAACAAAAATAGTTATCTCCATGAGAAGCGGACCGACGCTGCCCACCGCCGTGTTGTGGATAATCCAGAGGCACGTTGAAAAAAGGGAACATAGCCGCATCTTGATGTCACGACAGTAAAAGAAACCTATCGTGCTGACACATGATCCCAGGATAGGTACGGCGTCGTACCAATGCTGGTAGCGAATAAATCCCAGCACAATATACAGAATGATAAAGAGTGGCGCCAGATGTCGTAAATTGCCGAACAGAGATGCAACCAGTCGCAAACCGGAAACAAAGGTTGAGGCAATAGCTCCGTGGGCCCCTAAAAGGAAGAAGTGAAGGGTGAGGATAAAGGATTGCGCGATGAGCAATTTTTTCAAATATCGGTCGTTTTTGTGCACAAAGGCATAGACACCGAAGAAAAAAGCGGCGAATCCGATTATTTGGGCGGTTATTTGACGATCAATGGTCATTATAAATAATACTACCAAGTCACAAGATGAAAGCCAAGATGGAGTTCAGAGTCAGCTGTTGTCCGGAAACGTCACCATCACGCCGCGCTTCTTGAAATAGGATAGCATCATTTTTCTTCCCTGCCGATTATTTTGTACAAGACGAGAGGGGATAACTTCAACACTCTTCCGCCCCTCCGCTGACATCACGGCTTTTAAGCTTTGAATCTGCAGGTCGAGTTCCTCATTGTTGTTCTGTAACGAGGTATAAATTTTTTCCAGGACTTGCTCTATCGTTGGTTGCGTCATGTTTTTCTTTCGCTTAATGAAGATATTCTGGGGGCAGGGCGGCGGCAACAGCGCCGTCCTTGATGGAGAGAAAGTAATTTGCCAGTTTCTTTTTAACAATCTCGGCGTCTTGCATGGTTTTTATTTCCGTGTAGACGGATTCCGCCTTGGGAAGGCTGCTTAGATACCAAGATAAATGCTTCCGTGCAATCGCTACTCCCTGATGTCTACCGTAGTGATGCAGCATCGCATCGTAATGTTCCAGCATCACTTCTTCAATTTCGGCGAGATCCGGTTGCGGCGTACAGATGCCGGTGCTCAGATAGCGCATGACTTGCTGCAGGAGCCATGGCTTGCCATAGGCGCCCCTGGCGATCATAACCCCGTCCGCTCCAGATATTGTCAATGCCCTCTGCGCATCCTGGGGCGTCCGGATGTCTCCGTTGACAACTACGGGGATTTTTACACTGTCCTTGACAGCTCTGACCCCTTCCCAGTTCGCCGCCCCGTTGAACATCTGGTTTCGGGTGCGGCCGTGGATAGTGATCATTTTAACGCCCGATTCTTCGGCAATTTTTGCCAGACGTGAGGCGTTTTTGCACGTTTCATCCCAACCCAAGCGCATTTTGATGGTAACGGGAACATTCGTGGCCTTGACGGTTGCTGCCATGATCTGTGCTGACAATAATTCATCTTTCATGAGGGCAGAACCGGCGAATTTATGCACAACCCGTTTTACCGGGCAGCCAAAATTCATGTCAATGATGGCAGCGCCGAAACCCGCACTCATGCGAGTGGCTTCTGCCATTACGTCTGGCTCGCATCCTGCCAGCTGTACTGCGAGCGGAAACTCTGTCGTATAGTCCGCATGCGCCCTAGCCGTATGACGGTATTCCTCAAGCATGGGTCGGCTGGCGATCATCTCTGAAAAAACCAGCCCTGCACCGTAGCGTTTGACCAGTCGGCGGAAAGGCAAATCTGTGACGCCCGTGATGGGTGCCAGAAAGACGGGATCCGTAATTTTGATGGCGCCGATAGAAAAACCCATAGGGGAAGACTCATGCTGCATTCGGCATGACTATACTGAATAATCTCCTATTTGCACTCAAAAACGGTGCCCTCAGGTCGTATTTCTCCTGATAGGCGTTAAACGCAAAATACCCCCCTTTAGTTGGGAGGCCCCTCCGTTTGATTGCTGGCGATCAAACACAGAGCCCCTTACTCCTGCTCTTAATACCCTATGCGCCGGCAAATAGGGGAGAGATTCGTGATAAAAATTGTTCCGCCTATATTCCGTCGCCATGAAAATAGGGTTTCCCACGTATATATCAAAAAGGTGATCGATCCAGATGGGGTTGTCAGGTTCATATATGGTCCAGAAACGCGAATTCAAACAGGGTGGCTTGGGCAATTTATCAATATCGTTGCAACTATAATACTGTGTATTTTTTCTGCGACTGCACAAGCTGATGGAATAAACCCGGCTTTTTATACGGCGACGGTGTCAGTGATCGTGGTGAACGCGGTTGCCAACATCGGGGAAGATAAGGACGGCAATGCATTTGTCTTTGACGGTGAAAATAATACAGAAATAATCCCGCAGGTTGTTTGCGATGATCAGGGAACGGAGTGTACCTATCTGGCAGTATTTTGATGGCGGCTGTTATTTATGTTCTGCGCGGAGATCATCTGCAACCAGCAGGTAAGCAGCCGGCACGACAAATAATGTGAACAGGGTGCCGATGCTGAGGCCCGAGGCAATGACCAGTCCCATGTTAAAGCGTGAAATGGCCCCGGCGCCACTGGCCAAAATCAGCGGAATAACCCCCAGAACCATAGCTGCCGTTGTCATCAGAATCGGACGCAGGCGAATCCCTGCGGCCATTTCGATGGCATCGCGTTTTGTTTTTCCCTCCAGTTGCAGCGTGTTGGCAAACTGAACAATTAAAATACCATGCTTGCTGATCAACCCCATGAGTGTAACCAGGCCCACCTGGGTATAGATGTTGATGCTGGCGCCGCCGAGAGCAAGGTCGATAAAAATCAGGGCGCCGGCAATGGACATCGGCACGGACACCAGAATAATCAACGGATCGCGGAAACTTTCAAACTGTGCTGCCAGGGTCAGGAAAATAATGATCAAGGCAAAGGCGAACGTGACGGCAAAGCCGCTTGATTCTTGTTCATATTGGCGCGACTGGCCGCCGTAGCTGACGGAATATCCCTGCGGCAGAGTCCGGGTAGCCAAGCCCTTCAGATAATTCAGGGCATCCCCCAATGCCACACCCGGAAAGGTTACGCCCTGTACGGTAGCAGAATTAATTTGTTGAAAATGGTTGAGAGATTCGGGCACGGTGCTGGTCGTGATATGTGCGATCGTCGAGAGGGGGACGGGTGTTCCGTTCACCGTCCGGACGTAATAATTCCCCAGTTGTTCGGTATTCAGGCGATAACGCTGTTGCACCTGTGGGATGACCTTATAAGAACGTCCACTGAGACTGAAATAATTAACGTAGCCCCCGCCAAGCATAGAAGCCATGGCACTGCCGACATCGCTCATTGTCAAGCCCAGTTGCGCAGTTTTATCGCGATCAATGTGCAGCTCGGCCTGGGGCCGGTCAATTTTTAGGTCAGTATTGAGGAATATAAACATACCGCTCTTTTGCGCTGCGGCAAGAAAATCCTTGGAGATTGCGTTCAGGCGCTCGAATGAATCGGTGGTTTGCATGATAAATTGCACCGGCAGGCCATTGCTGCCGGGGAGGGAGGGGGGCTGGAATACGGCGGCCTGAAAACCAGCGATGCCGCCCATCTGCTGCTGCACGCCCGGCTGGAGATCGTTGGAAGTATTTTTGCGCTGATCCCATGGTTTGAGAACCATACCGGCGATCGATTGTCCCGGTACGTCAAGCTGAAAGACATGATCTGTTTCCGGATACCCGGCAAAAAGTTTGTACACCTCATGTGAGAAAAGCTGACGCTGTTGCAGCGTGGCATCGGGGGCTGCAGAGGAGAATTCGATGAGAACGCCCTGATCCTCCTGTGGCGCCAGCTCGCTCTTGGCGCCCGTATAGAGGAAGTAGATGCTGGACAGCACAATGAGAGAGAAGACGGCCGTGACGGGAATATAGTTCAGGCTGCCGTGCAGCAGGCGCTCATAACGGCGGTGCAACTTATCAAATATCCTGTCCAGGAAATCGGTGAGTTTCTTATCCCAGCTGCGATCTTCGGTGCGGCGCGCTTTCAACAATCTGGAGCAGAGCATAGGAGAAAGAGTGAGGGCGACCACGGCCGAGATGGTGACGGCGCCTGCCAGCGTAAAGGCAAACTCAGTGAATAGCGCGCCCGTCAGTCCGCCCTGAAATCCGATGGGAACATAGACCGCCACCAATACGACGGTCATAGCGATGATCGGCCCCGCCAGCTCGCGCGCGGCCTGCAGGGATGCTGCCATGGGCGCCAGACCGCTCTCAAGGTGCCGGTTGGTATTTTCAACAACAATGATGGCATCATCCACCACAAGGCCGATGGCCAGCACCAGCGCCAGCAATGTGAGAAGATTAACGGAAAACCCCAACGCCAGCATGACCACAAAGGCGCCGATCAGTGACAGTGGAATGGCAACAGTGGGGATTAATACTGACCGTGGTGACCCCAGGAATGCGAAGACGACCAGCGTCACGATCACCAAAGCCTTGATCAGGGTGCTGATCACCTCGTCGATAGAGCTGCGCACAAACTTTGTCGAGTCATAGACAATTTGGCCGTGCAGCCCCTGCGGCAGTTGCGACTGAATCTCCGGGAAAATTGTCCGCACCCTTTTAATGACATCCAGCAGATTGGCTGCGGGCGCGACCTGGATACCGATATAGACTGCCTTATTGCCGTCGAATGATACCTGTGATTCATAATCATCGGCGCCGAGCGAGACTTCTGCCACATCGTTGAGTCGTACGATAGCGCCACCCGCTTGTTTGACAACCAGTTGCCGGAATTCATCCAGAGAATGCAGATTGGTTGAGGCAGTCAGGTTGACCTGTACCATCTGTCCCTTGGTGGTGCCGAGACCGGAAATATAATTGTTTTTGGTCAGCGCGTCGCTGATATCAGCGGCAGTGAGGCCATAAGCTGCCAGTTTTTTTGGGTCCAGCCATGCGCGCAGGGCAAAATTTTTGGCGCCCAGAAGTTCAGCCGTCTGCACACCCTCGAGAGCCTGCAGTTTGGGCTGTACGACGCGCGAGAGATAGTCCGTAATATTGTTGGAGGGCAGCACATCGCTGCCAAAACCGATATACATGGCATCAATGGTTTGACCAATTTTGACCCCGAGAGTCGGCTGCTGCGATTGTGGCGGCAGCTGGTTTTTGACAGAGCCAATCTTGGTGTTGATTTCAGTCAGTGCTTTGTCGGGATCGTAATTCAAGCGCAGATTAACAGTAATGGTGCTGGTGCCGTTCGTGCTGGATGATGTCATATAGTCAATGCCATTGGCTTGTGCAATCGCATTTTCCAGCGGAGTGGTGATGAAACCGGCCACCACATCTGCGTCTGCGCCATAGTAGGCAGTGCTGACGGTGACAACAGCGTTTTGAGTGCGCGGATATTGCAGAACGGGCAGCGAGAACACTGCGCGCAGGCCCAGTACCAGAATCATCAGGCTGATGACGCAGGCGAGAACCGGACGGCGGATAAAAATATCAGTGACGTTCATGCAATCATTGCTCGGCCGGGGTGGGGTTGGGCTGGTTGGTGGGTGTCACTTTGTTGTTGATGGCGAGCGGCGCGCCATTGCGCAGCTTGAGTTGCCCGGAGGTGACAACAACATCTCCCTCTTTGACACCACTCATAATTGCCACCTGATCACCGCGCGTATCACCGACCGTGACGAAAGTCTGTTTGGCCACGATCTTTGGCTGACCTTTTTCATCTTTGGCTGTGTCGTCTACCAGATAAACCGTATTGCCATAGGGGTTATAGATAATAGAGGTTTGTGGCAGCGTGACATGGTTTTGTGGTGCCCCAATGTCTATGCTCACCGTAGCGTACATGCCGGGCAGCAGAGCGCGGTCTGTGTTATCAAGAGTGGCGCGCACCTGTATGTTGCGTGTGCTGGTCTCGACCTTGGGGTTGATGGTGGTAATCTCTCCGTTAAAGATCCTGTCAGGCCATGTGTCGTTTTTGACCGTGATTTTCTGGCCGGATTGGATTTGAGCGAGCGCTTGCTGTGGCAGGAAGAAATCCAAGTAGAGCTGCCCCAAGGCCTGCAGCGTCACAACCGGCGTGCCGGGATTTAGATATTGCCCGAGGTCAATCATGCGAATGCCCAGATGTCCGTCAAAGGGCGCTTTGATAGATTTTTTTTCTACAATAGCTTGCTGTTCTGTAACCTGTGCATCCGCACTTTTTAAGTTAGCTTCGTCGGTATCCAGTGTTTCCTGGCTGATGGCCTGGACTTTGAATTGCTTGCTGTCACGATCGTAGGTGGTTTTTGCCAGATTGGCAGCGGCCTGTAAGGCGGCCAGCTTGGCGATGTCATCCTCGGCGTTCAGCTGCACGACGGTTTCACCCGCCTTTATATCGTCTCCGGACTCAAAATTGATCTGTGCAACTATGCCGGGTGTCTCCGATGAAAGGTCGACACCTTTGGCTGCGCGCAAACTGCCGACCGCTTCAAATCTCTTCTGCCATTCCGTCGACTCCGCGGTAATCGTTGACACGGTTTGTGGCGGCGCACCCATCGCCGACATGTATTTCTTAGTCATGCCCGCCTGAAAGATTTTGAACCAAAAAACGCCGCCGAAGACGAGGCCGGCGGCAAGCAACATGATTATCATACGCTTGATCATTTTTCTTTCCCTTGTGACTTGTCTTGATTATTCCACCAGCCGCCGCCCAGTGCCACAAACAGGGCTGCAGTATCAGCATAGCGCGCCGCTTCGGCCTGCACGAGCGCAAGGCGGGTTTGTTGATAGGCGCGCTGACCGTCCAATAGTGTCAGATAGCTGATGGCGCCGGCATCGAACTGTTTTTCTGCCAGCACAAGACTATCAGAGGCCGCTTGAGTGGCCAGAGAGCGGGCGCGCAGGCTTTCGGCATCAAATTCCATGGCGCGGAGAGAGTCCGCCACGTTCTGAAATGCGGTCAGGACAATGCTCCGGTAGCGCGCCGCTGCGGCCTCATATTCAGCAATGGCTGCCCGTCGTTTATGGGTCAGTTCACCACCATGAAAAATCGGTTGCAATAATCCGGCGCCTGCGTTCCAGATAACGGCGCCGGGCGACACAAGATCATTGAAATGCGTACTGGAATAGCCATAGCTGCCGGTCAGAGCAATCTTGGGCAGCATGTCGACTGTTGCAAGACCAATCGCCGCACTGGCAGCGTGCATCTGCGCCTCCGCGGCACGAATATCGGGGCGTTGTTCGACCAGCTGTGAGGGTAAATTGACGGGCACTAGCTTCGGAAGTTGCAGGGTACTGAGGTCAAAAGTGGCCTCCTGCTGTTCGGTGGGGAATTTTCCTGCCAGAGCTTTCAGGGTGTCCTGAACCTGCGCCAGTTGTTTCTGCAGGGGCGGCAATAGAGCCTGCGTTTGTGCCAATGCTGTTTTCTGGGCCAATACACCGGTCTCGGCTATACCGCCGAGCTTGAGCTGGTCTTTCAATACTGATAGCTGGTGTTTCTGAATATGAATGATTTCTTTTGTCGCGGCCACCTGCGCTTTCAGAGAGGCTTCCTGCACGGCAGTCGTAATAATATTGGCTTCCAGCGTCAGGTACACAGCTTCGACCTGGAAACGCTGTGTTTCCATCTGTGCTTCCTGCGCTTCCACGGCGCGGCGTGTGCCGCCGAAGGGATCAAGACCGTAAGAAACGCTGACCGACGTGTTATAGAGCGTAAAAAGAGAACCAGAAAAATTGGTTCCCGCACCGTTTGTTTTCTGCCGGGCGATCCCGGCGTTGGCATTCACCTCGGGGAAGGCCACGCCCTTTGTGGCCGAAAGCGTTTCCTGGGCCTCTCGCAAGGCCGCCTGCGCTGCTTGTACATCGGGGTTGGCAGTCAGTGCCTGGTCCATCAGTTTATTCAGGGGTTCTGAGCGGAACAGTCTCCACCACTGTGCCGGAACATCCATACCGGGGATGAATTCTTGCGCCCTTCCGGCATGTTGATGGGGCGTTGCCACTGTTTTTGCCATGCGCCACTCAGCTGTGAAACCTTGTACGTGAGGTGGTTGTGGCCGCTGAAAATCCGGCCCCGTAGTGCAGGCCAAAAGCAGCAGGACGGGCAGCGTTGCCATTCCTCTTTTTGCCGGGACAGGTCTCATCTTTATTGGGTGGGTCATGTTAAGATTACTCTTGAATATATTTACCCGCGCTCCTACAATATAGTCAATATACAAAATGTGCGTAATTGAACAATCTGGATAACCATGAAGAGCAGAAAGAAAAACATTGCGTACTTGGAGCCGGTAGAAGACATCCCGGTGGCGCACCGCCTGAGCGAGGTTTTCTGGATTCTGGGGCCCGCCTTCGCCCGATGGGCCGATTCGCATATGGGTCACCATGGTTTTACCCCCCAACGCATGCGTTTGATGGCGCTATTATTTAAAAATGGCCCCATGAAGATGAGCGCTTTACGCAAAGAACTGGGCGTGACGGCGACAAATGTTACAGCGCTGGTTGATGCTTTAGAAAACGATGGCCTGGTCGTCAGAAAACCCCATGCCACCGATCGCCGGGCAACACTCATCAACATCACGCCCAAGGCAGAAAAGAAATTGAAAGATAGTTGTGGTCCGTTCAAGGATCAGGTGTCACAGCTGTTTACCTGTTTTTCCAAAACCGAACAGGTGCAATTTTTGTCCCCGGACGGGGCATTACCAACCGGCGGCCCAGGGTGCCTATCAGCAAGAGACCCGGCAGCGCCAGCAGTGCCGATAATGTAAAAAACCAGTCCCAGCCCAGCTGCTTGGCAATATAGCCAGCTGGCGTTGAAAACAAAGTGCGTCCCAGTGCTGCCAATGAGCTCAAGAGGGCGTATTGTGTCGCAGTATAATGGACATTGCAGAGATTGCTCAGGTAGGCTACAAAAGCGGCGGCCGCAATCCCACCTGTTAGGTTCTCGAGGCTCGTGCTGACAGCCAATATAATATTATCGGCCCCCACGTGAGCCTGCCAAACGTAGCAGAGATTGGTGGCAGCGTGCAGCAGACCCGCCAAGAATATCACCCGCAGAACGCCATAACGCATCGTCAGGCTGCCCCCCACAAAAGTGCCCAAGAGTGTTGCAATGGTGCCATATACTTTGACGATGCTGGAGATTTCTTCTTTTTTGAAGCCAATCTCCAGCAGGAATGGGTTGGTCATGCCACCGATAAAAGCGTCCGCCAGACGGTATATAACGATGAAGGCAAGAATTTGCTTCCAGCTGGGGTGACGCATGAAATCTATAAAAGGGGCAATGACTGACTCACGCAGCCACGCACCAAATCCTTTGGCCTTTTGTCCTCTATCTTGCTTTATCTTTGGTTCGCGCGCCAGGAGTGTTGTAATAATTCCAATGCCCATCAGGGCCGACATGATCACGTAGGTTGCCTGCCACCCCAGCTTTGCAGCAAGATACAGCGCGCCTGCCGAGGAAGCGAGCATGCCTAGTCGATAACCCAGTTGCGCCATCGCCGCACCTTCCCCCTGTTCTTCGGGGGCGAGGGTCTCTACGCGGTAGGCATCAATGACGATGTCCTGACTGGCCGAAAAGAACGACACCAGAAAAGCTACACAGGCTGTTGTCCAAGCATTAATGTCGGGCGTGGCTACCGCCAATAACAGGAGGTTTCCCACAAGGGCGATCTGGGTCGCCAATATCCAGCCCCGCCTCCTGCCAAACAGGCGTGTCAGTAGCGGGAAACGAAGACTGTCCATCAGGGGCGACCAAAGAAATTTGAGCGTGTAAGGCGTGGCCACTGCCGCGAAGAGACCGATGGCACTTTTGTCAACATGTGCTTCAAACAACCAAGCGGACAAAGTAGAGGCTGTGAGCGCCAAAGGCAGGCCGCTGGCAAAACCCAAAAAGAGGATCGTGAGAAGCGGTCGGGTGAGGTAGTTCATGAGAGCGATTATAGCCCCGCGCTCTATAGCTTTGTCTATGGATGATATGTATTGATAATGGTGTGCCATAATATTAGGCTGATATTATTCCTAATAATAATCTGATGTTGATCCATATTCCGATTTTTGTGTTTGCTACCTCATATTCTGTCCCAACCTTGCCCCCAGAAAAGTGATCTGTTACCCTACCGGATGATAGATGCTTACCGGTCGTTTTCCGAGGGGAGGGCGGCGTCAAATGCGTTGGTGACCCGCAGGAAAAAATGAACCCGACGACGGAGAAAGAACCTGTTCCACTCGTCGTAGACCTGGATGGCACCCTTCTCAAGTCAGATTTGCTGTATGAAGGGTTACTGGGGCTGATCTCGCGTACACCCCTCACGATTCTTCGTCTGCCCCAGTGGTTATTTCTAGGCAGAGCGGGTTTTAAAACCAAATTGGCTGAATGCGTTGATGTTGATGTTTCTCTGCTGCCGTATTGCGCTGAAGTTGTGGCGT
>JACQAA010000072.1 GCA_016195185.1 Pseudomonadota bacterium | reverse complement strand
CGATAAGACCCTGAAAAAAATGACAGAAGACGACTGGGCTGCAGTTCTCAATGTCGATCTGAACAGTCTCTTCAACGTCACCAAGCAATTCATCGATGGAATGACGGATTCGGGTTTTGGCCGCATTGTCAACATCTCCTCCGTCAACGGTAAAAAGGGCCAGTTTGGCCAGACCAATTATTCCGCCGCAAAAGCGGGCGTGCATGGATTCACCATGGCTCTCGCGCAAGAAGTCGCCCGCAAGGGGATAACTGTCAATTCGGTTTCCCCGGGTTACACCGAGACAGCGATGACCAAAGCCATTCCTGTCGATGTCTCGCAGCAGATCGTCTCGCAAATTCCGGTCGGGCGCATGGCGCAACCGGAAGAAATCGCCTACGTCGACAACAGCCTGCAGGGTGAAAATAACCTAACCCACCATCTCCGGCATGGTGGCGGCATTGACCGCCGCCCTGACATTCGAGCTCTCGGACAGTTTTGCCGGCAATAGCACCGTTACCGTCGTGCCAATGCCCAGTTCGCTCGCGATATCCAGCGTGCCGCCATGAAGATTGATCAAATCTTTGGTGATAGCCAGGCCAAGGCCGGAGCCTTCATGTTTGCGTGTCAGTTCGCTGTCGACCTGTTCGAACGGCATCGTGACAATACCGATCTTATCCTTGGGAATGCCCACACCGGTGTCTGATACCACGATCGCCACGCCGCCCAACTCTTGCTGGCATCTGATTTCCACGGACCCGCCCGGATTGGTGAATTTCACCGCATTGGACAAGATGTTGAGCAAAATCTGCATCAGCGCGCGACGATCAGCGACGATCTGAACATAATCCGGCAGGTCATCCAGGATCAGGCGCACCTGCGCCTCCTGCGCCCGGCCTTCCACCATATGGACGGCCAGGCGGATGATTTTCCCGACATTAATCTCCTCGACATATAATTCGTATTTGCCGATCTCGATTTTTGACATGTCAAGAATATCGTTGATGAGGTTGAGCAGGTGCTCGCCGCTTTCATGAATGCCCCCGATATAATCCAAATAACGGGCATTGCCGACCGGCCCCAGCAACTGACGCTGGATCATCTCGGAAAAGCCAATAATGGCGTTGAGCGGCGTGCGAAGTTCATGGCTCATGTTGGCCAGAAAGCGTGTTTTGGAAGCATAGGCCTGCTCCGCCGCATCTTTGGCCTCCCGCAAAGCCTTCTCGTGCAGGGTGCGTTCGGTGATGTCCTGCATGATGCCAAACAGCGCCTCAACCTGCCCGGTCTTCACATTCACCTTGCACCGGCCCTCGCAGTGGATATACCGGATACCGCCTCTGGGAAAACGTAACCTGAACTCGAGCTGATAATCCTTTTTGCGTAACAGAGCCCGCTGAAAAGCCCTGTGAATTCTGCCCAGATCACGCTTCAACAGCAGCGCGTTGATATTATCAACAGTCGGGGAAAAATTATTTTTATCGACGCCAAAAATGGTGTAGATCTGATCCGACCACTCCATGATCTGCCGATCAACCTCCCAATACCAGTGACCCATGCGGCCGATCTTCTGTGATTCTAACAGCTGCGCCTCGCGGCGACAGAGCTCCGCTTCATGTTGTTTGATATTGGTCACATCGCGCGCCACAATATAGATGTGCTCACCCATGACCTTATGTATCCACTTCAACCAGCGCGTACTGCCGTCCTTGCAGCGCGCGCCACTTTCAAAATCAATGCGCATTTCCTGATCAACCGGCGCTTGTAACATGTGCTGCATCAAGGCCTGCACCCGATCACGATCTTCGGGGAGAATGAGGTCGATGAAGGGAAATAATTTCAACTCGCCATCTGAGAAGCCAAGTATAGAATTAAAAGCAGGGTTGACACGCACGAAAGACCCATCACGACGGTACACGCCCAACAAATCGCTGGTAAGATTCAAAAAATGCCGCAACTCCCCATCTGCCTTGGAGATATAACCGAGTTCAGGGGCTTGTTCACAAAACTTTTCTTCGGATTTTTTTTGGGTATCAATGATAAAGGTCGCAAAAGCGCTGGCGGCCTGATTAAAATCATTATTTTTCTGGCGCTTCAATCGATTGTCCGGATCGAGCCAAACTACAGTAAATTTTTTCCTGTCTGGTGCATCAATACGATCGATACGGGCTTGCAGGATCAGCGGGTCTCTTTTCTGTCGCAAGAGAGCCACATCGTAAAATCCGGAGACCAGTTCAGAAAAATCTAGCGCCTGATGATGGCTGTCGTGAGAAGAAACGACGTCCAGTACCGCCCCGATCGGCTTTGAGGCTAGTGTTGTGGCATTGATACCCAGGGACCAACCAACGGCGGGGCTGGCAAAAACCACATTGCCCTTTTCGTCCACAATGCAGCGCATTGTGTCATTATCAATTCCCGGTTGTGCTGAGCGACTCCAAATCGGCATTCCCCGTGCCCTTCCCCGTATCTTATTTGAACATAATCTAAAACGCCAAACTTGGGTAGGGCTTTATCTTGTACGAGATTCGCTTCTTCGTCTTGACTCCATCCACGATTCCTGTGGATAACCCTGGGGAAGAATCTGGCGTGTTTTTCATGTGTATGACTGTAGTAGCGCGTTTTGATAACATTGCACAAAAAATAGGCATCTATTAACCTATTGATATTGATTAATAATTTTTAAATCCCGGAGTCTCCTGCAAAAGAGTTACAAAATGATTAAATCCATGAGTCAATAGGTGATAACTTAATTTTTGAAATATTTTTAATGAGTCAAATAAATCAATAGATTGCGTAGTTTCTTTGCCCACAGTATCTTCGACAGACACTTGACAGGCTAATATCGTTATGTTAAAAACAACAGACTCCACAGTCTGTTGTCAATGAGAAAGGACCACCAAGATGCCTCCCTATTTCAAATTGTCCAAAATCTTTCTGAAGCTGGCCAGAGAGCATGGCAGCAAAGTTCTGCACGGTGGCAATACGCCCCTGCTGACCAAAGATCTGGGGGATGCGCTCCGCCGTCAGAAGAAAATCATCGAGGATCCGGATATGGGTGTGCTGGAAACCACCTACGAAGCCCTGCCTGTCATCGCGGAAGTCAAAGTACTGACAATGGCCGTTGCCAAAAAACTGGACATTGCGACGAAGGGCCAGAGCGCCATCGGCATTCTTGAGGAAATTGTCCAAAAAACAGAAGCGGCAGGTGACAGTAAATCTGCTCAGGAAATTAAAAATACGCTGGAATGGACGCAGGATTTTTTCTCCAAACCGGAAATCCAGCAAATCCTGCAAGCAGACCTCATTGAAATAGAGGCCCCTATCGGCGACATTCATGGCGCTTTTGATCTTCTGGATCAGGCCCTCCTGTCCGTGGGATTTGATCCGGATAAGGACCGTTTGATCGCGGTCGGAGATTTGATTAATCGTGGGCCCCGTTCAGCGGATTGCCTTTATTACCTCGCCCAGCCGTGGTTTTTTTCCGTATGCGGCAATCATGAGGATCTGTTTATGTTCCTCTATAAGGATAACCAACTGGACGTGGACAAGACAACCCAATGCATCACCGCCGGCGCCGCCTGGATGCTGGAAGAAACAAACGAAACACTTGAGGATATTCGCCACGCCTTGGAAAAACTGCCCCGCGTCATCGAGATTAAAACGTCAGAAGGACTCATTGGCATCGTCCATGGCGATGTGCCCGCCGGCATGGATTGGGGCACCTTTAAACAAAAGCTTGAGGAGGGCGATCGAACAACAAAACGCGCCTCTGCCCTAGGCCGCCAACGCCTTGAATCGAACGACAACACCGTGATTGACGGCGTGCATCGGATATTTTTTGGCCATACTGTGGTTAACGACGGACCTAAAGTCCTGGGTAATTGCTTCTATGTCGATACCGGCGCTGTTTTTAAATTGATGGACGACCAGAACCAACGAGAGCTGTATTTGACTCTGGTTGACATCAAGGCCACAGAAGAAGATATCCTCCATCCTGTAAAAACCCAAGAGAAGCTGGTTCGCATCGCGACAGCCAACGATAACAAACCCTCTCCGCCATCCCCAAAATCTAACAGGCCGCCAAAACC
This sequence comes from Pseudomonadota bacterium, assembly GCA_016195185.1. Lineage (GTDB taxonomy): Bacteria > Pseudomonadota > Alphaproteobacteria > Micavibrionales > UBA2020 > PALSA-926. Next base: position 2,088 of record JACQAA010000072.1, on the reverse strand, counting down.
CTGAACTATTCGGTAATATCGAAGGTGGAAACCTCCCGGTCCCGCAGCTCTGCCCGTTCCAGTCGGTGCAACTCGTCGCGCAGACGCGCGGCCTCCTCAAATTCAAGGTTGGCCGCGGCCTGTTTCATCTTTTTTTCCAGCGCCGCGAGATAAGATCTTAAATCTTTTCCGACCAAATGCGGTATGTCATCTTGACCGGTTTCAACCGTCACGTGATCCGATCTTTCAAATACGCTCTGCAATATATCAGAAATACCCTTACGGACGGTCTCTGGCGTGATGCCGTGTTCAGCGTTGTAGATCTTTTGTTTTTCGCGGCGGCGAGTGGTCTCTGAAATAGCATATTCCATGCTGCCGGTAATACGATCTGCATAAAGAATGGCGCGACCCTCCACGTTCCGGGCGGCGCGCCCGATCGTCTGTATCAGGGATGTCTTGCTGCGCAGATACCCCTCCTTATCAGCATCCAGAATGGCGACCAGTGCACATTCCGGGATATCCAGACCTTCGCGGAGCAGGTTGATCCCGATCAGCACGTCAAATACTCCCAGCCGCAAATCACGGATAATGTCGATACGCTCCAGCGTTTCGACATCAGAGTGGATATAGCGCACACGGATGCCGACTTCGGTCATATATTCGCTCAAATCCTCAGCCATTTTCTTGGTCAGGGTGGTGACCAGCACACGACAGCCCGTGGCAGCGGCCTGTTTACATTCGGCAAGCAGGTCATCCACCTGTCCGTCCGACGGACGGACAATCACCGCGGGGTCAATCAGCCCTGTCGGGCGCACCACTTGCTCAGAAAAAACCCCACCCGTCTGCTGTAATTCCCAGTCGCCCGGCGTCGCGGAGACGAAAATCGTTTGCGGACGCATGGCCTCCCACTCCTCGAACATCAAGGGCCGGTTATCCATACAGGCGGGCAGCCGAAAGCCATAGTCGGAAAGGGTTTGCTTGCGCGCACGATCGCCCCGCGACATGCCGCGTATTTGCGGGATCATCACATGGCTTTCATCAACCACCAGCAAAGCATCATCAGGTAAATATTCGAACAGCGTCGGCGGGGGTTCTCCCGGTTTTCTTCCCGTCAGATAGCGCGAATAGTTCTCGATCCCGGCGCACATCCCAGTCGCCTGCAGCATCTCCAGATCAAATTGGGTGCGCTGTGCAAGGCGCTGCTCTTCCAGCAGCCTGCCTTGGGAACGCAACTCATCCAGCCTGGCGTGCAGGTCCGTCTTGATCTGCCGGATAGCCTGCTGCATCGTGGGCTTGGGCGTAACATAGTGGCTATTGGCGTAAACGGTCACACTTTCCAAGGTAGCCATTTTTTGCCCCGTCAGTGAATCGATCTCCTGAATAGCCTCAATCTCGTCACCAAACAGGGAAAGACGCCAGGCCCGGTCATCCAGGTGGGCCGGAAAAATTTCGACTATATCTCCACGCACGCGGAACGTGCCGCGTGAAAATTCAATATCGTTGCGGATATACTGTATTTCCACCAGCTTGTTGAGCAGCTCGTTGCGATCAACCGTGTCGCCGACTTTCAGGGTGACAATCATTCGCTGATACGTTTCAACATCGCCGATGCCATAGATGCAGGAAACGCTCGCCACCACGATCGTGTCATGCCGCTCCAGCAGGGCGCGGGTGGCCGCGTGACGGAGGCGATCGATTTGTTCATTGATGCTAGCATCTTTCTCAATGAACGTATCGGTCTTGGGCACATAAGCCTCAGGCTGGTAATAATCGTAATAGGAAACAAAATAGGCAACCGCATTGTGTGGAAAAAATTCCAGCATTTCCCCGTAAAGCTGCGCCGCCAGCGTCTTGTTGGGCGCCAGAATGAGGGTCGGGCGCTGAGTTGCTTCAATAACCTTGGCAACTGTGAAGGTTTTCCCGGATCCGGTGACCCCCAGCAACACCTGGTTTCGATCCCGGTTTCTTAAACCATCGACCAGTTGCCCAATGGCAGCGGGTTGATCGCCCGCCGGTTGAAATTCCGTGACCAGCTGAAACCGCTCCCGCCGGGAATCGTCAGCCATGTTTCTTTTTCTTCCTGCCGTCAACTATGGGGCCACAGGGATA
>JACQAA010000071.1 GCA_016195185.1 Pseudomonadota bacterium | reverse complement strand
TTTTTCCTTCTCGCAAATTTTTCGGGCATGAATTTTTCTGGTTCAAGATGCGCGGTTTGACCGGTGGCGTCAATCTGAACTTGACACCCGCCCATATCTTACGGTAAACAGAAGTGAGCTTTCAGGAGATTGACCATGACACAAAAAAATATTTCTCAGCTCTTTAATCAATTCGCCGGCCGGGAAGTGCCGATGACCGAGCAGTGCGTTGAAACGAGGAACGGCGGATATACGTTAGTAAAACCGGCCAATGAAAAAGATCCGACGATTGAGGACATGAAAAGAGTGGCCGAAGACAATGGCCTGATATTACGTGTCAGTTTTCCGGGCATGATGAGCGCAAAGGATTATAGACTCGACCGCGTCAACGTCTTCATCGAAAGGGATGGCGAGGGAAAATATCGCGTCGGCAATAATCGCCACTCCGGCAAATGCCAGCGCCAATGGTGGGGCCAAAGTGATGATAGTCACAAAACCGGCGCAGCCAAGCACCTCTCCGAGGACAAGAACCCCAAATGTATCGCGGCGTTTCAGGCCCCTGTCTTCCAGAGATTTCTCGCCGCAAGCCCACTTAAAGGCCGATTTAAGACCCTGACCTGTGGCATATGTAGTTTTGTACAGTGCTGATGTTATTGTCATGTTGCCTTCTCCTGTTTTATAATGTTAACAGTTTGTTTACGAATCTCTTTTACAGATTACTTTATTTACATATATTTTGCAATATATTTCTATAAAAAATACCTATAGTGCATAAAAATATTATTTTTCAATTACTTATAAGCTATTCAGCACATAGTTTTTACCGTCATGGCTAATGACGTAGAGAAGAATTTTGCCAGTAAAGGTGTGACTTCCCCCGTATTATAGTGATTCTGCTTTACACGCCTCACACCGCTTCTTCGTAGGCTTTCAGTGGCGGGCAGGTGCAGATGAGGCGGCGACCGTGAAAAATCAAAGGCTCCCTACCCCATCGTAAAAGTTCTCACCGCATCGAGGGCCACTCTATGGCTTATTGACAGGTTGAAATTATATGACTATCTTTCCTGAGCCTGAAAACATATACACTAGAGGGAAAGACATACATGAAAATAGTTACAAGTGAAGATTTTGAAACAGAAGTCCTGAAATCCGACAAACCTGTCCTGGTCGACTTTTTTGCGACCTGGTGCCCGCCGTGCAAGGCCCTATCCCCCATCTTGGAAACAATCGCCGCAGAAAAAGCCGACAGCCTGAAAATCGTAAAAGTGGATGTTGATGCGTCCCCGGAAATTGCCGCGCAATATTACATTAAGTCGATGCCAACGCTGTTGATGGTCCGGGATGGCGAGGTGATCGCCAAGACGATCGGCGCCGCTCCGAAATCAGAAGTCGTCAAATGGATCGACAGCGCGCTGACGCTTCCCGCCGGCACCAAAGTTGATATTACACCGAAAGTGGCCACCTTGTCCGGTAGTGATAAACAGAGGCTGCGTGACGTTTTCGAGGCGGCGGTCAATGCCAGCCCCGATGCGGATAAGCCCACAACCCTGCTGACGCCTGACGGCTCGGAAACAACACTGCGCAAGACAATTAAGGATCAACTCGACAGCGGTGAGATCTTCAAACAAATGGAAACCCTGCTGAGCAACGGCGTTACGCTGGATCAACTGATCAGCAGCGTGAAACAGGCAAAGCTCCGTATCCCAAAAGGCCCTAAGCATTAAAACAACCTGAATACTCATACCAAGGGCGCAAGTGTGACTTGCGCCCTTGGTTATTGTAGATAGCCGCACATGAGACAGGATCACGCCGCTTCTTCGTAGGCTTCCATTGGTGGGCAGGTGCAGATGAGGTGACGGTCGCCGGCGACATGGTCGATGCGGTTGACCGGGGGCCAGAATTTATCCGCCAGCAGATGCGCGGCGGGAAAAGCGCCGGTGTGGCGCGGATAGGGCCGTGTCCATTCCTCGGCGGTCAGATCCGCCAGCGTATGCGGCGCCAGATGCAGCGGGTTATTGTTTTGCGGCCACTGGCCTTTTTCGAGCTGGATGATTTCCTCGCGAATAACGATGAGCGCTTCAATAAAACGGTCGAGCTCGGCCTTTGATTCACTCTCGGTTGGTTCGATCATCAGCGTGCCGGGCACCGGAAACGACATGGTCGGCGCATGGAATCCAAAATCCATCAGGCGCTTGGCGATATCATCGACGCTGACATCAGCGCTGTCCTTGAAGGGGCGCGTGTCGAGAATACATTCATGCGCGACAAAGCCGTTCTTGCCCTTGTAGAGCGTGGCGTAGTGGGCGCTCAGCCGCTTGGCGATGTAATTGGCGTTGAGGATCGCGACCTGCGAGGCGCGCTTTAATCCTTCCGTGCCCATCAGGGAGATGTACACCCAGGAAATGGGCAAGATGGAGGCGGAACCATAGGGCGCTGCCGATACCGGACCGATCGCGCGCTCGCCGCCGGTTTGTGTCAGCGGGTGCCCGGGAAGAAAAGCCGCCAGATGTTCGGCGACACCAATTGGCCCCATGCCGGGACCGCCGCCGCCATGCGGGATGCAGAAGGTTTTATGCAGGTTCATGTGCATCACGTCAGCGCCGAAATGGCCGGGGCAGGCGAGTCCCACCAGTGCGTTGAAGTTGGCGCCGTCCATATAGACCTGTCCGCCGCCCTCGTGGATGACGCGGCAGATTTCGCGGATCTCCTCTTCAAACACGCCGTGGGTGGAAGGGTAAGTCACCATCAGCGCGGCGAGATTGTGCTGATGTTCCTTGGTTTTGGCGCGCAAGTCGGCGAGGTCGATATTGCCGCTGGCATCGCAGGCGACCACGACCACCTGCAGGCCTGCCATGACGGCGGAAGCGGGGTTGGTGCCATGCGCCGAAGACGGGATCAGGCAGATGTTGCGGTGCGCCTCGCCGCGGCTGGCGTGATAGGCGCTGATCACCAGCAATCCCGTGTATTCGCCCTGCGCCCCGGCATTGGGCTGCAGAGAGACGGCGGCAAATCCGGTCAGGCTCGATAATTTTTCCTCGAGGTCCTTCAGCATCAATTGATAACCAGCAGCCTGATCGAGCGGCGCGAAGGGGTGCAGGTCGCAGAACTCCGGCCAGCTGATCGGGATCATCTCGGCGGTGGCGTTCAGCTTCATGGTGCAGGAGCCGAGCGAGATCATCGAGCGGTTGAGGGAAATATCCTTGTGCTCCAGATGCCGCAGCCAGCGCAGCATTTCGGTTTCCGAGCGGTAGAGGTGGAACGTGGGATGGATCAGATAGGCGGAGCTGCGGCGCAGTTGCGGCGGAATGCGATCGTACGTAGTTTCGTTCAGGGTTTCGACGTTAAAGCCGAAGGCGCTTTGGCCGGAGAAAATCTGCCACAGCGTCACCACTTCATCGCGGGTCGATTTTTCGTCCAGCGACACGCCGAGGCGGCCGTCGCCGAAATCGCGCAGGTTGATGTCATGCCGCCGCGCGCGGCCGAGAATATCCTGGGCGCGGGAGCCCGTGTCAATGGTGAGCGTGTCAAAGCCGGCGGCGTTGTCGATGTCAAAGCCGAGCTTCAGCAGCCCCGCCGCCAGCACCGTAGTCAGGCGGTGAATGCGGGTGGCGATGGTCTTGAGCCCGTCGGGGCCATGATAGACCGCATAAAAAGCGGCGATATTGGCGAGCAGGGCCTGCGCGGTGCAGATATTGCTGGTGGCTTTTTCGCGGCGGATATGCTGTTCGCGGGTTTGCAGCGCGAGACGATAAGCGGGTTTGCCCTTGCTGTCGACGGAAACGCCGACAATGCGCCCCGGCAGCGAGCGTTTGTATTCCTCGCGCGCGGCAAAGAAGGCAGCATGTGGTCCGCCATAGCCCAGCGGTACGCCAAAGCGCTGCGCGCTGCCCAAGACAATATCCGCGCCCCATTCTCCGGGCGGTTTCAGTAAGGTCAGCGCCAGCAGATCGGCCACCACGGCCACCACCGTATTACTGGCATGGGCGGTTTTGACCAGCGCGGCGTAATCGGCAATGTCGCCGGTGGTCGAGGGGTACTGCAGCAGCAGGCCGAAGCCCTCTTTCCGGATCAGCTGCTCCGGGGTGCCGATGACGACCGTGATGCCGAGCGGTTTGGCGCGGGTTTCGACTACCGCAATGGTTTGCGGGTGGCAGTCGCCCGCGACGAGAAACTGGTTGCTGGAATGGGTGCTCATGCGCCGCGCCAGGGTCATGGCCTCGGCGGCGGCGGTTGCCTCATCGAGCATCGAGGCATTGGCCAGCGGCATGCCGGTCAAATCCATCACCATCTGCTGATACGTAATGAGCGCTTCGAGGCGGCCCTGGCTGATTTCCGGCTGATACGGCGTATAGGAAGTGTACCAGCCCGGATTTTGCAGCACGTTGCGCAGGATCACATTCGGGGTGATGGTGTCGTAATAGCCAAGACCAATGAGAGAGCGGCAGACCTTGTTTTGGCGGGCCATCTCGCGCAGTTTTTGCAGGGCCTCGCTTTCGGTCATTGGTTCGCCAATAGCAGGCGGGGTTTTTTCAAGAATGGCAGCGGGCACCGTTCGAGCGATCAGGTCATCCAGGCTGGCGGCGCTGACGGTCTGCAACATGGCGGCGATATGCGCCTCACGTGGCCCGATATGGCGGCCGATAAAATCCTCTTTTTGCTCCAGAGTGCTGATCGCCGGCTGCATGGCTAGAGACCCTGAACATAGGCAGCATAGGCCGCCTCATCCCTGAGCTTTTTCAGTTCGCCGTCATTGCCGAGCTTGATTTTGTAGAACCAGCCCCGGCCGAGCGGGTCCTGATTGACCTGCGCCGGATCGTTGACGAGGGCGGTGTTGACTTCCAGCACTTCGCCGGAAACGGGCGAGTAGACCTCGCTCGCCGACTTGACGGATTCGACCACGCCTGCCTGCGCGCCCTGCGTCAGCCTGGCGCCGGTTTTCGGCAGCTCGACATACACGACATCGCCGAGCGCCTTCTGGGCGTAATCGGAAATGCCGACGGTGCCGACGCTGCCCTCGATGCGGACATACTCATGATCTTCACTGAAAAATATCTTGCTCATGTCAGTCTCTCTTATAGTTGGGTTTAATGAAGGGCAACAGGACGACCTCGCAGGGGCGCGCCGTGCCGCGCAGCATGGCGTTGAGCCTGGTGCCGACCGCCGCGAAAGCCGTTTCGACATAGCCCATCGCCACGGGGCCATCGACAGAGGGACCAAAGCCGCCACTGGTGACAACGCCGACCTTTTGACCGGCGGGGGAAAAGAGCTCCGTGCCCTCGCGCACCGGCGCCTTGCCTTCCGGCTGGAGGCCGACGCGCAGCCGGGTGGTGCCGTTTTTCATCTGCCCGAGAATTTTCTCCGCGCCGCAGAAGCCTTTTTCCTCGCGGCGGCGTTTCTGGATCACCCATTTGAGACTGGCTTCGATCGGCGTGGTGTGTTCGTCGAGATCATGGCCATAGAGGCAAAGCCCCGCTTCAAGACGCAGACTGTCGCGCGCGCCGAGGCCGATCCATTTGACTTCGTCATGTGACAGCAGGGTTGTGGCAAAAGATTCCGCGAAGTCGGCGGGAACGGAGATTTCGTAGCCGTCCTCGCCGGTGTAGCCGGAGCGGCTGAGGTAGAGTTCATGGCCGTCATAGTTGACTTTTGTCGCAGTCATGAATTTCATCGCCGAAGCGAGCGGCAGCAGCCGCGTCATCACTTCTTCCGCCTTCGGCCCTTGCAGGGCCAGCAGGGCGCGGTCGCCCAGATAGCGCAGTTTGACCGCAGTGCCGATTTTTTTCTGGATGTAGGCAAAGTCTTTATCCTTGCAGGCGGCATTGACGATCAGAAAAAGGGTTTTGTCGTCCCAGCGGGTGACCATCAGGTCGTCGAGAATGCCGCCATCGTCATTGAGCAAAACGGTGTAGCGGATTTTCCACGGCTCGAGGCCGATCATGTCGCCGGGGACGATTTTTTCAAGGGCAATGGCGGGGTCCGTGCTGCCGGTCAGCAGCGCCTGTCCCATATGCGAGACGTCGAACAGGCCGGCGGCGCTCCGGGTATGCAGATGCTCCTTGAGCACGCCCATGCCTTCGTACTGCACCGGCATGTCGTAGCCGGCAAAGGCGACCATCTTGCCGCCCGTCTCGTGATGCAGCGACCAGAGCGGCGTTTTCAGAAGCTGGGGCGTTGTTTGTTGAGCACTATTTCCCACGGCCAAAATCCCCGCTTATTATTTACAGAACCATTCATGATTGTCCCAGGTTGACAGTAGCCTGACAAATTCTAAAGTCAATGCGCGGCCTGTGATTTTTAGGAGTATTCAGAATATGCCCTCTTCCCCGGAAAAAGCCCGTCTCCCCGTCGTTGCCTCTAGCGTGTCGCTGGGGTTCCTGGTGCTGTGCGTCGTGGTCTATATCCTCAACGTGGCCAGCGCGATCATGATCCCCTTCATGATGGCGGTGTTTGTCTGGTACCTGATCAATGCCATGGCGCGCGGACTCGGCAAGGTGGTTTTTTTCAAGAACACGCAAATTCCGCGGCCGCTCTGTTTTATGGCGGCGATCTTGCTGCTGGTGCTGGGCATGATGGATGTCTTTGAAGTGATCAGCCACAACGTCAGCATCGTCGCCAGGGAAGCGCCCGCATATCAGGCGCACCTGTCCGAGATGCTGACGGGGCTGCTGGCGCCGTTTCATCTCGAGCAGCAGCCGACCATCAAAGAGTTGATGGGGTATCTTGATATTGGCGCCATCATGGCGGCGCTGGTGAAAATGCTCTCCGGCATCGCCGGAAAAACCGTGGTGGTCATGTTTTATACCGGTTTTCTTTTGTATGAGCAGCGCTTTTTCAACAAAAAGCTCTCCGGCATGGCGGCCAATGCCAAAACGGAAAGTCAGGTCCGGAAAATCCTGTTCAACATTGACATCAAGGTGCAGCGCTACATCTGGGTCAAGACGCTGATGAGCGCGCTGGCCGGCATCTTGACGCTGGTGATCCTGAGTCTCTGGCGCGTCGATTTTGCCGTCTTCTGGGGGGTGATTGCGTTCATTTTGAATTTTATTCCCTATGTCGGCTCCCTGCTGTCGATTATCCTGCCGTCGGCAATCGCGATGGTGCAGTTCGGCGATGGGCACACGGCCCTCGGCGTGCTGGCCTCGCTGGCGGTTCTGCACGGGCTGATCGGCCACATGCTCGACCCGATGCTGATGGGGGAAAATTTGAATCTAAGCCCCATTTTCATCATTTCCTCGCTGGCGATGTGGGAGATGATCTGGGGCGTGCCGGGGATGTTCCTGTCGATCCCCATCCTCGCGGCGATCATGATCACGCTGGCGCAGTTCCACCGGACGCGGCCGATCGCCATCCTGCTGTCCAAGACCGGCGTGATCGACGAAGGATATGTCCAGGGAAAAAAGCCGGGCTAAGCGAGAGAATACTGGATAATAAAAAACCGCCCGGTCAATTCCCCCGGGCGGTTTTTAGCAACAATTACTCGTAAAGATACTTATTATAGCTGAATCGAAAATCATTTATACACTTCGCCATGCCGCCGACGGGCGGCATCCGGTGCGGCGTAAGCCGCTATTTATAAAGGCGCTTCGCGCAGTCCAGACCCCGCCCTGCGGCGGGGTGGTATGTCTGGGTAATTTTAGATTCAGCTATAGATAAGCAGAAGATTTATTCTTCTTTTATTCAAGAGCTGCACACTCAATTTTAGTCGCACTGGTGATAACGATATTGTTATTGGTGGTACCTGCCGCACCATTCGCGCCTATGAAATTAATTATAATCGTCGGATATTTAGGAGTTGCGCTGACGGTTTTCAAAATATTGTCGGCTGTTTTCACTCCAGCGAGGACAGCTGCACAGTCCGGGTCTATGGCAGCTCTTGGTATGGCAAGATAAGCGGTACCGTAACCTACACCGAGGTTAAAAAAAGAAGTCGCGCCCAGAACCCCGCTGATAGTATTGGTATATTGCATAGGCTCTGAAAAACCAGCGGTTTGCGTATTAACATTGACGACATAGTAATCGCCAGCGTACTGGACGCCTAAAGTTGTTATGCGAGCGTTGTTAATTGTAATAAACCCGCCCGCATTTACTAGGCTAATAGAGCCGGTGGTGGCGTAAGCCTGCGGTGCGGTCAACATCACAGTCACAGCTGCAGCTATAATTGTCAATTTTTCATAAAATGCTTTATATATTTTTTATCATACTGAAAATAAAAGATAATCAGACTGGCAGAGCGTCGATGGAATACCGGCGGTTTTCCGAGTCTAGCGGCATCGGCGGCGAGTTCGGCACGGATCGCCATCTTGCTATCCAAGACCAGCGTGATCGACGAAGGATATGTTCGAAAGAAACTAAGCTGATCAATCGACGTCCCTGGGGGCGTCCTTTTTAGACGGCGCCGTCTTTCTCTTCGGGAAGAACTGCTGGTCGTCGAAGGACTGCTGCACCCCGGCCTTGTCTTCCATCCAGAAGCGGTTGCCGCGCCACATGCCGTCGCACAGCGTGTTATAAGCCTTGAGGCACAGGCTGGCCGCCTGCCGGTCGCTCTTCAGGCTGAAGGCCTTGCGCACGCTTTCCAGGCCGCTTTTCATCTTTTTGGTGACGGTGAATTTCTTGAACGTGTCGAGCGGCGTATCTTCCTGGCTGCCGGTTTTGACGGCGGTCGCCTGATCGAGAAACAGGTCGGGGCCGTGCATGGCGCTACCGTTAAAAATGACATGACCCTGGAGCAGGTCGTCTGCCACGCTGGAGACAAACTCCACGGCCATCCCCAGCGCGGTGGTGACGCGGGCCGCGGGCTTGGCAGCGCTGGCGATGTTGAATTTGGTCACCAGGCCATTGGCGAGGGCAATGTCCTCGGCTTTCAATTCAACGGCGGGTTTGCGTTTGGCGGGGGTTGTCATGACGGGGCTTTCGGGGTTGATCAGGCGGCCGCTTTGCGGGCGGTCAGCAGGCGGTTGAGATAGGTGCCGACGTGGGAGATCAGCTTCTCGCTCTCGCCGTCATTGTTGAAGAAATGGCCGGCGCCCTTGATCACGTGGTACTCAACGCCGTTGACGCCGCGCTGGATTCTCAGCTTCTCGACCAGTTTGTTGACGGATTCGATGTTGACGACCTGGTCAGTGTCGCCCTGAATAATCAGGCCCTCGTTCGGGCAGGGCGCCAGGAAATTAAAGTCGTAGATATTGGCGGGCGGGGAGATGGAGACGTAGCCGCGGATTTCCGGGCGGCGCATCAGCAGTTGCATGCCGATCCAGGCGCCGAAGGAAAATCCGCCGACCCAGACGCCCGAGGCGTTGGGGTTGATGCTTTGCAGCCAGTCGAGAGCTGACGCCGCATCGCTCAGCTCGCCTTCGCCGTGAGAAAATTCACCTTGAGAGCGGCCGACGCCGCGGAAATTAAAGCGCAGAGTCGAAAAGCCCTTTTCGGCAAAAGTCTGGAACAGCGAATAGGCAATCTTGTTGTTCATGGTGCCGCCGCGCTGCGGATTGGGGTGCAGGATCAGCGCGATCGGCGCGCCGGCGATTTTGCTGTGTTTATAGCGGCCTTCAAGACGTCCGGCAGAACCGGTGATCATTATTTCTGGCATGCAGTTGTCAGCCTCTCCCTGTGGTTGTTTGTTCAGGTTGTCGTTTTTAGATTGCCTTCACTCATCAAGAAGCATAGAACTATACATAACGAATATATAAAGGCAAGAAAAATGTTGAATGTATTAATAGATTCAACTATTTATTTTGTTTTCTCGATGTGAAAAGGGGCTGTTTTTTGATACAGAAACTGACTTATCTGGACCATAACGCCACGACTCCGCTGCGGCCCGCAGTGCTGGATGTCATGCGTCCGCTGCTGGAATTTTCCGGCAATGCTTCGTCCATTCACCGGACGGGCCGTGAGGCGCGCCGCTGCATCGAAGACGCGCGCCGCCAGATTGCCCGCTTCGTCCATGCCGGCCCCGCTGCGGTGATTATCTTTACGGCCGGAGCGACGGAAGCCAATAACCAGGTGCTGCGCGGTTCCGGCTGCGAGAGAGTTCTGGTCGCGGCGACCGAACATTCCTCCGTCCTCAAGGCGCGGCCGGAGGCCGAGGTGATCCCGGTTCTGGCGAGCGGCGTGGTGGATCTGGCCGCCCTCGACCGGATGCTCGAGGGCAATGACCGCCCGACGCTGATCTCGGTCATGCTGGTCAATAACGAAACCGGCATCATCCAGCCGCTGGATAAGATCGTCGAGATCGCCAAACGGCGCGGGGCGCTGGTCCATACCGATGCCGCGCAGGCGGCGGGGCGCCTGCCGCTTGATCTGCAAAAACCAGGCGTGGATTATCTCACTCTTTCGGCCCATAAAATGGGCGGGCCGCAGGGCATGGGCTGTCTGGTGCTGTCGAACTGCGCGCCGGTGACGCCGCTGCTGCGGGGCGGCGACCAGGAAAAAAATCTGCGCGCCGGCACCGAAAACATCGCTGGAATCGCGGGTTTTGGCGCTGCTGCTGCCGCCGCCAACGTCGCGGAATTTCAAAAACTGGAAGCCCTGCGCGACCGGCTGGAGGCGGGTTTAAAAAAAATTGCCCCGGCTCTCCGCTTCTTCGGTCAGGATGTGGCGCGTGTGGCGAATACGACGATGTTCAGTCTGGCCGGTTTGTCCTCGGAGACGCAACTGATCGCGCTGGACATGGCAGGGATCTGCGTCAGTAACGGCTCGGCCTGTGCCAGCGGCACGGTCAAACCGTCGCATGTGCTGAAAGCCATGGGCGTCAGCGACGCGGAGGCGGCATCCTCGCTGCGGGTCAGCCTCGGCTGGAATTCCACGGAGACCGACGTCGAGTATTTCCTCCGCCAGTGGGGCGAGATGTACAACCGGATTAGATCCCGGCTGGATGCCGCCTGACATGCCCAAAATGACTTTCATCGAAAAGAACGGCACTGTGCTCGAGGTCGAGGCACCGCTCGGGCTGTCGGTCATGGAAATTTCTCACAAGCACGGCGTCGACATCGAAGGCGCCTGCGGCGGCTGCCTCGCCTGCGCCACCTGCCATGTCGTGGTGCGCCCCGACTGGTACGAAAAACTGAACGACAAAAAAGAAGATGAAGAGGACATGCTCGACCTCGCCTTCGAGCTTAAAAAAACCTCGCGACTCGGCTGTCAGATTCTGATGTCCGACGAACTGGACGGGCTGGTGGTCGCCCTCCCCGTCGCGCCGCTGCCGTGGGAGAAATAATTTCCATATCTTTAATTATCTCAACCTTTCTATTGACATAAATTTATATCTTCTATAAAAATAAACACGCTACGAGTCGTCTGATAGAGTGCACTCGTTCAATATGAATATTATGAATATTAAGGAGAGTATTACATGGAAAAAGCAGATCAATCAGCATTAATGAAACAATTCCAAAAAGTATCAGAGGCCTTGCAACAGGCAGATTTAAGCGATGATAAGTTGAAGGTTTTAGAACAGTTGGCGCATGAAATGCTCTCAACTTATAAAGAAGTCGAAAGTATCCGTGCTGATGCAGACATTGAGTCTTCAAAAATCTGTGCCCTTGGTCAGGCCGCAACGGCCCATAATCTTTGTGGGGAGGATGTGATCGGTATTATAAATTTTATAAAATCTAAAGGACCTAAAGCGGATTAACGAAACCCTGAGACAGAATCAATCGTTAAAGGAAAAAAACACATGAATATGAAAGAAGAAGATTTCCCATTTTATCAGTTCCTGGTCAGTCAATACTCTGATAACCCCGGCGTCAAAAGAGCCATCGATGGGTTTGAAAAGGCACAGACGGGAAGCGATGAAGAAAAGTTTGAATTCGCCTACGGGATTCAAACGGGTCTGGGCGACAAAAATACCTGGCCCCCTGGCGCCACGGAAGATATGGTCCTGAAAACGCTTCAATCCTGCCTTGCCGTTTTTGAGGATATTGCGAGCCGTAACCACGTAAAAGGAACCGCCGCTGCGGCCTATTTCCATGCCTTCGGTTTCGGCTGCACGGCGGATGTGGGCAAGGCAAATGACTTGATCGAAAAAGCGGCAGCTCTGGCCCGCGCCAGCGATACAGATGTGGGCTTTGCAGCTGGAATGGCGCAGTTCATCCCGCCTCGCTCTATGTCACAGGGCAAATCGCCTACACGAAAACATCCGCGTCCTTAAAAAATGGACCGTTCGACCCATAAGAGTTTTTATATTCTTATGTCAAATATTTAACAGTTGAACGAATCTGACCGTGAGCGTATGGTGGCGATGCGACGAGAGCGCCGTCTCCACAATGTTATGTGTAACTGAGGGCGCTCCATCAATGGATTTTGAGGTTGGTCTGTTTTGATACCTCCTGCGCCCGCGCAGTAGAACAGGCCCGGTGATACGGATAGGCTTGCTTTTGAGTGAACTGCCGGTTTATTGAGAGGCATTTCATGCGTCGGCTCCCGCTTAAGAGCGATGCGTTCGGCTTGAAAAAGTCGATTGACCAAGGCCTGTTTTAAAGCCGCCCACCTTGAGCACAACAATGATGCGCCGCGCTTAGGCCCCTGAAAGTCGCTACGGGGATCTTGAAGTGCAGGCTGGCATCGATAAAGGATTAAGACATGACGAAGCGGATGCTGATTGACGCAACCCATCCCGAAGAAACGCGGGTGGCGGTTGTCTCCGGAACTAAACTCGAAGAATACGACTTTGAAACGGTCGTTCGCAAACAACTCAAAAGCAACATTTATCTGGTCAAGGTGTCGCGGGTAGAGCCCTCGCTGCAGGCGGCTTTCGTCGACTTTGGCGGCAATCGCCATGGCTTCCTGCCCTTCCCCGAAGTGCACCCCGATTACTACCGGATCCCGATTGCGGATCGCGAAGCCCTGCTGGCGGAAGAACGCGCCCTGTCGGCCGCCCTGGCGGCCCGCGAAGATGCCGAAGATGAAGCGGAACTCGCCGCCGAACTGGCCGCTTCCGGCGAGACCCCCGGGAGCGACAGCCCTGCGGGAGAATCAACCGCCGAGGCCGTTGAAGAAGATGCCGACGAGGGTGATGATGCCGAACAATATATCCCGCAGCATACCGGCTCGATTGCGGCTGACATTGGTCAGGGTGTTCTGGTTGATTCCGCCGATACCGGCGCAGACCTTGAAACCGAAGATGAGGGGGATGCCCTGGCCGAGGCCTCCAGCGCGGCGAGCGGCGATGATCTGTCCGCGGCCGAAGAGGAAGAGACGGAAGTCGAAATGATCGGCGGCGATGTTATCGACGTGCCGGTCTACCGTTCCAGCGTCAAGCGCCGTTACAAGATCCAGGAAGTGATCAAGCGCAACCAGATCATGCTGATCCAGATCAGCAAGGAAGAGCGCGGCAATAAAGGCGCCGCCGTCACCACCTTTATTTCCCTGCCCGGCCGTTATTGCGTATTGATGCCGAATTCGCCGCGCGGCGGCGGCGTCAGCCGCAAGGTTTCCAACGCCAAGGACCGCCAGCGGCTGAAGAAAATCCTCCAGGATCTGAGCGTGCCCGACGGCATGTCGGTGATCCTGCGCACCGCCGGCGTTTCGCGCAGCGCCGCCGAAATCAAGCGCGACCTCGATTACCTGCTGCGCCTGTGGGACCAGATCCGCGAATTCACCCTCAAATCAAGCGCGCCGGCGCTGATTTACGAGGAAGGCAACCTGATCAAGCGCGCCATCCGCGATCTGTACAAGCGCGACATCGACGAGGTGCATGTGGCCGGTGAAGAAGCCTGGAAACACGCGCGCGAATTCATGCGCACGCTGATGCCGAGCCATGTCGAGCGCGTGCATCTCTATCAGGACGACACCGCGCCGCTGTTCTTCCGCTATCAGGTTGAAAAGCAGATCGACGAAATCCACAGCCCGACGGTGCGCCTGAAATCGGGCGGTTATATCGTCATCAACCCGACGGAAGCGATGGTGTCGATCGACGTGAACTCCGGCCGCGCCACCAAGGGCCGTCATATCGAAGAGACAGCCCTGAAGACCAACCTGGAAGCGGCGGACGAAATTGCCCGCCAGCTGCGCCTGCGCGACCAGGGCGGCCTGATCGTCATCGACTTTATCGACATGGAAGACAACCGCAACAACCGCATTGTCGAGCGCAAGATGCGCGATGCCATGCAGCATGACCGCGCGCGGATCCAGTTGGGGCGCATTTCCCCTTTCGGCCTGCTGGAACTCTCCCGCCAGCGCCTGCACCCCAGCCTGGTTGAAACCAACTTTGAAACCTGCAAGCACTGCAACGGCTCCGGCCTGGTGCGGACGGTGGAGACCACCGGCGTGATTGTGCTGCGGGCGATTGAAGAAGAGGGCATGCGCAGCCGCGCCGCCGAACTCAAA
Organism: Pseudomonadota bacterium; assembly: GCA_016195185.1. Lineage (GTDB taxonomy): Bacteria > Pseudomonadota > Alphaproteobacteria > Micavibrionales > UBA2020 > PALSA-926. The sequence goes on along the minus strand of JACQAA010000071.1, from coordinate 1,039 downwards.
GTCAGCGTGCCGACCGACATCGCCCTGTATATCCTCAATACCAAGCGCGACATGCTGGCGGCGATTGAAAAACGCCATGACATCCGGGTCTTTTTGAATGCCAATGACCAGCTGCTCAAGCCGAACTACACGATCGAGGTGCTGCGGACGGCGGTGGCCGGCAGTGAGAGTCCGGCGGCACGTCCGGCGCCGGTGCAGTCGGTGGATATTTCCGATCTGCCGGAAATCGATGAATCAGAAGTCATGGAGAACGGCGATCAGGAGGACAATTTCTCCGTCGAAGAAGAAACGGCGGCGGAACCCGCGCCCCAGCGTCATGCGCGCGGCGAGCGAAACCACGGCCGTCATGGCGGCGCGCGCGAGGAAAAAGAGGGCGACGGTAACGGCAATCGTCAGCGCCGGCGCGGACGGCGCGGTGGACGCAATCGTGGCCGCAACCGCAGTCGCCCCCGTGACGGCGATCATGGACCACGGCATGAGCAGCCAAACGCCACGCCATCTGGCGATCAGGCGTCGCCACCAGGCGCTCCCGCCGAGGGCCGGCAGAATCATCGTCGCCGTGACGAGACGCAGGCCCATGTTTTGCCGGAAGCGGCCAATCAACCCGATGGTGATCAGCCGCCGGGGCAACGCAAAGGCTGGTGGAAACGCCTGACCGAATAAGATCATTCAAGCTTGAGACGGGGCGGTGTTGACATGAAATGCGTCGAAATCCGGGACCGAAAACTGTTTTTAACCGAACGCCCTGTCCCCAGGCGCGCCGCGGGCGAGGTGCTGGTCAGGGTGCATGCCGCCGGGGTTAACCGCCCTGATTTATCGCAGCGCAACGGCTCCTACCCGCCCCCGCCCGGTGTCACCGATATTCCGGGGCTGGAAATCGCCGGAGAAATTGTCGAGAGCAGCAACTGGTCGTCAACGACGTACTCGGTCCGAAGCTCCGAGTCGGCAGCACCGTCTGTGGCGTCGTACTCCTGCGCGTCGACCGCTACATCGAGCGCCGCGTCCTCGAGGCACCGCATGCACGGTCCGTGGATCCTGG
>JACQAA010000070.1 GCA_016195185.1 Pseudomonadota bacterium | reverse complement strand
TATATAATAATATTTTTGAAGAGCTATTTTCGAACCATACGATGGACCGATAACCCGGCAAACCCACCTACCATCGCTTAAACTAAGCATAAAAATGGGAGCTGATGCGTGGCAGCTTAAGCTCGGTGCAACCACCAGCTTGTACTGTTAATGGAGAAAATAGGCTTATAGCGTGTCACCCGCGTAATTAATTCAACACGCTTGTTTTGATTATCCAACACAAAATTTCCGTTATCAGAATATACAACCAAGATAGCATGCGGGATATTTTTGACCTGATCCTGCACAATAGCAATGCGCAGCTGCTGATCAGAAAAACCAAGAGCACGCAGTGAGGCATATTTTGCAATCGCAAAGTCCTCGCAGTCCCCGCCACGGGTCAGAAACTCGATGGGGGTTGCCCAGTAATCTGTCACGCCATAATTCTCTAAATCCTCGATGTAAGGAACCCGATTAAGAAATGCGTTAACACCCTCGACCTGCTCGCGCGGGGATTTGTACTTCAGCCTTTGTATTTCAGCTTTCCACATCATGACACGCGGAGAGGTGGCAGACACTGTTTTCATCTGTTCCTCAAAGCGCTTCATGACTGATGTCCATTTTTTGAAAGGGCTAATGTCGTCGGATTTAATTTCCCGGGAGCCGAATAACGCTGGGTATTTGATGTCCCTGAAGACGGACGAGGAAGACGCTGCTGCCAGTGTAAACTGGGAGCTGAGTGTGCCAGAAGACCCCGTCAAGTCGCCAGCATAGGCAATGGCAGGTGTTACGCTCTGCATGATCAAGGTGATGCCGGCTGCTGAAGCTTTGAGACACCACTGCTCAACCAACTTACGATACAGCTGGACAGCGGAAATAGCGCCCTGCCGGATCAGAATTTTTCCCAGTTGCTCGCGCGTCTCTCTCTGTTCGAACAGAGCGGCTTCTAATTGCACGCTACTGATCAACCCGCGCAGGATCAGTAGGTCACCCAGTTTGTAACTTTTGAAATTGCGAGCCATCGCTCTAAAAAAGCTGTCTTTCAAGCCAGCGTGCGAAGGGATTTCCTGTGGTGGATGTGGCTTGGCATACAGCATGATTAGTTTACCTTTTACATTATGTATTATAATAGTGCGACGGTAACAGTTCCATTATTACGTATAAATATTAATAAAATATGAAAATTATATAAAAATATCCACTACCTTCAAAAATGCAACAAAGTTCAGAGTAAAATATAAAAAAATCATTATATTTCATATAGATAATTATAAGTCTCATCGTGCCAATTATAAAATTAGCTGCATTAGTCGGCAAAGTGGGCTATAAACAGATTTGTTTCGAAAGTGAAACTTTTGGTTGCTAAAAGTTATGTAATTATGCTACAAATGCTCTGACTGTGTCACGACTATGTAACAGGATGAAATGTCTGAGAAATCTCAGCTTCTGGAGAATCTGACTTCCCTTCAGTCCACACGTATACTATGCGTTGGGGACGTGATGATGGATCGCTTCATTTACGGCTCTATCGAGCGTATATCGCCCGAAGCCCCCATCCCGGTGTTATTGGTAGACCGGGAGAGACACATGTTGGGCGGCGCGGGCAACGTCGTGGCCAATTTGGCTGCCTTGGGCGTCCGGGCAACACTGGTCGCGGCTGTGGGGGCCGATGCAGCGGGAGAGGATATTCGCCAACAACTAACGGCGCTCGGCATCGAAGCGGCGCTGGACGTTGCTGCCGACAGATTTACAACGGTGAAAAGCCGCTTTGTCTGTGGCGCGCAGCAAATGCTACGGGTGGACCGTGAAAAAACCAATACAATTCCAGCAGACGTGGAAAATAAAATCATTGACCGCATTACAAGTGCTGTTCCGAAAGCGGACACTGTTATTCTATCTGATTATAAAAAGGGACTATTGACTAACAAAGTGGTTGCCGCCGCAATCACAGTCGCGCATCAGCATGGCAAGCCCGTGATTGTTGATCCTAAGGGTCAGGATTTTTCACGCTATCAGGGCGCCACCATCATCACACCAAACCGTAAAGAATTAGAAATTGCCAGTGGCCTTAAGACAGGGACAATTGATGAGATTCGTGCTGCTGCACTGAAACTGATCATGGATTGCGGTATCGAAACAATATTGGTCACCTGTGGCAAGGACGGCATGTTGCTTGTCTCCAAAGATACTCCCCCCGTGCACATTCCTGCCCGTGTCCGTGAGGTTTACGATGTGTCGGGCGCAGGGGATACAGCGATCGCTACGTTCTCTGCTGGCATAGCGGTGGGTCTGCCGATAAAAAATGCAGCCTTGTTGTCTAACATTGCGGCAGGAATTGTTGTCGGAAAATCCGGAACTGCGACGGCACGACCGGACGAAATACGGGCCGTGCTGGAAGATGGTATTGTCAAGACTCCAAAGCTGGCAACCCCGCAGCAAGCAGCTGAGCAAGCCGGACGGCTTCACAGTCGCAACCACACAATTGGTTTTACCAATGGTTGTTTTGACTTACTGCATCCGGGGCACCTATCTTCCTTGCGGCAAGCCAAGGCGCATTGCGATTTTCTAATCGTGGCGATTAATAGTGACGCTTCTGTCCAGCGCCTCAAAGGACCCACCCGCCCCGTGCAAAATCAGCATGCCAGGGCTGATATCCTTGCCGCTCTGGACCTGGTCGATATGGTAGTTGTCTTTGATGAAGACACCCCCCTTGAGCTCATCAAACAAATCAAACCTGATGTTCTGATCAAGGGCGGTCAGTATAAACTGGAAGACGTCGTCGGTTACGATGTTGTTATGTCATATAGCGGGAGGATTATCCGCACCGAGATGAAGGCGGGTTTCAGTACAACAAATACCCTCTCCAAAATAGTCGGTTAAGTTATAATCTTATGTAATATTTTACTTTAATCTCCCGACCCTTATTGCCTGTTTTTTAATTTCTTTAGGTTACTCTCAGAGGCATGGAGAGGTTTCCAACTTATTCAAGTGGGGTTATCAACTATGGCGCTCAATGAGGCTGTGCCAGTGAGTTCTGACACCAGCGACCCAAACCAGCAGGAAAAAAAGACAAAGCGCATCGGCGACCGTCTGGTGGAAAAAGGGTTGATCACACCGGATCAACTCAATGTCGCCCTGCATGAGAAACAGAAATCCGGGAGAATGATCGGCGAGACGCTGGTCACTCTGGGTTTTCTCAGTGAAGACAGTCTGACCAGCTTTTTGGCGGAAACGACGGGTTTTACGCGGTTTGACCCTAAAAAGACCCTCATCGATCCGGACGCCCTGCAGCTCGTGGCCAAAAAGGATGCACTTAAGTACCAGATATTGCCAATCTCCATCATCCCCGCAAAAAATGAAATCACGATTGCGATGGTGGACCCTTACGACGTCGTGGCGCTTGACAAGCTAAAGCAGATGTTGCCGCGCGGCATTGAGATGACGATGCAGATCTGTTCTGCAGCGACTATTATAGACGCTATTCATAGGGTATACGGTGTCACAACGACGATTGACGGAATTCAGAAAGAATTGGCCGGCGACAAGACGGCGGCAAAGCAGAATCTTGACAATCTCTCCGAAGAAGAAGCTTACAGCCACCCGATCGTGCGTCTTGTCAATGCGATGGTATTTGAAGCGGTCAAAATGGGGGTTTCAGATCTGCACTTTGAACCCGAAGAGAATTTTGTGCGCATCCGTTACCGCCTCGACGGCGACCTTGTCACAACCCATACTCTGCACCGCGAATACTGGAACGGCATCGGCCAGCGCCTGAAAATCATGTCCCAGATGAACATTACTGATAAGCAGACGCCGCAAGATGGGCGCTTTAGCATGAACATGGGCGGCCGCGATGCCGATTTCCGTGTCGCCGCCCTGCCGACCATTCACGGCGAAAATATTGTGCTGCGCGTACTGGACAAAAACGCCAGTATCGTGCCACTCGCCAATCTTGCCTTCAGCGAGAATAACATGCGCCTGATCCAGAAATGCCTGGCCCGGCCGGAAGGCATCATTATCGTCACCGGACCAACAGGCAGCGGAAAAACCACGACGCTTTACTCCATGATCAATGCTGTGAATACCCCCGACGTCAATATCATGACTCTGGAAGACCCGGTGGAATATTCGCTGGGCCTGATCCGGCAAACAAATGTGAGAGAGCAAGTAGGATTTAACTTTGGTGAGGGCGTCAAGGCTCTCCTGCGACAGGATCCGGACATCATTTTCATCGGCGAGGTCCGCGATGACGCAACGGCGGAACAGATGCTGAAGGCCGCCATGACTGGTCACCAGGTATTTACCACGCTGCATACCAATGATAGCTTCGGCGCGATACCGCGCCTGATTAACTTGGGACTCCAGCCGGAAATGGTGTCGGGCGCTATTATCGCTTGTTTTGCACAGCGATTGGTACGAAAAATTTGTCAGAAATGCAAAACATCTTACACGGCGTCGCCGGATGAGTGCAAACTTCTCGCCGTAGATCCCAAAACACCTCCCACCCTCTACAAAGGCGCAGGATGCTCAGATTGCAATAATACTGGCTACAAGGGGCGGGTCGGCGTGCATGAGATTCTGTATATAGATGACGATATCGAAACCATTATCGCTTCAAATGGACATAAATCAGCGCTAAAGGCTGCTGCGTACAAAAACGGTTTCAAAAGCATGCGAGATGACGGAATTTTGAAAGTGTACGAAGGGCTCACCACTCTTCATTCGCTGACGCAGACGATCAACTTTGCCGACCGGCTGTAGGAACGGTTCTCCATTATAGTCTGATGAAATACCACCCCTTTCTCACAATGCACTATCATGTACAATGACATACAATTATTGTAGTTATTGAGGGACAGGTTTGTGACTCATTGGGGATGTTGGTGATATGCCAAAGTACAAGTACAGGGCGGTAAACGCAAAGGGGCACCCGGTTCGCGGCGTGGTCGAGGCTGCCAATGAGTCTGATCTCGGTACGCGACTTGAAGAGGGTGGATTAGCCCTTATTGACTGCAAGGAAATGTCCGTCAAAGTCGGTCGCCTTAGTCTATTGCATTTTCAGAAGGTAAAAATCCGTGACTTGATACAGATGTTTGTGCACCTGGAACAACTGCAAAAATCCGGGGTACCGCTGATGGAAAGCCTGATCGATCTCCGTGACACCGCGGAATCTTCCCGACTGCGGGATATTATAACAGACGTTTACCGTGAAGTGGCAGAAGGCACTTCATTCTCACAGGCGCTCAGCAAACACCCGAGGGTCTTTGAGCCGATTTTTCTGTCGCTGATCAGCGCCGGAGAAGAAACTGGCAACATGATTGATTCGTTTACGCAAGTCATCAAGCATTTGAAATGGACAGATGCCATGCGCAGTAAAATCAAGAAGGCGACGCGCTATCCAAAAATCCTGGTAGTTGTCGTGGCCGGGGTTATCTATATGATGATGGGTTACGTCGTCCCGCAGGTAATCGGATTCCTAAAAGATATTGGCCATGAATTGCCAATGGTGACATTGGCTCTGATTGCCACCTCTGACTTCTTCAGCGCCTATGCGATATATATTGCTGCGTTCCTGGCGGCTGTCTATGCGTTCTTTGTCACCGGGCGTCTTGTATCCAAGCCATTCCTGTACTGGACGGACTATGCCATCCTGAATATACCCGTCATCGGAATGGTCCTTCGCAAAATTTCCCTGTCACAATTCTCGCAAACTTTCGGCGTTTTATTTACAAGCGGCCTGGACATCTTAAAATGTCTGGATGCCGCAAAACTGACGGCGACCAACGTCGTGGTCATCAATTCGCTGACACGGGTCAAAGAACAGGTCCAGGAAGGCGTTGCATTATCTGCAGCCCTGCAAGAATCAGGGGAATTTCCTTCTTTAGTGATAAGAATGGTCAGAATTGGCGAAGAGTCGGGGAATCTGACCGGGGTACTGGCGCAAGTATCCGAATTTTATGACCGAGACGTCAATGAGGCGATTGATGCCATGATCGAAATGATTGAACCAACGCTGACAGTTATTCTAGGCGGGATGATTCTGTGGATCGCCGCAGCCGTATTCGGCCCCATTTACGACAGCCTTGGCTCGATGGGAAAATAAAACATGGCATTCTTTCTTCCCAAAAAAAGGGTTTTATTGGCCGGCAACGAAGGGATCGCGCTCTTCGGCCCAACCTCGAATAACGGTATTGAACGTGAAATCGTTCTCTCCTGGGAGGTGCCTAATTTCAATGAACAACTGACCAATGCTCTAACTCGGCAAAACCGAGGCTGCGCGGTATTGATTTTATTCGACGCTGAACATGTCTATCGCAAAGGAGAGGGTTTTCCGAAGCTGAGTTTTTTTGACCGGCCCCTTTTCATCAAGCGAAAACTGGATCAAGCCTTTCCCAACTATCCTATTCGCGCCTCTTTCGAAATTGCAGCTGCAAAAAGAACCAGCGAGCAGAAGGAACAACCCTCTTACCTTTTTGTGGCAATTTCCGAGACAAATCGTCTGGATAAGGTGACAAACAGTATTTTGGAAGCAGGTGTACCAGTTGCCGGTTTGGGTCTGCTACCCGTGGAATCGGAAGGGCTGGTAACGACCCTATCTACCAACCTGTTTGGCCGCACAGGTCACAAATCGCGCTGGGCCGTGCTCATCAGCCAGCATGAAACAGGGGGTCTGCGTCAGGTCGTCATCAAGGATAGCCGTTTGGCCCTTACCCGTATGACGCCCGTTTCGGAGGCAGGGCTGCAGGGAGCCGGATGGGTTGATGAAGTTATTCGCGAATTCAAGGCAACATTAACCTACATCGCGCGTTTTGGTTATGTCCCCTCCGAAGGACTGGATGTGATCGTTATCGGCGGGGAAGCAGAAAAACAGCTCTTCGAGCAACAGAAATTTTTACCTGGGAGTAATTTTCAGTGCGTGAAAGTGGCAGAGGCGCTTTCGTCAATCGGCGCACGCAGCAATTTTTCCAGCGATGACAACTTCGGCGATGCGTTGCATGCGTCCTGGGCAAGCAAAAAGAGATCCCTGACAGCCCCCATCAAGGTTGCAAGTCTCCAACGTATCAGATGGGCACGGCTGGCGGCGCGCACCATCAGCGTTGTCCTGTTTATTTCACTCCTGGCACTGACGGGTTTTATTTTTAACATGGATCAGAACTACTACCCGCTCAAAGAAACTAGGGATCAAAAAAAGAGCCAGCAAAGATTTTTGGCGCTGGAATACGATCAGGAATCAAAAGCGTTTGATGCCTTTCCCGTCACCCCGAACACCATCAAACAAACTCTGGCGGTTAATGACTTGCTGGACAGCGGTAATGTAAATGTTACGCCCATTCTTCATCTGCTGCACGGGGTTCTTGGTAACGACATCAAAATGGATGAAATCAATTTTGAGTACCAGCCGCCTCAGGCGCTTGTATCGGCGACAGACAAAGCCCCCCCGCCCAACGGTAGCAATGCTAGCCGGGGCACCGTCAAAATCCAGCTGTGGTTCTACATTCTCGGCACGATGACCCCGGAGCAAAGAGAAGATCGCGCCAAAAGACTGGAGAAACGGTTGACGGGCATTTTCTACGGATATGACGTCCAGCTAAAGTCGTCATTTATAGCGAAACCAACAAACGGTGGGATCTTCTCCGGTGAAATCGGCAAGACGGAGGTAGCCACCGCGACTAGTTCCGACAACCGGCGCGCCGAAATCGACATGCAAGGTGCCCCCTTATGATTCAACTCATTGGTCTCAGACGCCTTGTCACCATGATCATTCTGCTGAGCGTGCAGTTAGCGGCCTGGGGTGGCTATCTGTTCCTGTTGGACCCCGTGCTGCAAGACGCCAAGTCACAGATCCACGCGATAGATGACCAGATCTCCGAATTGAGCAGAAAGGTCTCCAATATCAAACAGGAGATCGCCTACCAGAAGGAAAATATGCCCAAGTATCAAGAACTGCACGACCGGAGAGGGCTTTTCCTGAACCAGGACCGGCACACGATCAGCCGCCTGCTGGAAGAAATGCATGGCCGCGATAAACTGCCTGAATTTTCTTTTATCGTCCAGGATAACAAAGATGTGCCCAATGAAGATGCCGCCGCCTTGGGTTACCGGCTGGCCAAAAGCAGCATCCAAATCAAAATAGCTTCTGCACCCCTCGATATGGGTATATACATATTCTTGCAAGATATCGCCGATTCATTTCCGGGGCATGCTTACATTGAAAATTTCCACCTTAAAAGGACGGCAGAGGTCAATGAAACGGCGCTAAATGATATAACCAATGGAAAACATGTTGGCTTTCTTGATGCCGAAATTGCCTTTAACTGGCTGACATTGATGCCGCAACCGGCGGAGCAACCGGCATCTACCCCCGAAGCGGGCGGGACGGCAACCGGATTCAGGGGGCGATAATGAGGGGGTATCTTAAAATATGTTCCGTTTTGCTACTGATGTGGGCTTGTATGGCCGGAGTGCCAAGTCATGCACAAAATCCACCGACAGCACCCCCTCCCGTCGTCTCTCCCGCGCCCGGCACCACCAATACGGTGGATGCCGCGATCATGAAGGCAAAGTTCACGGACTCCCTCTTCTTTTCTACTATCGAGATTACCCTGATCCAACAAGCCTTGATCGGAAAACCGCCCAATACAGAAACATTGGAGGCGCCAGTTCCAGCGCCCGGAAGGATAGAGGTATCGGGCATTTTGTACCGCGCGCCGGGAGATTGGATTGTCTGGGTCAATGGTCATGCAGTGACCCCCAAAAGCCTGATACCAGAAATTGTCGACATAAAAGTCGAGAGCTCTTCCAAAGTGAGTTTTAGATGGTACGATGCCAACCAGAAAGCTATTATCCCGGTGACGATGAGGCCGCGGCAGGTCTATGATATTGCAACCGGCCGATTGTTAATGGTAGGCCTCTGAGATGGTTGAAAGAAGAAACATGACTCAAACAAATCTGAAAACGGCGCCACACCCCGCAGCCAACGCCATCAAGGTGAATGACGTGACGGCAGATTATGGCTTTGGCAACGTCATAGAAAATATTAATTTTGAAGTAAATGCCGGCGAGACGTTTGGATTGATTGGTCTCAATGGCGTCGGCAAGACAACCTTGATTAAAATCATTCTGGGCCTTATGGACCCCACGCAGGGCTCCGTTGAGCTGTTTGGACAAACCACCCTCAATCCTGAAAGCAAGGAAAAAATAGCATACCTGCCGGAGAAGTTTGAACCGCCAGTCTTTTTAAGCGGTATGGAATTTATCAAATTTTCCCTCGATCTATACAATCGCCAGTTTAGCGAGAAGGCGGTTCTGGAGGCTGCCGACCGTATTTCCCTGTCCCGTGCAGCCCTGCAGCGACGTGTAAATACTTATTCCAAAGGAATGCGCCAGAAAACGGGCCTGATGGGCACGTGGCTGACCGGGTGCCCTCTGCTGATCCTGGACGAGCCAATGAGCGGACTGGATCCTCGCGCACGTGTTTTGGTCAAGGATGAAATTGCCGCTTGCCGGAGACAAGGGATCACCGTGTTTCTGAGCTCGCATATTCTAGCGGACATGGATGAAATCTGCGACCGAATCGGGGTGATTCATGATGCAGCGCTGAAATTCTTTGGCACGCCTGCAGCGCTGAAGGCCTCAACACAGAAGGACAATCTGGAGCGCGCCTTTCTGCAAATTATTGAAAGTTCAACGAGGGTTTACGAATCATGAAATTGTTTGGCAATATACCTTTTCTTGTGTTGGGCGCGCTTTTTGTGATCAGTGCTAGCGTTGGGATCCCATCTTCATCCCCAGCACAAGTGCCGCAAACAACCGACACAGCTGAAATGCCCTCGGCCAATCAGTTGATACCTCCCGCTCCGGCGGGGGCCGCACCACGAGCGGTAGACCTGACCAAAACGGTCATTCAACCGGCTCCCGCCTCACAAGCAAATACCGCACCACCCGTTGCACCAACAGCAACCTCTCCCGCAAATCCCACCACCACCGCTAGTAGCGCTACCCCTGCCGAACTGGCTATTATACAAAACGCATCTAAGCTTGATTCTATCAGCCCCCCCGGAGATTCTGAGCACCACGGGTCTAAGAAGACCCAGAAGGGCAAAGTAACCGGCACGGACAAGGGATCTAAAGTTACCGATATTTTGGAACAGGGTGGTGCAACAGTTCCCCCGCCCAACCTGTACCTCGTCGTGAAAAAGGACCATAACGCCGATGATTTTGACTCGCGCCTGACGACAGCGCTCACATCCTTGTCGCACGGACAATATGCGGCAGCGCTTGAGTTATTTAACGCCCTCTACACCAGCAACCCGGGTGAAAAACGTGTCCTGATGGGGCGGGCGGTAACAATGCAAAAAATGGGGATGAATGCGGAAGCCCAGCTTGCCTACGAAGAAGTGCTAAAACGCGATCCTAAAAACCTTGAAGCCCTGACCAATATACTCGGCATCCTGAAAAACCAGGACCCGGCGGCGGCCATCGAAAAACTCAGGCAACTGCACGACATCTACCCCGCCAGCGCAGATATCGCCGCGCAACTAGGTCTGGTTTATGGCACAACTGGAGAGTACCAGATGGCACTAAAGTACCTGGAAATCGCCGATTCTCTGAAGCCCGGCAGTCTCGATACACTCTATAACAGGGCGGTGGTTTATGACCGGATGGGTAACAAGCAACAGGCAACTGATCTTTACCGCCAGATTATCTCACTGTCCGGGGACAACTCCCTTGATCCGCATTTTCCTATAGAAACGGTTAGAAAACGCTTATCAACCATGCGCTAGGTGCCGATGGACGCTCCTGATATTATCGGCATAGTCTTGATGGGTCTAGTGTTGGGCAGTTTTGCCACTGCCTTATCTTATCGACTCCCACTCGATATGTCGATCGTTACCGTTACCCGCTCACGTTGTCCAGTCTGCCAGCACAACCTGGGCATAGCGGATCTAGTGCCGCTGTTTTCGTGGCTTTTTCTTCGTGGGCGGTGCCGGCATTGCCAAACATGGATCGGATGGCGTTATCCGCTGATTGAGCTGGCGACTCTTTTCCTGTGCTTTATCTTTTATGCAGTCTACGGACTACGGGCTGATACATTGCTGATTTTTTCTTTGGCGCCAGTACTGATTAGTATCCTTGATATCGACTTTCATCACAAAATTATCCCGGACAGCCTCAACCTTGCCGTCCTACTGACGGGTGCTGCCCTTTTATCGGTCAACACCCTCATGGATGGGAACCCGACTGATTTTCTTATATACAAAGGCGGCGAGGCCGTCAGTGGCGCGCTAGCGTATGGCCTAGGATCCCTGCTGCTCCGGCAAGTGGCGATGAGGGTTCTGAAACGCGAGCCCATGGGGCTGGGAGATGTTAAGTTTTATGCAGCTGTCGGCTTCTGGCTAGGATTAAACGCAAACGCCACCTCATTGTTCCTTATCATCTCTGGTATTTCAGGCGTTGTCCTGGCGTTGATCTGGAAGAGACGCACCGGCGAAATCGAAGTGCCGTTTGGTCCGTCGCTTATCATCGCCTTCATTGTGACTCTCTGTTTCTATCCGCCAGACTTTGTGAGCGTTTAGATTTTAGTCAGAGAGCCATCACGCCGTTTTTGGGATGACGATCATAATCACCTGCCCCCCCTCAAACTTGGGCTCCTGCTCGATTTTAGCGTAGTTGGCCATTTCTGCACGCATACGCCCGATGACGGCCATGCCAATTTCCTTGTGCTCAAATTCACGGCCACGGAACTGGAGAGTGAAACGCACCTTATCGCCTTCATCAACAAAGCGCTTGGCACTGCGAACCTTGACCTGAAAGTCATGCTCCTCGATGTTAGGGCGGATTTTCAGCTCCTTGGTCAAAATAACTTTTTGGTTCTTGCGCGCAGCTGCTTCTTTTTTCTGCAATTCATAGCGGTATTTGCCGAAGTCAGAGATCTTGCAAACCGGCGGATCAGCATTAGGGGAGATTTCGATGAGGTCAAGTCCGGCCTCGGTGGCGGCTGAGAGGGCTTCCCGGACGGAAACTACGCCGACCATTTCTCCGTCAGCGCCAATAAGGCGTATCTTGTCGGCCCGAATTTGATGATTGATACGGGGGCCGGCATTGAGTGGTTTGCTCGTGATGTGACATTCTCCTGTCGCTGTTGATACCGAAGGGAATCGCCCCTTATTGTGGAGGAGCAGATTCGCTATTGATTTTACGGATTGCTTCGTCAAGTGCAAGGATTTCTTGTCCATCCGAGCCCAGGCAGCGGATGGCCACCTTACCCTCGTCTGCTTCTCGTTTGCCCACTACCCATATTTGCGGGGTTTTGCTCAGGCTATGTTCCCGAATCTTATAATTAATTTTCTCATTGCGCAGATCTATCTCCGCGCGCATTCCCGCTTTTTTCAGAGCCTCTGTCACCTTGTGGGCATAAACATCCGCGTCGCTGGTAATCGTCGTCACAACAGCTTGGACGGGCGCCAACCACAACGGAAATCTACCGACAAAATGCTCAATGAGAATGCCAATAAAGCGCTCAATAGACCCGAAAACGGCGCGATGGATCATGGCGGGACGGTGTTTTTGTCCGTCCTCCCCGATATAGGTCACATCCAGCCTTTCCGGCAGAACAAAATCGAGCTGACAGGTACCCATCGTCCACGACCGGCCAATCGCATCCTTGAGGTGAAACTCGTATTTCGGGCCGTAGAAGGCACCATCCCCATGCGCGTAAACAAAGGGTAGATTCAGCGCCCTGAGCGCATCTTCCAATGCCTTCTCGGCACGATCCCACAATGCGTCGTCGCCGGCCCGCACAGTCGGACGCGTGGCCAGTTTGATGGTGATGTCCTTGAAACCAAAATGCTCATAAACGCCAAAGAAAAGTTCCAGGAACTTCTTGATCTCGGACGTAATCTGATCCTCACGACAAAAAATGTGAGCATCATCCTGTGTAAATTGGCGCACGCGCAGGACACCATGTAACGCACCATGTGGCTCATTCCTATGGCAGCAACCAAATTCAGACATGCGGATCGGCAGGTCGCGATACGACTTTATGCCCTGCTTGAAAATCTGGATATGGCCGGGGCAGTTCATGGGCTTGAGCGCCATGAAATCCTTGGGGGCCTCTTTAAATACTTTCTCACCCTCTTCGGTGTTTGGAATAACATCCGGCACCACAAACATATTTTCGCGATATTTTCCCCAGTGGCCCGAGGCCTCCCAGAACCTGCTGTCCATCAGCTGCGGCGTCTTGACCTCAATGTACCCGTCATTGATCACCCGGCGGCGGATGTTGTCCTCC
>JACQAA010000075.1 GCA_016195185.1 Pseudomonadota bacterium | reverse complement strand
GCCGCTATTGAGCGCCGCTGCGGTTGAGAATAATTTAAACGTCGACCCCATTTCAAATACGCCCAGCGTGGCACGGTTGAATTTCTGTTGATCCCCCGCCTCACCTGCATGATTAGGATCAAAATCCGGCAGCGAGACCATGGAGATGAGTTCACCGCTATTCACATCCAGCACCATACCAATAGCACCTTTGGCATGGAATTTCGACATGGCCTTGCCCAGTTCGCGATGCATCATATGTTGAACGCGGAGGTCGATGGTCAATCGCACCGGGGTATTCGTCTCTGTCAATTGGCGGTCAAAAAATTTTTCAATACCGGCAATGCCCTTCCCATCCAGATCGGTATACCCCGTGATGTGTGCGGTCAAGTTGGCCTGAGGATAAATGCGCCGATCCTCCTCCTGGAAACCCAGCGCCGGATCGCCCAGCGCGTTAATCACATATTCCTGTTTGGGGGAAACATCGCGCTGAATCCAGACAAAGTGTTTGCCGGAACCCAGTTTCTGCAACAGGTCCTTGTAGCTCTGCTCGGGTAAAATCCGGCTCAGTTTTTGTGCCAGTTCTTCTGGAGCCTCCACCATGGAGGCGTCTGCATACAATGACGCCATCTTCAGAGAAGCCGCCATCAGGATGCCGTTCCGATCGACAATCGAACCACGCAGCCCCCTTTCCAAGGGAGCCGCATCTTCTTTATCTGTCATCACTACATCATTTTGATGGCCCAATATGCTCAGATCGACCAACCGCACTCCGATGGCGAAGTACCCCATCATCAGCAGCATGACAACAGTGATCAGCCGGGCGCGCGACCGGTCGTACTGTAGTTCTGTTCCTGCGGCGGCGGGTTTGCCCCTCAAAAACAGATCTGCTGCCATTATTCAACACTCAGACTTTTTATTACATCACCAAAAACGCGGTGACCGGTGGTGGCAGAGACAAAAGAATGGTCGGTGGGGGGGCGGCCAGCATGAATTTGAGCTGCCCTGGGCAGAGGCGGTTTAATTTTGATGGTAATGGCCGTATTGTCCGCCTTCACCTCAACCCCGGGAGCATCAGCAACCGGCACAGCCGCAGTACGCGGCGGCAGGTCATCTGGCTGGACAAACTGTGCGCCCTTCAAGGTCTGTATCTTGAGATGTTCCTGCGCCAGTCTTTCCAACCGTCTGGGCTGATTAAGATAACTCCATTCAGCCTGCAAAACACGGATAGACTCCTCCTCTTTTGACACAGCCCAGCTCAGAGCCGTCATTTTTTCGCGGCTATCATGAACATGCTGGCTGGTATAGAACAAGCTGACACTACAAAAGGCTGCCAAGACCAACCAAAGCACTGTTGACTTACGCAAATGGCACCCCTTGTCCCATAGCGAATATCCCCCAGTCGGGTGCCGATGTCCGGGCGGCATAACGAAGCCTGGCTGAACGCGCGCGCGGGTTGGCTGCCAGTTCCGTCGCAGAGGCTTTGAGGCCATTGCTGTCTTCCAGCAGAAAGGTTGGCAACTGTCCAGAGGGCGCCGCCGGCAAGTGACGAGAATGGTTGCCGAGTTTACCGCTACGCTCCTTGAGAAAATTTTTGACTCGCCAATCCTCCAGGGAATGGAAGGACACTACGACCAGTCGTCCGCCGGGCAATAACAGGTGCTCGGCGGCATGCAGGGCCCGTTCTAACTCTCCCAATTCATCATTGATAAAAATACGCAGAGCCTGAAAGGTTTTCGTGGCAGTATCTGCCCTCAGCTGCGGGCGCTGCGGCAGAACGCTATGCACAATATCCGCCAGCTGCAATGTCGTCTGGATCGGTGCAATGGTCCGCGCCATGACAATCTTTTTGGCGATCCGTCTTGACGCACGTTCCTCGCCATATTCGAATATGATGTTGGCCAAATCTTTCTCAGAAGCCGTGTTCACGACCTCTGCTGCACTGGGCCCCTCTTTGCTCATCCGCATATCCAGCGGCCCCTCTTTTTGAAAGGAGAACCCTCTCTCCGGCGTCGCCAGTTGAATTGAAGAAACACCAAGGTCTAAAACCAAGCCATTGACACGCCGGATCCCGACAACCGCCAGAAGTTCAGCAATGTTACCAAAACAACCCCGTACAGGGATGAGCCTGCCGGAAAATTCCTCCGCCATGGCTATGGCGCGCGCATAGGCTTCCGGATCACGATCAATCGCATACACAGTGCAGCGACACGATTCCAAAATCGCACGGGTGTAACCACCGGCTCCAAACGTGCCGTCAACATAGACCCCGCCATCCTGTGGCTGCAAGGCGCGCATCACCTCACTCAGCATCACCGGGATATGCCCCGGAGAGGCCTTCAATACCTGCTGAGAGCGTGAACCCATCCTTGTCGCCTAAACCCGCATTTTTAATTTATTCTGTCAAATATATTGACAAAAACGCCCATCGAGCGCCAAAAGGCCCCGATTACCCCTGACTAACTCTACACAGGCATGTAGAACTCGTCAACGCAAAGACAGGCTCGGTCGTGAACGAAACAGGGCAGAAGATGGCGCACCCGGGGAACATCCTTTCAGGGCGGCGACGACGACGCTCCGGCAAGGATTAATCTTTATCCTTTTTGTCTTTCTTATCTTTCTTCCGG
>JACQAA010000059.1 GCA_016195185.1 Pseudomonadota bacterium | reverse complement strand
TTGAGGGTGGTGGTAAGACCGCGTCTCTTGAAAAGAGAGCTTTGTTTGAACTGCAGCGGCGCCAACAGTTGAAGAAATAGGCCTACTTGTTCGCCAGAGCCGCTTGCGCTGCCGCGAGCCGGGCAATCGGGATGCGGTAAGGCGAGCAGGAGATGTAGTCCAGTCCAACTTTTTCAAAGAAGTGAATGGAGGCCGGATCGCCACCGTGTTCGCCGCAGATGCCGAGCTTGATGTCCCTGCGAGTTTTGCGCCCGCGTTCCGCGGCAACTTTTATCAGTTCGCCGACACCATTGACGTCAATTGAGGCGAAGGGGTCGGTTGTAAAAATCCTCTGTTTTTGATAGTCGGGAAGGAAAGCGCCGGCATCGTCGCGGCTGATGCCGTAGGTGGTTTGCGTCAGGTCATTGGTGCCAAAGCTAAAAAATTCAGCCGCCTCGGCAATGATGCCCGCCTGCAATGCCGCGCGGGGCAACTCGATCATCGTGCCGGTGAGATAGTCGATTTTTTCCATGGTTGAGGCAATTCTATCAATCATCTCTTTCAGGATATCCATCTCCCGTTTGGTGGCAATCAGGGGCACCATGATTTCGAGCCGAACAGTGTCGCCAGTTTCTTTTTTGATAGCCAGAGCCGCTTCAAAAATGGCGCGTACTTGCATTTCATAGATTTCAGGGTAGATAATGCCGAGCCGTGCACCGCGCAAACCCAGCATCGGGTTGGCTTCGTGCAGGTGGTGGATGCGTTGACTGACTTTGTCGGCGGACAGGGCAAGTGCTTTGGCGAGTGCCTGAATTTCACTGGTTTCGTGCGGCAGAAATTCGTGCAGGGGAGGGTCAAGCAGGCGAATGGTGACGGGTAGCCCCCTCATGATTTTAAAAAGGTGGATGAAGTCCTGCCGCTGGTAAGGCTCAATTTTTTCCAGGGCGGACCGGCGTTCTTCAGGTGTTTCAGCCAATATCATCTGGCGCACGTAGAGAATACGGGTTGGGTCAAAGAACATATGCTCGGTACGGCAGAGGCCAATGCCTTCCGCGCCGAATTTCTTGGCGGTTTCAGCATCGAGCGCCGTTTCGGCGTTGGCGCGGACTTTCAGGCGGCGTGCATTGTCTGCCCATTGCATCAGTGTCAGGAAGTGTTCGGTCATCGCCGGCTGGATCATGTTGATTTCGCCGAGGAGAATTTCGCCGGTGGAGCCATCCAGTGTCACTTTGTCCCCGGGGCGCAATGTTTGGCCTTTGACCTGTAGGGTTTGTGCTTTGTAATCAATCACGATGTCGCTGGCGCCTGCCACACAGGGCTTACCCATCCCCCGCGCAACGACCGCGGCATGGCTGGTCATCCCGCCACGTGAGGTCAGGATGCCTTCTGCCGCGTGCATGCCGTGGATATCTTCGGGGCTGGTTTCGGTGCGGCACAGAATAATTTTTTTGCCATCGGCGGCGAGTTTTTCTGCTTCGTCTGAATCAAATACAATTGCGCCGGTAGCAGCGCCGGGAGAGGCGGGGAGGCCCTTGGCAAGAAGATTTTTTGCAGCGGCAGGATCGATAGCCGGGTGGAGTAATTGGTCAAGAGAGGCGGGGTTAATTCGCTGAATGGCCTGTTCTCTTGTAATGAGGCCCTCACTCACCATCTCCACCGCACAGCGCAGTGCGGCCGGGGCGGTGCGTTTACCGGTGCGGGTTTGCAGCATATAGAGCTTTTTTTCTTGAATGGTGAATTCGATATCCTGCATATCTTTGTAGTGTTTCTCGAGGATGTGTCGAATGGCATCAAGCTCTTTGTAAACCTCGGGCATCTGCTTTTGCATCTCGGTGAGGGGGAGGGGGGTGCGGATTCCTGCCACAACATCTTCGCCCTGGGCATTGACCAGATATTCTCCGTAAAATTTATTTTCGCCGGTGGACGGATTGCGGGTGAAGGCAACGCCTGTCGCGCAGTCATCACCTTTGTTGCCGAAGACAACCGTCTGCACATTGACGGCGGTGCCCCAGTCTTCGGGGATATTGTTGATCCTGCGGTAGGTGATAGCGCGTGGCGTCATCCATGAGTTGAATACGGCGCCAATTGCGCCCCACAGCTGCGCATGCGGATCCTGTGGAAACGGCGTGCCCGTCTCCCTTTGCACGAGTGTTTTGAACAGAGTGACAATTTCTTTCCATCCATCGGCGTCAATCTCGGTATCGAGCTTCAGGGCGTTCCGCCGTTTGTACGTGTCGATGAGATCTTCAAAATGGTCCCGGTTGACTCCCATCACGACGTCACCATACATCTGGATCAGGCGGCGGTAGCAGTCCCAGGCAAAGCGGTCGTCGCCCAGGCCTTTGACCGTATTATCATTCAGGCCAATATTCAAAATCGTGTCCATCATCCCTGGCATGGAGACGCGTGCGCCCGAACGGACCGAGAGCAGCAGCGGTTTTTTGATGTCGCCGAACTGGATGCCCATTTCTTTCTCGATTTGCCTCAGACCACTGTCCACCTGGAGCTCAATAGCGACAGGATAAGAATTGCTATTTTGATAGAAGTGGGTGCAGACTTCGGTGGAGAGGATAAATCCGGGCGGGACGGGGAGGCCAATACGGCTCATTTCCGCCAGATTGGCGCCCTTGCCGCCGAGCAAGTTTTTCTGAGAAGCGTCGCCTTCGCACAATTCATGGCCGAAACTATAGACCCATTTTTGCTGTGCCGTTACCGGCTTGGGTTTCAGGTTTTTGGCCATTGGAATCGCCCCATCTTGTCTTGTGGAAGATGGCGTAATGCTATAGTGTTTACGGGCTGTGATCAAGCCAACCTCCGGAGAAAATATGGGTAATGCACAGGCTATAAGCCATACAAACGTTGAAATCTCGAGTAAGGTTCCAATGGATGAACTTGTTGCGCTATGTAAGCGTAGGGGCTTCATTTTTCCAGCTTCGGAGATTTATGGAGGCATCAATGGTTTCTGGGATTTCGGACCCCTCGGTGTTTTATTAAAAAACAACCTGCGTGATCGCTGGTGGCGCGATATGGTGATTACGCCGCCGATCGGACCGGATGGCGAGCCGCTGCAGATCGTCGGAGTGGACACGGCCATCATTCAGAATCCGAAAACGTGGGAGGCTTCAGGGCACATCGCGGGATTCAGTGATCCGATGGTGGATTGCAAGGAGACCAAGTTAAGGTATCGCGCGGATCATGTGATGGTACTTCTCCCACATACTTCGAAGATGCCCCCTGCTCCGAAAGTACCTTCTGTTGCATTTGTTGAGGGTACGCCACTACAAGACATAGAGAAGCACATAAAAAAAATTGCCAAGAAACTTGGTATTTCAATATCTCTTAAGGATTTTATAGGGCATCAGTATCGTGAGATTGAAGGATCAGAGTTAAATATAGCGGTTCATCACGATAAACTTCCTCTTACACAAATTAATAAAGACAAATATACCGAAATCGTCGCTCCTGATGCAGATGTGCCCGGCACTCTCACAGAACCCCGCGCCTTCAATCTCATGTTTGAGACGCAGGTAGGCGCCGTCAGGGATGATTCCAGTAAAGCCTACCTCCGTCCCGAAACCGCGCAGGGCATCTTCCTCAACTACAAGAACGTCGTTGATAACATGCGCGTGCGTGTGCCTTTCGGTATCGCGCAGGTCGGTAAGGCCTTCCGTAACGAAGTGACGCCGCGCAACTTTATCTACCGTTCGCGTGAATTCGAACAGATGGAGATGGAGTGGTTCTGCCATCCCGATGAGGCAAAAAAATGGTTCGAATTCTGGACAGAGATGCGCAAGTCCTGGTGGGCCGACGTTGGCGTATCTTCTTCCAATCTGCAGCTGCGTCAGCACGATAAGGATGAATTGTCCCACTATGCCAAGGCGGGTGTGGGGACGGTGGATATTGAATATCGTTTCCCCTTCACTGCCCCGGGCTTTGGCGAGCTGGAGGGCATTGCGCACCGCTGTGACTTCGACCTCACCCAGCACGAAAAGCACTCCACAAAGAAAATGGAATACTTCGACGATTCCGTCCAGCCACCGCGCCGCTTTCTACCGCATGTGATTGAGCCGGCCGCCGGCCTGACGCGGGGCGTGCTGGCCGTGCTGGCGGAAGCCTATACGGTTGATGCGTCGCGCCCCAGCCAGATGTACATGAAGTTCAAGCCCAGCATGGCGCCGGTCAAAGCGGCGATCCTGCCGTTGATAAATAAGGATGGCCTACCGGAAATCGCGCAGAAACTTTATTATTGCATGCGCACAAAATTTATGACCGAATATGACGCGAAGTCCAACATCGGCAAGCGCTACGCACGGCATGATGAAATCGGTACCCCGTTCTGCATCACGGTCGACACCGAAACGCCCAAGGACCAGGCGGTGACGATTCGCTTCCGCGATACCATGGCGCAGGAACGCGTTGCATTGGACAGGGTTGAGGCATTTGTGGCCAAAGCTTTGGCCGAATAGGGGCATGTAAGGGGCTCAGAAACCTCAATAAAACAATTTACAAAACAATCTTTTTCATCTATCTATTGACCGCGATGGAGGAAACTCCCTACCACCCTCATCGTTTTGTGATGATTCCGTAGCTCAGGGGTAGAGCATCTGACTTTTAATCAGAGGGTCGTGGGTTCAAATCCCACCGGGATCACCATTTAAAATCAATAACTTATAAGAAAATAGCTTTTCTAAATATCTTTAAAAATCAAGAAAAGGTAACGCTGTAGGTAACAAGCTGGTCAATTTTACTGACACCCCCGGTTTTCGCTTCCGGGGTCAGTAAACCGGCGGGTTCTTTTTCAGGAGGGGGGAGTATGGTGCCGGGTATGACCCCAAATTCAGCTTGATCCATTCATAGACAGTCCCTCCGAGGGCAAATTCTCTATATTTTTTTTTAATAAAATTCGTATATCAGCCCTTTACTCCAGAAACTCCTCCATATCCGGGATACGAGTGAAGGCGATTTTAGTGCCGGTGAAGGCTTTGCCTTGATCGGGTGTCATGCCGAGCAGTACGGTGTCTTTGCCGAACTTCTGATTAAGCCGATCCATCGCTATTGATAGTTTCTCGTTTCTGGCCTGCTTTTTCTCTGTCGCGGCTGGGATGACTGCATCAAAGAGGTCAGCCTGAACGTGTAAATCTTCTGTCGGCACCAGTCCATGCAGGACTACGTTCACTTTCTTAATCCTCTGCTTCTTGGTCTCATGCATCAAGGCCGTCCAGAGTTCCTCTAACAAACTCTGGAACTTAAAACTATCCTGCGAAGGCTGGCAACTTGTCTCGCACCCAATACGCGGCCCATTCTCTATTCTTACGGACAACGATATTTTTCCCGCACAGTATTCCATGCGCCGTAACCGTGCTGCTGCTTTCATCGTTAACCGCTGCGCAATCTGATAGGCCTTCGCCGGTGGCCGCATCTCTGGAGACAGAACATGGCTATGCCCTACACTGCTGCGGCTAGTTTCTTCATCCGGCAGATCGTAACCGCGTAGGTAATACCACATCTTCTCGCCCCAGATGCTGCCCCAGACAGCCCGCATATGCTTGGGCTGGAGTTTCATCAAAGCCTGCATATCGTAGATACCGGCTTTGTTGATACGTTGCTCCATATTGTGGCCTATGCCAGGGAGGTCTCTGAGCTTTAGCTCAAGGAGCCTCTCTGACATGTTCTCTGACGTCAAAATTGTAAGGCCATCTGGCTTCTGCATGTCAGTTGCGACTTTAGCGAGGTATTTGCTGGGCGCGACACCGATAGAGCAGCGAACATACTCACCGATGTTTTTGGCGATACCGACCTTGATAGACTTTGCAGTGGCTGTAACACGTTCTAGCGTTCTCTCGTTCTTCATGAGGCTGCACGCCATTTCGTCAATGGAGCAAACGGCGGTCACAGGGATATGGTGGTCTATTTCGTCAAGAATGCGTTCATGGAACTCTACATAGTGTTCATGCCCTGCCAAAACGCAGATCAAGCCGGGACACATCTTTTTGGCTTCATAGATAGGCGTGCCAGTTTTGATGCCGAAAGCCTTTGCCTCGTAACTGGCTGCAATCGCACAGGTTGAATCCGTCTCCACCGGGACAACGGCGATGGGCTTGCCACGTAGACGCGGATCAAGTTGCTGCTCCACGCTTGCGAAATAGCTGTTAAAGTCCACATAGAGCCAGCGGAGGTCAGTGGGCGGAGAAAGGGGATTGGAAGATGATGAAGCCATGGGAATTAATCCCCTTTTGTTCTTATATAGAACATAAACAGAACAAATGTCAAGGATTGAAGAAAATAGACGTAAATATTATGTTTTTATTGGGGGATGTCACAGTCGCACAGTATATCAGTTCTGGGTAGGATGGGATATCCATTAAGGCTACATCGACAAGTAAACTATAATCGGAGAAATAGGATGTCTTATAATCACGGCAACCAGTTATCACTGGATCGATGCCCGCATTGCAAGGTAGCTAGACCTGTCCTGAATAACGTTACTATGGCTGGCAGTACAATATTCTCGTCAAAATCTCATAGTAATAGTCAGAACGTATTTACATCTGCCTATGTGTGTACGACCTGTGGCAGAGTAACCATGGCGATGGGGCTTCAGAGTTCTCAACATCCGATAACAAATATATGGCCAAAGCCCTCTATTGTTGATGGTGCTATACCAGATAAGGCACGGCAGTTTTTAGAACAAGCTATTAATAGCATACATGCACCCTCCGGAGCTGTCATGCTTTGCGCGAGCGCGGTTGATGAGATGCTAAAAGATAAGGGCCATCCGACAGGCACTTTAAACACAAGAATTGATGCCGCCGCCAAGAACCATCTCATCACTCCCGAAATGGCCGTATGGGCACATGAAGTTCGTCTCGATGCAAACGATCAAAGACATGCTGATAAAGATGCCCCCCTGCCAAATGCTGCCGCCGCTCAAAAAGCAATTGAATTCGTTCAAGCATTAGCAGAATTTTTATATGTTCTGCCCGCTCGCGTTGCGCAGGGAAGAAAGAGTGTTGCTGGAGATACCATAGAGAAAAAATGAAAAAGATTAATTCACAGATATTAATGCGCACCATAGCAGCATCGTTACTCTGTTTTTTAACTCTCCAGCCCGCCGCCGTTGGTGCAGCAGCTTATGCTGAAACCGCCACGATGTTTGAAGATGCCTTCTCTCCACGCCAAGGTGCAACGGAGCTTGTCGTCAAAACGATAAATGAGGCTAAAAAATCCGTTCATGTTGCCGCCTATTCCTTTACATCAAAGCCCATTGCAGAAGCCCTTATAACCGCGCATGACAAAGGTGTTGATGTTGAGGTGGTGCTTGATAAAAGCCAGCGTAATGGTCGTATGGTACAATATATTAAAGATCATGGCATCCCGACACGGATCAACGATCATTACGCCATCATGCATGATAAATTCATCGTGATTGACGAGAAAACTCTTGAGCTTGGCAGTTTTAACTATACGGCGGCGGCAGAGAAGAGGAATGCCGAGAATGTTCTTGTCCTTCATGGTGCGGGGAAGATAGTAGAAGACTATAGCAAGCAATGGGAAAAACTTTGGGGGGAAGCAAAATGATCACCTTCATTATTCTAGCAAACTTATATTTGTGCAGTAGGTCTTAAACTATGCAATGGGTCATACTTCTTATTTTTGTAATAGGCTGGGTTCTTCTAAAAGTATTAAGGGGCATTTTTGAATACTCGTCTAAACTGAAGGAAGAACAAAGCCTTAAAAAAGAAATAAAAGAGAAGTACCCTAATAGAGTCATAAACAAAAAACTAAGCTTATTTGAGCGCAATAAAGACATTATTGATGCACATCTAAAAAGCATATCTGTCTCTTCAAGTCATCGTAGCTATTACATAGATAATCATACTCGTGATTGTATAAATGATATTTGTCTTGCTGAAAGTGAGAACAATATACGTCCAGACCATGCTTATCTATCTTACTGGAAACAGGCGGCACTGTCCGGCTGATGTTGTCGTATGGTTGAATACAAAGACGGGTGTTTATCATCTTCAAGGGGAACGCTGGTATGGCAACACAAAGAATGGCGCTTATGTTTGCAAGACTGAGGCGGATCAGGCTGGGGATAGGGAAACGGGGAATGGGCAGTAGAGTAAAGTTAGGGATTTTGCTACGTTAAGAAACCAGAACAAGGAGAAAAGCTATAGCACGTCCCGGTCGTCCCAAAACACCAAGAGACCCGCTTCCCGATACTGTTGATGCGTTTCTCAATATGCTCATCGCAGAACGCGGTGCAGCACTCAACACACGTCTCGCTTATGAACGTGACCTTGCCGATGTTTGTGCTTTCCTGAGACAGACAAGAAAAGACATCAACTCAGCCACAACCGATGATTTGAAATCTTACTTGGGCGAATTCAGCGAACGTGAAAACGTAAAAAATGATGGCAATGGAAAAACAGCTATTCTTACTATTGTGCGTCGTATTACCGTTCTGCGCCAGTTCTTCGGCTTTCTCGTTTCAGAAGGCAAACGCGCCGATGATCCGACATATACCATTGAAACCCCAAAACACACACGTGGACTGCCAAGTATTCTGAGCGAAGACGAAGTCTCCATCCTGATCGCCACGGCGCAAAAACAAGGGGGTCGGAAAGGCATCCGTCTCGCAGTCCTGCTCGAAATTCTCTATGCGACAGGACTACATGCCTCTGAACTCGTTTGTCTGCCGCTGGCCGCCATTGATCCCGGAAGCCATTATCTGAAAGTTAAAGGCAAGGATGGCTCTGAACGCATGGCTCCCCTGTCAGAACCCGCTCAGAGGGCGATGAAGGCTTACCTTAATATCCGCACCCAGTTTGTGACACCGGAGAATACAGACATACAAACTCAATGGCTGTTCCCATCACGCGCGGCTGTAGCAGGGCATCTGACCCGCCAGCGATTCGCCCAAATGTTGAAAGATCTGTCAAAAGATGCCGGGTTTGATCCTAAACGCGTCAGCCCAAACATTCTGCGCCATTCTTTTGCGGTCCACCTTCTGAGGCATGGCGCGGACCTGCGCTCTGTGCAGAAGATGCTCGGTCATGCTGATATTATTACCACTCAGATATATACCCGGTTTGTTGACGAACAAAAGAAAAACACTAAAGAAGTTGGCATCTGAACCATAGGGTCACATAACCATGGAAGAAATTTACCTCTATCGCTCCGCCGCCGCGATGATTAAACAGCATGGGGAAAACGCTTCAATGGAGGCCGCCCTGAAATCAGATGCCATGCTGAAAAAAGGCGACACGAAGGGCGCTAAAGTCTGGCGTGATGTTATTAAAAGGATTGACATTTTACAGGCGCGGAAGCCTGACAATGTGACTCAACATTAGTAGAGCCTATGAGAATAATATATAAACATCCAATTATTAGCTGTATTGCAGTTTTCGTCGTTTTATTCATGACATTAGGATGGCTGTTCGGCCCGACAAAATGCAATGACGGGTGGGCGTCTTCCTCTATCGGGCATCGCGGGGCCTGCTCTCATCATCACGGCGTAGATAAATCGAAAGGGTTCTTTGTATTTTTATTGAGTTTGGGCGGGGCTATTGCCGTTGGCCGACATATTTATAATGTATATGAGGCAGATGAGGTGGCACGTCGAAAAGAACAGCTAGAAGCTTACATGAAATCCCCCAATTATAAACCCCCAAAAGTTTGTCCTGAATGTGGCTCCGCTATGAGGGAGCGAACTGCTCAAAAGGGAAAACACAGAGGCAATAAGTTTTATGGCTGTACGCGCTACCCCCTTTGTAAGGGTATTCTTAATGTTTAGTCTGGCATGGCCCCTTTTATCGTCTCCATATTTAAATTCTTAGGGCAATTGGCAGCCTGCCCGGTTTTGAGGGTTGCTAGGATGGCTGACAATAAAAAAAATAAAGATACAACCATTACTAACTGCTTCCCCCAAAACATAGCTCCCCGCAAACAATGTAAAATTCTTGAATAATCAAAGTCGACTGTATCTTTTTCTACAGCCTCCGCTTCATCAATTTCTTTACATGTATTAAA
Source organism: Pseudomonadota bacterium (assembly GCA_016195185.1). Taxonomy (GTDB): domain Bacteria; phylum Pseudomonadota; class Alphaproteobacteria; order Micavibrionales; family UBA2020; genus PALSA-926. The sequence goes on along the minus strand of JACQAA010000059.1, from coordinate 865 downwards.
GTAACCGAAAATATATTGGAAATAATCAAACGAAAGAGACAACAAAGAAAAACCACCGCTGATTAGAAGGATATTCCTATCTACCGGCATAGGCGGGGTTGGCGTACCATGCCCACCAGCAAGAAAGAGCCAAACAAAAGCCAAAACACCGAAAGAAATATATCTTGTTTGCTCACTAATACGATCACTTACAAAATCTATATCATCGTGAGCGACTTCGATAGATCGTCCCTTTGGTTTCTTATTTTTCAGTGCGCGGGCCAGGGCGTCCACCCTTTCCTGAGGTTTTGCCACCCTTCTTGGCAGTACCCTTCCTTCTGGGTGCTGCCTTTTTTGCCTTCTTTTTTGCAGCCATTTTTTCTCCAATAAAGGGTTGAGGGGCCATTCTTAAGGAATAGCCAATGTATCAGGAAAATCTCTTTTATCACAGGTCTAAATGGTATTTTAATTGAAATTCTCCCCCTCATCAGCAAGAATAACTGCGGTTTGTCTTCTTTCGGCAGGCCGGAGGTTTTGTAGCCTCATATTCCTATGCGGCCAAAGGCATCTGGCCGTCATCCGTGATGCCGCTTTCTCGACTACGGTCGGGGCGGCGGCGGAATACAATAGCGCGAGCGAATACGTCGCGCCGTTCATAGGACGGCTACAAACACCCCGGTCACCAGAGAGGAGACGTCTCTGGTGACTTTCTATTTTGGGATGAGCAGCATGATCAAAAAATTAAGATACTCTTTTATTCTTGTCGTTGTTCTCTCCATTATTTTCCTTGGTGGTGATTATCCAGCGTCACGTGCTCTCTCCGCACCCCCTAGTGCAACGACAAACAGTACATCACAAGCAGCATCTGTAAACGATATACAATGGC
>JACQAA010000061.1 GCA_016195185.1 Pseudomonadota bacterium | reverse complement strand
GTCAACTCTTCAGCCAAAAATCGGCTTGCATCGATTGCGGCGTGAGTTATCCGGAAATCACTCCCCAACTCTTCTCCTTCAACAACCCCCAAGGCGCTTGTGCCGAATGTTCAGGGCTTGGCGATAAAATGTATTTTGATCCTGATCTTGTGGTACCAGACGTCACCCTGTCCCTGACAGACGGCGCCGTGGCGCCGTGGGCACAATCATCCTCCAATTACTATGAACAGACGCTGACAAGCCTGTGTCGCCATTTCAAGACCAACATGAATACCCCTTGGGAAAAACTGCCCAAGAAACTGCAAGACTGCATTTTATTCGGATCGAAAATAGATAAAATTACTTTCCGATATAGTGACGACGCCAAGGATTATCAGGCAACCAACGTATTTGAAGGCGTGATTCCCAACATGTTGCGCCGGTATCGTGAAACAGACAGTTTTCACATCCGCGAAGATATGGAGCAATATAAAACCGAACAGATCTGCGATGCTTGCAATGGGTACAGACTCAAACCAGAATCCCTTTCCGTCAAGATAGGCATAAAGCATATCGGTGAAATCTCAATGCTATCTATCGAGACAGCACAGCTCTGGTTTTCCAGTCTTGAAAAAACACTCAATAAAAAAGATAAGGAAGTTGCTGCCCGCATCCTGAAGGAAATTAACTCCCGACTGACATTCTTGCTCAATGTCGGCCTGGACTATCTAAGCCTCAGCCGCATGTCCGGCACCCTCTCCGGCGGCGAAAGCCAACGCATCCGCCTCGCCTCGCAAATCGGCTCCGGCCTCACCGGCGTTCTATACGTGCTGGATGAACCTTCCATCGGCCTGCATCAGAGAGATAATAACCGTCTGCTGGAAACTCTCAAGCATTTGCGTGATATCGGCAATACGGTGCTGGTGGTTGAACATGATGAGGACTCCATCCGAACCGCGGATTACCTGATCGATATGGGTCCGGGCGCCGGAATTCACGGCGGTGAGATCGTAACGCAAGGAACGCCGAGTCAGGTCATCAGCAGCGGATCCGGACTAACAGCACAATATCTGAACGGGAGCCGTCATATTACAGTCCCAAAGCGGCGGCGGTCTGGCAAAGCAGTGCAGGATAAAAAAGGCACACGCACTCAATACATTGAGGTGATCGGCGCACGACAGAATAACCTGAAAAATGTCCATGCCAAAATTCCGGTCGGCACCTTTACCTGTGTAACCGGCGTCTCCGGCAGCGGAAAATCATCCCTGATTATCGACACACTCTATGCCGCTGCCGCCAAGCGACTCATGAAAGCACGGACGCATCCTGGCCTTCATGACGAGGTCAGGGGACTAGAATATATCGACAAGGTGATCGATATCGACCAGTCACCGATCGGTCGTACTCCCCGGTCTAACCCTGCCACCTATACTGGCGCTTTTACACCCATCCGCGAGTGGTTCACTGGTCTGCCTGAATCAAAAGCGCGCGGATATAACGTGGGGCGTTTCTCCTTCAACGTCAAGGGGGGACGCTGCGAAACCTGCCAAGGTGACGGTGTTATCAAAATTGAAATGCATTTCCTGCCAGATGTCCATGTCACCTGCGATGCTTGCAAGGGGCGCCGCTATAACCGGGAAACGCTGGAGATAAAATACAGGGAGAAAAACATCGCTGAAATCCTGGACATGACCGTTGAAGAAGGAGTTGAATTTTTCCGCGCCGTTCCTGCAATCCGGGAAAAGCTGGAAGCGCTCAAAGAAGTGGGGCTTGGCTATGTTCATATCGGCCAACGGGCAACGACGCTATCAGGGGGAGAAGCACAGCGCGTCAAACTGGCAAAAGAGCTGGCCAGACGCGCCACTGGCCGCACGTTATACATTCTCGATGAGCCGACGACCGGCCTGCATTTTGAAGATGTTCGGAAACTGCTCGAAGTCCTTCACCGCTTGGTGGACCAGAACAATACAGTAGTCGTAATCGAACATAACCTTGAAGTGATCAAAACAGCCGACTGGATTATCGACGTTGGTCCTGAAGGCGGCAACAAAGGCGGCGAGATCATCATTCAGGATACGCCGGAACGCATTTCTGCTGAAAAGAAGAGCTATACAGGCGAGTACCTGAAACCCCTGCTCAAAAAAGACGAGGCAGCCTGATCAGCTACCCTCCCTACACATCCAGCAACAAGCGTTGCGGATCTTCAATCGCATCCTTGATTCGAACAAGGAAGGAAACGGCTTCCTTGCCATCAATAATCCGGTGGTCGTAGGACATGGCCAGATACATCATGGGCCTGACAATAACCTGACCATTCAAAGCAATCGGACGCTCCTGAATCTTGTGCATGCCAAGGATGCCTGATTGTGGCGGATTGATAATGGGGGTCGACATCAGAGAACCAAAAATCCCACCATTGGTGATGGTGAATGTACCGCCCGTCAGCTCTTCCAAGGACAGTTTACCGTCACGGGCGCGCAGGCCCAAATCACCGATTTCCTTTTCAATGGCGGCAAATCCCTTTTTATCTGCCTCGCGCAGAACCGGCACGATCAAGCCGGTCGGTGTCGAAACCGCCACTCCGATATCGTAGTAATTTTTATACACGATGTCCTGCCCATCAATCTCAGCATTCACAGAGGGGAAATCCTTGAGTGCCTGAACCACAGCCTTGACAAAAAACGACATAAAGCCGAGTTTCACGCCATGCTTCTTTTCGAAACTTTCCTTATACTCAGCACGTAAAGCCATGACATGACTCATATCCACCTCGTTGAAAGTGGTAAGCATGGCGGCGGTGTTTTGTGCTTCCTTAAGACGCTCGGCGATACGCAGACGTAGGCGTGTCATACGCACACGCTCTTCACGTTCGGCATTGTTGCAGGGACCGAAGGGTTGTACCGGTATCTTGGCTGCCGGCGCCTGTTTCGGTGCGCTGAGCGCCGCCAACACGTCACCTTTGGTCAGGCGGCCATCTTTGCCAGTTCCTGCCATTTGGGCCGGATTCATTTTATTGTCGCCAACCAGCTTACGCACAGCGGGCGACAAGAATGAGTCATTGCTCACGGGCTTGGATGCCACTTGGGCCGCTTTCGGTGCAGGAACCGATGCGGGGGCAGCAGTTTTTGCACCGCTGTCCTCTCCGATAGAACCCAGCACAGCGCCCACCGCCACGTTGGCGCCTGTCTGCACCCTGATCTCTTTCAGGACACCTGCAGAGGAGGCGTTGACTTCCAGCGTCACCTTGTCTGTTTCCAACTCAACCAACGGTTCATCGACTGCCACCGCTTCGCCCACCTTTTTAAGCCATTTGGCAACAGTTGCCTCCTTGACGGACTCACCCAGTGCCGGAACAACGATTTCGACTGCTGCCATGTTGCTCGCCCCTACTGTTTTAATGCTTGTTGTATCAACGTTTCTTGCTCGCACACATGCGCTTTGTGGGAACCGGTTGCTGGTGCTGCCGCCTCCGGGCGACCAACGTACACCGGACGCTGCGACTTATGTTTGATCGAACGCAAAACATTTTCGATACGACGATCGACAAAGAACCAGGCGCCCTGATTTTCCGGTTCTTCCTGGCACCAGACGACCTCCGCATTCGGATACCTCTGCAATTCATCACCAAGAGACTGATCGGGAAAGGGATAAAACTGTTCCAAACGAACAAGTGCAACATTGTTCGCACCAAGCTTTTCGCGCGCTTCCAGCAAATCGTAATATACTTTACCACTACACAGCACGATGCGCTTGACATCTTTAAGCTTAGCCTCATCCGGCAGAACACGGTGGAATGTCTGATCGCCGGTCATCATTTTCAAAGACGATACACAAAGCTTATGCCGTAACAAAGATTTAGGCGTCATAACAACTAACGGTTTCCGAAAATCACGCCGCATCTGGCGCCGTAATACATGGAAATAATTGGCGGGTGTTGAGCAATTAACCACCTGCCAGTTATCCTCCGCTGAGAGCTGTAAAAACCTCTCTAGGCGTCCTGAGGAATGTTCCGGCCCCTGCCCTTCAAATCCATGCGGCAATAGCAACACCAAGCCAGACATGCGTAACCACTTGGTCTCAGCTGCAGCAATAAACTGGTCAATGATCACCTGCGCGCCATTGACGAAATCGCCGAACTGACCTTCCCACAGCACCAGTGTGCGCGGATCGGCGGTGGAATAACCGTATTCAAAGCCCATCACCGCCAGTTCAGAAAGCGGGCTGTCGTGCACCTCGAATTTTGCCTGATCCTTGCTGATATTGCTCAGCGGCACATATTTCTTCTCCGTCGTCTGGTCGGTGAATACCGCATGACGGTGGGAGAAAGTACCGCGTGCGGAGTCCTGCCCCGAGAGGCGCACCGGAAACCCTTCCAGCGCCAGCGCCCCGAAGGCTAATGCCTCGGCGGTCGCCCAGTCGAACCCTTCGCCGGTTTCAAACATTTTCTTTTTAGCGTCCAGCTGGCGGGCGATTTTGGAGTTAAGGTCAAAACCGGCCGGAACATGCGTCAGAACCTTGCCGATTTTTTGCGCTATATCATTGCTGATCGCCGTATGGCCGCGCCGATCATCCGCGGGGGCAAGGGTCATCCCCTTCCAGTTGCCTTCCAGAGTGTCGGCCTGATTAGGCCTGTAAGTGGTGGCAGCCGCAAATTCTTTTTCAAGATAGGCGTTCCAGTCCTTGTACATCTGGTCCGTATCCGCCTTGGTCATGGTACCCTCGGCAGCCAGCTTTTCGGCATAGAGGGTACGGGTGGTCTTTTGATCGTGAATGACCTTATACATCAACGGCTGTGTAAAAGCAGGTTCATCCGACTCGTTATGCCCATGACGACGATAGCAGACAAGGTCAATAAACACGTCTTTCCTAAATTTTTGACGGAATTCCGCTGCCATACGGGCTACGTGTATCACCGCCTCAGCATCATCCCCATTCACATGAAAAATAGGCGACTGAACCGTTTTGGCAATATCTGTGCAGTAGTTGCCGGAACGGGAATAAAGTGGCGTCGTTGTAAATCCAATCTGGTTATTAATCACCACATGCATGGTGCCGCCAACACGATAACCGGGCAAATTCGACATCATCAGGAGTTCAGGAACAATGCCCTGCCCAGACAAAGCTGCATCGCCATGAATAAGCAGGGCCATAACGTGGCTCCGATCTTCGTCTTTGCGCAGCGCCTGCTTGGCCCGCGTTTTACCAACCACGACCGGATCGACAAATTCAAGATGCGACGGATTGGGCGAAAGAGAAAGATGCACCATCTTGCCACCGAAATCGCGATCACTCGACGTGCCGAGATGGTACTTCACATCGCCAGATCCCTGTACGTCATCCGGTTTCGCTGACGTGCCCTGAAATTCAGAGAACATCGCCGTGAAGGATTTTCCCATGACGTTGGTAAGAACGTTCAGGCGACCCCGATGCGCCATCCCGATGATCACTTCCGTGACTCCTAATTTCGCACCGCAGGCAATCACTTCCTCAATCGCGGGGATGACGGATTCTCCACCTTCAACGCCAAAACGCTTGGTACCGGTATATTTCACATGTGCAAAAGTCTCGAACCCCTCTGCCGCCGTTAACCGTTTTAGAAGGCTTTTTTTCTCATCGACCTTCAGTTCCGTGCGATTGCGCGTCTGCTCGCAACGCTCCATCAGCCATGCTTTTTGCTCCGGGATCTGGATATGCATGAATTCAACACCAACAGAACTGCAATAAGTCTCCTGAAGATGCTGCATGATCTGGCGCAGCGCGGCACTCTCAAGCCCCAACACGATCTTTCCTAATTGAATAGGACGATCATAATCTGCCTCAGAAAACCCGTATGTTTTGGGATCCAGCTCAGGATGATATTTCTTTTCAGTTAGTCCCAGAGGGTCCAAATTGGCCAGGAGGTGGCCCCGTACCTGGTAAGAACGGATCAAAAGAAAAGCACGCAGAGAATCCATGACAGAGGCTGCCGCCACGATCGGAGCTTTTCCCTCTTTCTTGGGGACGGCTTTCACCG
>JACQAA010000063.1 GCA_016195185.1 Pseudomonadota bacterium | reverse complement strand
TTCGCAGACTGGCCCTCGCGGCACTTCTCGATAATGCACATCGAGTTGAAGAAAGTGAGGCTGAATATTTCCGAAAACAGCGAGAAATTGGGCCGATTCACGCCGGGAAAGAACGTCGCCAGCAATGATTCGGCGGCAATCTCGGTCTTCCAGTGTTCGTAATTGAGCATGTCACAGAGCAGCTTGAAGAAGCTCATCGACGAGGTGGCACAGACAATTCCTCCCCCGTAGGGTGGCCAGTATGAGCAGTGCAGGTCCTCGACGATGTAGAGTCCGCCGGGTTTAAGGAAGCGGAAATAGTTGCAGAACGAGATGATGATGTCGTGGGACGTGTGAGACCCGTCGTCGATAAAGATGTCCCATGATTGCGCACGGGCCAGGATCGCCTGGGAAGCCGCGTCCGAGTTGATGTTGCCCACGATTACCGAGATGCGCGCATCGTCATAGGAGAGCGCGGCGCATTTGGGGTCAATGTCGCAGCCGATGAAAGCGGTTCCGTTGGGAAAATATCGCGGCCATATTTCCAGCGAGCCGCCGTTCTGGACACCCACCTCGACCAGTGTGACCGGACGTTCCCGCAAGGGGGCCAGCAGACGGTCATAGACATCAATGTAAAGGCTCCATTTATCTGAGACCTTGCCCCGCTGTTCTTCATAGAGCGTTCGGAGAGATTTCATCGTTAGTTCTCGTATGTCAAGAATCAATCGCTGCGCGCCGTGACGCACGCTGCACCTTCCACTAAGGAGCTATGCATGTCCTTCTGGTTTCTAAACCAATACAAAAGCGTGACAAGGATTGAGCCGCTGCCAGTGCTTGCGGTTCAGCGTCTCGCTAGCGAAGTGTGGTGTGGCGCGACACACTACGCCTTTCTCAATAGATAAAGGCAGCCTTCGACAGGATCGCGGCCCTGTTTCCTGATGTGAGCGAATTCCCGATGTACAACGATGAAGCCGAAACGTGAACATAATCTGTCGATGTAACCGCAAGAATGCTTGAAGCGCTGAGTAAGCTCCAACGTAAAGTCGCATGTGTCATCCGATAAGCGTTCGATGGAAAACGCCAATACGCCCTGTTCGCGCAAAATTCTTCGACATTGCTCGAAGACGGGAGCAAGATTGCCGACATACACGAATACATCCGCGGCCACGCCGACGTCGAACGACGCGGACGGAAACTGCACCATGCGCTCTACGAGGTCCCCTTCCAGCAGTTCATTGTAAACGCCGCGCTCCTGCGCTTTCTGCAGCATCTTGGCCGAAAGATCCACGCCTACCAGACGTTTGCCAAGACCCCTCAGTTCTGGGCCCATCAACCCCGTACCGCACCCGATATCAAGAATGTGCCATTCGCCGTCTTTCCCGGCTAAGTAATTGCGCATCAATTCTGCCAGCATGGCCGGGGTACGATAGTCCAGCTTCTCCAGCAGATTCTGATCGAAGCTGGAGGCATAGCCGTCGAACAGTTGACGCACATACTCCGCCGATGCACGCTCGATGGGCGCGCCCTCCAGGGCGTACAACATATGGCGGGCAAAGACATTGTCCGGCTGAAACGATAGCACTCGGTGACAGCAGTCAGCCGCCTCATTCAACTTGCCGTCCTTTTTATACATGTCCGCCAGCTCCAGGTGGGGAGCGGCCCATGAGGGGCGCAAGGCGACAGCCGTCTGGTAATGCTTAATGGCCTCGTCGCGTCTGCCCAGGGCCGTAAGCGCCTGCCCGACGCCGAAATATATTCCCGCCTTGTCCGGTGCGCTGGCTATCGCCTGACGGTAACAATTCAGCGCTTCGTCGACACGTCCCTCCTTCTGCATTATTTCCCCTTTGCACAAAAGGGCAACGGAATATCCCGGGTGCAGTGCAATCGCCCTATCAAGCATTTCCAGGGCGTCGCCCGATTTTCTGAGCCACCTCAACACTTCACCGCTGTTATAAAGTGCCTCGATCATGTTTGAATCGAGTTCGAGCGCTCGGTTGAAATGGACAAGTGCGTCTTCAAAACGGTCCATGGCGCGATACACCTTGCCCAGGTTGTTATGGTACATCGCGATTCCGGGCTGGCGAGCTACAGCCTGGCCGATGAAATCTATGGCGGCCGCATGGTTACCGCGCTGAAACATCACCACCCCAAGAAGATGTAGCGCGTCCGGCTGCTCCGGTTGCTCTGCCAGGACGGATCTGTAAATATCTTCGGCACGCTGAATCTCCCCGACACTCTGCAGCCTGGCGGCCATTTCAAGCGCGCGGCAGCATGCTTGTCTCTGCCGCAGCACAGTTTGAACTTCTTTCCGCTGCCGCAAGGGCACGGGTCATTCCGGCCTGGTTTCATATTCTCGAGGATTTACATTTGCACAAGAAGATAATATCCAATCGCGAAAAAGCATCGCGCTGCAAAGAATGATTTCATCAGGCGGGTTTTTGGGCAAGCATGTTCACGCTGATCGGCATGCCTTTGAATAACAGGCAACTGGTGTCCTGAAAGATACCGAGTGACTCCACCCGACGGATATTGGTATAACCGGCTTGATGCAGAAAATACACAAGAAAACCCTGATTCAGCCCGACCACATGATAATCGTACTTATCCATGTGTCCGCCAAACATCATCCGCATGATCATGAATTGATCGTTCAGGCTGTGCTTGTCTTTTTCGATGAACATTCTTGACAAAGCGTCCATGTCAGGCACGCTGATATAAACGGTTCCGCCCGGCGCCAGTACCCGATACCATTCTTTCAGCGCGTTCAGCAACTCATTATTAGCATAATCAAGATGTTCCACGACATGCGAGGCATAAATATCCGTGAAGGTGTTATCCGGGAATTGGGACAGATCCTTGGCGTCGCCCAGATGATCGACGTTCGGAGCGGGAATCGCGTTCAGGATTTCCCAGCCTTGGGCTTTTTCGATACCTCCAATATGCAGTTTCCGGGACATTTGTTATTACACTCGCTGACGTTATATCGTTTTGACGATAGTCCCCCGCTGCTTGCGCAAAATGATTATCCGTATAGACGGCGGAACCCCGGAGGCATTTTAGCGGCAATTGGCGGTTCATAAAAACTGGATTATTCTGTCCGGAAACCCCACCCAGGCAGAGGCCCAATACAGACGCCCTGGCCGATCAAACCCTTGATCGGAATCTGATTGGTCAGACAGGTCTGCGTGGCACCAAGGCCTTCAGCGTGGGTCAGGACCAGTGATGGCTTCCCGATT
>JACQAA010000062.1 GCA_016195185.1 Pseudomonadota bacterium | reverse complement strand
ATCGATTTTCAGCGAACCGTCCGCGGCGAACACATTGCGAACACGACCGTTGGTCACGGTAATGCGATTGACTTCCTTAAGGGATATCTTGGCGGCTCCCGTGCCATTGTCGGGGATGGATAAATTTTGCAATGCTTGTGCCGGTAGTGACAGCGCTGACAACAGTGCCGCAATAAATATTTGTTTTTCTGTTCTCATTGCCTCTCCGAAGATAGTGGTTTTCCGTCATTGCCAATTTCCTGAAATCCGGCGATGAACAGACGACCCCCTTTGATCTTGAATGTCAGGCGGTAACGCTTAAATTCATCACTGGTGCGTTTTTCGCCAATAAAGCGCACCACACGGCCACTGATGTCTGCCACCATGCCATGGTTCGGCGTTGACTGCCAGATCGGTTTCGATGGCGCCGTAAACTTCTGAGTCCAGGTACGACTTGATGATGTTGTATTTGTACTCCACGTTTCCGGGCGTTACGTCCATCATCAGGCTCAGGAAAAACAGCGACATTTGTTCGATGTATTCCGGGGAGGCGTTACCTTTCTCGACCCAGAAGGTCTTGTTGATGTCCGGTGGTGTTAAAACGATACGGGTATCGCCAATCAGCGACAGGTTCGCTGCCGCCATAAGCAAAAATCCCGCGCCGGCACCGTAGGCTATGGTTCGCCAATGCTTGATCTGCGCACGCAGACCATCCATCTCCGTGTTGTAGTGCTTTTTCTCCATTAACCCGTGTACTCACGAATGTGGGATGGCGGTACACGCGTACCCTTGAATGGTTTCTCGAATGGCAGGTACCAATAACCCACGTGGCGAATAAACTTCGTGCCACGTCCCTTTTTGAGCTTGGTGAGCGCCCAAGCACAACCCAGACCCAACGCACCGCCCACCATGGGCCAACCTGCAAAAATACCCATGCCGAGCGGTGCGAGAAAGGCCATCGCTTCATCCATGTCCCACATGAAGAACTTGATGCTGTCGTCCAGGTGAGACGGGATGGAGTAATCTTCTTGTTGTTGGCTCATTTTCTTCTCCGACTGTGTTTCTCGGTTTGATTACGGAATCATTGCCGAGCTGATGCCTTCGAGAACGGGAACACCGTACTGGCTGAAGAGCGCAATACCGAGGCCTGCGATCGCCGGCATCGGGCTGCCCTTGAACGCGCCGGCGCCAAGGCCGATGAGGAAGCTCGTGATCGCGAGCGTTTTCCCGAGATAGCCCGTAGTCCAGTCCTTGATTTTGTCGTAAACGGAAGTGAACTCCGTTCCCGTGGTGCCTGCGTTCACGCCGACAGCAGCCGTAATGAACACAAACGCGATCGCCAGCAGCGCGAGCATGCGCAGCGTGCGATCATCCGACATGAAAATACCAAAACGAATTGCAGAGTCTGACATCATGGCTTACTCCTTTTTTCTCCGTGGATGGATGGAATCAAAACACGCTGGTTCGCTTCCTTGTCGGCCCCTGCGGGTAACGGCATGGAAACGGGTACTGCATTACGAACAGGATCTCCCAGGTCGAGTGTTTTTTTGGTTGGTGATGGGCAATTGATTTTTCCGCCACACACGACGTAACGCGGTGCACGTGTCAACGGCGGCATTGCCGGCGCGACTTGTGCCACACCCATGGTTAATGGCATGTCTGCCGAATCCTCTGACCCGGGTGTTAGCGTCAGCGTTGGCATCAGCGCGCAGCCGGCAAGAAAACAACTACTTGCCAGCCATGGCGTGATAAATTTTCCACGCATAGGAATTTCGTTTCCAAGGTGTTGCTGCGTTATAGGCGCCGACGGCGTCCCAGGAATACCCAAGGCGTTGTACGTTCTGTGCCAGAACCCAGGCGCCCACATAAACATTGGTGCAGGGGTCCCATAACGACTTGGCAGTAATGCCATAACGATTGAGCGTTGGTAGCCAGCTTGAATTGATCTGCATAAGCCCAATGTCGTAGCTGCCGTTTTTGTTCAGATTCCACGCTGCCGGATTGTGATTGCTCTCGATCTTGGCAATAGCGCCCAATAATTGGGGTGACAGCTTGTAGTAGGCCGCTGCCTCGTTAAAACAGAAGGCGTGTGCGCTAGAGCCGCTAAAAATTAGCGCAATCCCCAATAAAGTTCGGTTCATTTTCATGGCTGGTAATTTATCCCGAATCCAAAAATTGGTTGTGCGCAATACCGGCCCAAAACGAGGGGAATTCGTAGTTTTTAGGACTAGAGACGCTTCTGGGTGTAGGAGATCCAGCCCCAAAGCGAAAACGCCTGAAAAACGATGGCCAACGGGGCGTAGAACGGACTTATGGCAAATGGCAGGAAAGGGTGTATCAACATCAAATATATAATTGAAAACATGAACATAGAAGTCATCATACGATGCGCGATCGGGCTTTTGAATGTGAATTGCCACATAGAACGTGCGCGCACTAAATAGCTGTCGAAGAGCACCATGATGTAGATCGCCATCATCGCCGGATACCAGGCCAAAATAATGGAATAACGATATGTCACGACATACGCCGTTGCTTCCAGCGTATCTATTCTGGACTTCAG
>JACQAA010000004.1 GCA_016195185.1 Pseudomonadota bacterium | reverse complement strand
GCGCCGCGGGTCGTGCAGCCCGGAGACGAGTTGAGCGTGAGTAGCATCTCGCCGACGGTGCGTGCGGAAGAAGTGGATATCGCGGGCTTTATTCGACTGGCGGAAACTGTTACTCGTCAGGGAGAGGGTTTTAATGTATCAACAAAGCCTTGAAGATCAATCAGACGGCGGCGTTTGGCGCGTTCGGCTTCAAGAATGTTTCGCACCTGACGGACACTTTCATTCAGATCATTATTGACAATGACATACTGAAATTCGGTGTAGTGAGAAATTTCATCTCGAGCCTTGCCCAGGCGACGTTTGATTTCTTCTTCGCTGTCCTGTGCGCGGTTATGCAGGCGTCTTTCCAGTTCGACCCAGCTGGGTGGTAACAAGAAAATAGAAACAACATCTTCTTGGGCGATCTCGGTGAACTTACGATTGCCCTGCCAATCGATGTCAAATAGCACGTCTTTTCCGGCGCGCAATGCTTTTTCGACCGGGGTGCGTGGTGTGCCGTACATGTTTTTGTTGTAGACCAGCGCATATTCCATCATCTCGCCTTGATCTATCATCTGCTGGAATTTGTCCGGGCTGACAAAGTGGTAGTGCTTGCCGTCGACCTCTCCGGGGCGTTTGGCGCGTGTCGTTGCGGACACTGAAATGGTGGTTTGCAGATCAAGCCGAGCCAGTTCACGGGTAATAGTTGTTTTCCCACCACCGGGTGGGGAGGCGAGAATCAGCATCATCCCCCGCCGCTGTAACAGAGGCTGGTTGGGTATGAAATGCGAGATACTTGCTGCGGCCATCATTTTTCTATAACTTTGCATCATGCAGTGTGTGTTCCCCTTATAACCTGTCAGAAACAACAAAACAACCTTCGGTTAAAATTATATGAAAAAAAATAAAACAATTTTTCTTACTGGTGCATCCAGCGGTATTGGCAGGGAACTCGCCCTGGACTACGCAGCACCTGGAGTGGTTTTGCTGCTGACCGGACGCGATACCGGGCGCTTAGAGGAGGTAGGGAATCTATGCCGTCAGAAAGGCGCTCATGTAGAGACATGCACAATTGATGTCACAGAACGCGCCGCATTCGAAAAAAAGATCCTTGATTGGGATGACCAGTATCCGATCGATCTGTTGATCGCCAACGCCGGCATTTCCGGTGGCGATCTGTACAAGATCATCGACATCAACCTGGGGGGTACTTTTAACACGGTCACCCCGCTTATTCCGCGCATGATAGCAAGAAAATCGGGGCATATTGTGCTGATGAGTTCAATGGCTGGGTTTCGCGGCATGCCGAACGCCCCGGCCTATAGCGTGAGCAAGGTTGCTGTGCGCGCCTATGGCGATGCCTTGCGCCCATTGTTGAAACCAGAGGGTATCCTGGTCTCCACCATCTTTCCGGGGTTCGTCAGAACGCCGCTGACGGATGTCAACAACTTTACCATGCCGTTCCTGATGGATGTGGAGAAAGCAGCAGCACTCATTAAATGCAGTATTGAAGCTGGTAAATCCTCGATTGCATTTCCATGGCAGATGCATGTTTTTTGCTGGCTGCTGGGGGTGATGCCGCGCGCTGTGGGTGACTGGATCTTATCTTGTGGACCCCAGAAGCACTAATTGTTTGTCTTCCGGCATTCTATTACGACTTCAATCTCCTCGTCGCCATTCTGTACCGATTTCAGCAGGTGACCACTCTCGTTACAAAAGAGCTGGAAATCCTGAGGGGCTGCCTTGTCCGTGATCAAGACGTGCAGAGTGTCTCCGCTGTTCATCTGTAACAAAACCTTGCGCGCTTTCAAAACCGGCAGGGGGCAGATCAAACCGCGTGCATCCAGACGTCGGTCCTTCATGTAGCGGGTTCCGGGCCAGGATTCATTAATATCCCGAGATGCTTATAAACCACTCCAACGGAGACGTCGCCAAGATCTTCCGCCTGGATTGCCTGTACGGCCTGTCCAACGGGAGAGGAATAGGCGGGATTGGACGCTGCGCTGCAAAATAGTGCGATCGTCGGACAACCGATAACAGATACAAGATGTGTCGGACCTGTGTCGTTGCCTACCGCGCCTGCCGCACCGCGGGCCAGAGCGGCGATATCATAGAGTGAAGTTCTGCCGCAAAGGTCAACAATGTCCGGGCAGGATTTAACCACGCGTTCAATCACCTCAGCTTCTGCCTGGGTACCGATGATCGCAACCTGATAGCCATCCTTTATAAGTTTGAGGCCAAGGGCGCCATAGCGGGTGGCGGGCCATCTCTTCTCCAGCCGCGAGGGTGCCGATCCGGAGATGAGCAGGACATAGGGGTCCTTGGGCTTGAAGAGGCTGATATCGGCGGTCATCCATGACAGATCAGGAATTCGCATGTCAATTCCGGCGACTTGCAGAATTTCCTGATGCCGCTTAAAGGCGTGCATATCACGCCAGTTGGTATTCGGATAATACAGCGGCGAGCCGGCGATCACTCCAGACCATTCCGGTTTTTTCATGAACAGGCGATAATAGACTTTCGTACGGTCATTCAACTGTAAATCGTAGACTCGTGCATAATTTCCCTTGTTGAACTGGTTGAAAAGGAAATACCAATCTTGCAGCTCATAAAATTTTGGACGAGGGTCAACGATGATGTGGTTAAAATACCCGCTGCGCTCTGCCATATCGACAAAAGGCCGTGTGGTGAGGAGAGTGATCTGGGCATTTTTATGATGGCGCCGGATTGCTTCCATGGCCCCCATTGCCAGGATGAAATCTCCGAGCGCCCCTAGTTTGATAACAAGAACATTTTCTACTGTTGTCACTTCAACTTCCTAATAAGTGGATTCAGCAACAAACGTTGGGAGAGGGTCTTCAACTGGATAATCAGACCTTGATTACCCAGTAATTCTGTGCCGTATATCGGCCCGGAAGCCGTCATTGGAGGGTAGTGCCCGCACAGCGGTGGATTCCAGCAATTCCGCGTAGACATCCAGAGTACCGGCACACATTTGCTCATTCGTAAAGTGTTGTATCACATGGCTCATGGCTCGGGTGGCCAGAACGGCGCGCTGTCGCGCATCCAGTGACATGGCTTCGTTGATCGCCTCTGATAGAGCATAGACATCTCCCGGCGGCACCAACCAACCAGTTGTATCACGCAAAATGGTCTCACGAGAGCCACCATGATCGGTGGCGATCACTGGCCGTCCCATCGCCTGTGCCTCGATAGCAATGCGGCCGAAGCCTTCCGGCACCAGAGAGGGGGTAGCCACGACGGTAGCCAGCATGTAGGCAGCTGGCATGTCGTCGCAATTGGTTACGATGCGAACGGAGCCCGATAAACCCCTGCTATCGATATAATTCTCTAACTCCTTGCGGTATCTTTCATTGCCAATGTCGGAGCCAACAAACAGGCAAAAGACATCTTTTTGCACCAATTTCTGCAGGGCATCGACCAAGAACATATGCCCTTTGATGCGGCTGATGCGTCCCGGCAGTATGATAACCGAAGCACCATCTGGAACGCGCCACTGCTGGGCCAGTTTAATCATGCGTTCAGGCGTGACAGAATTGGGGTGGAAATTTTCAATCGGCAGGCCACGATGGATGATACGTATTTTATCAGGTGATGTGTTGTAGTTCTGCTCCAGATAATCAGCCAGAAAATGGGAGACGGCGATCACGCGCTCACCTTTTGCGATCGACGAATTGTACAGTCTCTTCAAGGGGCCGGTGATCTTATGAGCGGCATGGCAGCTGGTTACGTATTTGGCAAAAGTCCCCTGCACGGCACGGCTGGCGCTCCATGCGGGCGCACGGCTGCAGGCGTGAACGATATCGACATTGTAATCACGGATAATTTTCCTTAGGCGGCTAATGTTAGCGATGATGACGAATGGATTTTTGCTGTTGATCGGCATGGTAATATGCACGCCACCAGCCTCACTGATTTTTTCAACCTTACGTCCGCCGGAAGAGACAACAATAGAATGCCCACCGGCCCTGACAATGGCCGCATTGATGTCAATAACACCCTGTTCAACCCCGCCGGAATTCAGGGCGGGTAAAATCTGCATGATAACCGGTGCGCGCATTCCTTCGACAAAGGTGCGAAAAGTGACACTGGCGCTATCGGGTACTCTCATCATGGCCTGACCTCATAAAAACGGTTATTCTCCCACTGTTTTAGCCTCAAATCCTCGGAAATACCAGAAAAATCGGGCATTGGGGCTTGACAGTACCTTACCCAAGCGAGACATTATTCTCCTGAAGTTGAACGACTAACACCATGGATTTACAAATGAAACCCGCCAGTTCTGAAATGCCGCGCCTGCCTGTCGTTGTCACCTTGCCGGATGGTAAGAAGCTCTCGTTCGAGAGGCCCGTGACCGGATACGATATTGCCAAACAGATCGGCCCGGGTCTGGCCAAGGCCGCGCTGGCCGCTAAGCTCGATGGGGTGCTGGTCGATCTGCAGCGTGAAATAAAGGCAGATGCCAAGATTGAAATCGTGACCCGTAGTTCGCCCGAGGCGCTGGAACTGATCCGTCACGACTGTGCCCATGTGCTGGCGGAAGCCGTGCAGAAACTTTTCCCCGGTACACAGGTGACGATCGGTCCCAATATCGAGAACGGGTTCTTCTACGATTTTGCCCGGGACATCCCCTTTACCACTGAGGATTTTGCCAAGATCGAAGCAAAGATGCGGGAGATCATCGCCAAAAACGAACCCTTTGTTCGCGAGGTCTGGAGCCGTAGCGATGCGATCAAACATTTCAAGTCTATTGGGGAGCGGTATAAAGCCGAAATTATACAGGACCTGCCGGGGAGCGAGGAAATTACCATTTATCGCCAAGGAAAATGGTACGACCTGTGCCGTGGCCCGCATTTGCCATCTACCGGGCAGGTCGGCACCGCCTTCAAGTTGATGAAAGTCGCGGGGGCTTACTGGCGCGGTGATAGCAAGAACGCCATGCTGTATCGTATCTACGGCACCGCCTGGCGCGACCAGAAAGAACTCGTTTCTCATCTGCATATGTTGGAAGAGGCTGAAAAGCGCGATCACCGCAAGATTGGTCGGGATATGGATTTGTTTCACATGCAAGAAGAGGCGGCGGGCAGCGTATTTTGGCATCATAATGGCTATGTGATCTGGCGTGTGTTGGAGGACTACATC
>JACQAA010000055.1 GCA_016195185.1 Pseudomonadota bacterium | reverse complement strand
GCCGCGCGCGGGTTCGCGACGCGTGGGTGTATGCAGCCTGGCAACGTGTTATCACGAAGCAGGAACAAGAAGAGGGGGACATGCCCGGCGTGCAGTGGGAACCGATGTGTTACAGTATCGATCCCGCCGTGGCCAAGGCCGCCTGCGAGACAGCCCTCAGCAACGCCGCATAGAAGCTGTTATTCAAGCCGCCCCTAACCGGGCGGCTTTTTCTTTGCGGAAGCACAATTCTTATCTCTTGGAAGAAAAATTATTGTTTTTCTGAAGTAAGTCCGGCGATGTTGCTGATACCGCACCAACCTATACTTAACTGGCATGATTCTCTTCCCCTACCGTGCCCAGATCCGGCTGCACAAATGGCCAGTAACGACCATCGCCATCTCGCTGCTGTGTCTCGTGATCTACCTCGCGCAAGCGCAGAGCGAATCACGGGTCGATGCCTATACCGAAGCCTTCTGCGCCCAGGCCGATGAAGGGAGGCCCGCCGCCGGCTTCACCTGGTGGCGGGGTTACAAGCTGAGCTGTGCCGAGGCGATGTGGCATACCTATTACTCTCCCGACCCAGCCGCGCACGCCGAATGGCATGTCCAGGACATGGAGCGGAACGGGCAGAGCGAGGCGGCGCAGCGCTACCGCGCTCTGTTCGTCGCCTATCTCGCCCGCGCGCCCGCGCTGCTCACCGCCAAGCTCTGGCACGACCGCAGCAACTTCAATCCGTGGCGCATGCTGACAAGCAGCGTGGCCCACGCCAGCTGGGAGCACGTAATCTTCAACCTCATCTTTTTCTTCGCCTTCGCCGCCGCGGTCGAGCTCGTTCTTGGTCCGGTGCTGTTCCTCGCCGTGTTCGTGCTGCTCGCCTTGGCCATTGGCAGCTTCGATCTTCAGATAAGCCGCTGGGTGGAGGATCCCCGGCCGTCCCTGGGACTCTCCGGCGTGGTCATGGGGATGCTGGCCCTGTTTGTCTATTTCCTGCCGCGCGCCAAGATCCGCTTTGCGTTCTGGTTCCTGTTGTCGTTAGGCACATTCGCTGCGCCGGGGTGGCTCGTCGCCGCCTGGTACGTCGGCTGGGATCTGCTCTATCAGGTCTCGTATGGCCGCAGCTACGTGAACTACGTCGCGCATCTCGCTGGCGCCGCCTTCGGGCTGGCCATTGGTCTTGCGGTGTTTCGCAGCAAGCGCCACTGGGCCAAGGAGCTGGTGGAGGAAAAGCTGGACCTCACCCAGGACGAAGGCTGGCTCACCAAGCTCAACTTCATTGCCGCTTCGAGCGCGATCCTGCCGGTGATCTTTATCATCGGGCTCGTCGTGCTGGTGCTGATCATCAAGTTCGTAAACAGCTTCGGACTGCAACTGCTGCTGATGTCGCCGGTCATCGCGTCCATCTGGCAGATATACCGTATGAAGCGGCCCGAACGCCCGGACTGGCAACGCTACCAGCAGGGTATGGCCGCAATCCTCGACCACCGTTTCGAGGAGGCGCTTAAATATCTGCGCCCACTCGCGGACCAGAACTACCCGCGCGCGCTCTGTGCGATTGGGAGACTCCATGCCGGCGGCACCGGCACCTGCCGCGACGAAGCCAAAGCTATCGGGTATTTCCGCCGCGCTGCAGAGCGCAACCATGCCGAGGCCCAATATGCCTTAGGAGCGATGTATGCCGATGGAAGGGGAGTCGAGAAGAACCCCGCCACGGCGGCCGAGTGGTACGAGAAAGCCGCAGTACACGGGATGCCCGAAGCGGCCATGAGCCTCGCCCATCTCTATGAGAACGGTCGCGGCGAGAAGGACAAGGAACAGGCCATCGAGTGGTACCACCGTGCTGCGTTTGGCTTCAAGAAGGCTGGCCGTCCCGATGATGCCGAGTCCGCATTGCGCTCGATGGAGAGTCTCGCCACCAACAACCCTGAGGTTCTTGGTCTCGTTGCCGGGTTGCGGGAAACGCTGGTACTGGCTAAGAAATAGCCTTCCTAATCCGTGGCCGGCATGTGAACGGCAAGATTGTGCTGCGGGTTAAAATCGCTTTTGCTGATATAAAACGTTATAAACGTTATGCCTGGTTCCGGTTTAATACGACCAACCAACTACGCACCTTTTACTTTCGTTTGGAGGCCATGCAGCTTGATATGGAAGAAATGTTGGCCCCGAATCAGGCGGAACGGAAACAGCTCAAGGCAACGCGGGCTGAACGAGGCCGAGCCGCCCGTCACCGATAAAGTAAACTTCGCCGGCGGCATCCGTTTGGGCTTCGAGGCACACGGTGGCAAATGCGTCTTTACAAGCGAGTGGAACACCTATTGCCAGCAGACATACAAGGCCAATTTCAACGACGACCACGAAATTCTCGGCGACATCACGAGAATAAGAAAGCCGGCCGTCCAGATACCGGATTTCGATGTTTTGCTGGCTGGCTTCCCCTGCCAGCCATTTTCTATTGCCGGCGTGTCCAAGAAGAACGCACTTGGCAGACCGCATGGTTTTGCCTGTGAGACCCAAGGGACCCTGTTCTTCGATGTTGTGAGGATAATCAAAGCCAAGAGGCCAAAGGCTTTCCTTCTGGAGAATGTGAAGAACCTAGTCAGTCATGATAAGGGCAATACCTTCAGGACTATTATGAAGGTGCTGGAAAAGCAGCTTAAGTACAAGGTCACATACAAGGTAATCGATGGTCAGCATTTTGTGCCGCAGCATCGCGAACGAATCCTGATTGTTGGTTTCCGGGAAGAAACCGGCTTCGACTGGAATGCCCTGCATCTGCCGGACAAGGACAGGCAGAGCATAATGACAGTTCTTCATCCAGGAAACGGGACCGAAGATCCGGAAGAGCCCTACACTGTAGGTGCAAAGGCCAGGGTAAATCCCAAGTACACACTTACGGATCACCTGTGGAGCTACCTGCAGAACTACGCTGCCAAGCACAGGGCTGCTGGTAACGGTTTTGGTTACGGGCTGGTTGGTCCGAACATAAGCAAAATAGCCCGCACCCTGTCAGCGCGTTACTACAAGGACGGCTCCGAGATTCTGGTCTATCAGGGAAAGAGGAAGAATCCCCGCAGACTTACTCCACGCGAGTGTGCAAGGCTTATGGGCTTCGATCAAAATGGGAAAAAGTTCATCATTCCAGTTTCTGATACCCAAGCTTACAAGCAGTTTGGAAACTCGATCGTTGTGCCAGTTGTCGAAGAAGTCGCCAGGATTATGAAACCGCATATTATGAAACTGATAGAGTGTGATACAAGCGGTATCGTACAGCGTGATCTGTTTGTGGCGCGAAACACATAGGAGATTGATTTATGAAAGTTGAAACCGGAAGAATAAAGAGTGTGTCCACATGGGATTCCGGAGGAGGCATCGAGATTGACGTTATCGAATTGGCAGACGGGAGAGTGCTGGGCCTGACCGATGAAGTCATCATTCTCTACGAGAGTATTGACGACCTGCAGTCCGGTGATGTTTCTGTCAACCGTCCCTGTATCTTCCTTTGACAGATATTGTAGATCGCAAGACCCGGAGCCGGATGATGTCCGGCATCAAGGGAAAAGATACAAAGCCGGAACTAATAATAAGAGGGGCGCTCTTCGCTAGGGGATTCCGATATCGCCTTCATGACAAACGCCTTCCGGGCAAGCCGGATATTGTGCTTCCGAAATACCACGCGGTAATTTTTGTGCACGGGTGTTTCTGGCATGGCCATGGATGCCATTTGTTCAAATGGCCGGGTACCCGGGGGGAGTTCTGGAGAAAAAAAGTTACCGATAACAGGAGTCGCGATTCTCGTGTTATCCGGCAATTGCTTGGTAATGGCTGGCGTGTGCTAACAGTCTGGGAATGTTCCCTGAAAGGGAAAGGGTGTTCCGGCACCGATGTAATTGCCGGAAAAATTAGACGATGGCTGGCTAGTAAAAAAGCAAGGATGGAAATCGCGGGGAAGGTTCTGCGTTCACTTGGAAATAAATGACCGACAACTTTGGCGGGCAACGCGAAGCAGAAATGGATCTGGACAAGCTCCGGTCCATGATGCTTGGCAATGCCGCAAGGCATCTATACTTCAAACCACTTTCACCGAACGATAACAATAAAAACCAGCCATACTTTGGTGCGGATTTCTCCTCGCTGAATATTATCCCGACAGGCGATCTGGTCGCCGCGCGGTCAACGTCAAGGAAAGACTCCGTCAGTAACGGCGACATGATATTCAAGGCGCCTGTTTTCTTCTCATGGATGGATGTCTCAGGCAAGCTCTATAGTGCACCGCATGCGCAGCTGATCCTGTATCCGCAATACCCTGAAGTAAGGTTTTCCGGCTTTCTGAAGGGCTGTGAGCAGAAGCCCAGTGTCCTGATGGACCCAAACAAGCGCGGCCGTGATGCAGGTCGTGTTCTCTTCATGGGTGTCCGTGAAGATGGACATGTGATCGGATACCTTGCCAGTCCGGAATCGGTTGTAGCAAAACAAAGCATCGGTTTGAGGGAACTCCCGGTTCATGGTCTGTTCCATGAAATTGACATCGAGAGCAAAGGCCCGGAAGGGTCTACGCGGAATATTCTCCTGAAAGAATTGCGGCGGGTGCATGAACTTGAGTGGATAACCGGGAAACGCCTGATGCCTGACAGGACCCCCGTTGAATGCAACAGCCCGAATTGCGGCGGTTACACTCTGGAGGCGGAACTTGGCATTACTCCTAACGGTTATTCCGAGCCGGATTTTCTAGGGTGGGAAGTCAAGCAGTACGGGGTAGACACTTTCGAGAATATCAACGCAAAGGTGGTTACCCTGATGACCCCCGAACCGTCGGGTGGCTGGTATCAGACAGAGGGCGTTGAGTCCTTTCTGCGTCGCTTCGGCTATGCCGATCGGTCGGGAAAAGCGGACCGCATCAATTTCGGCGGGGTACATAAGTACGGGAACAGCCACAAAACAACAGGCCTGATACTTACTCTTTCCGGTTTCGATCCCAAGAAGGGGAAAATCAAAGACGCATCAGGGGGTATCGTCCTGGAGACACATAGCGGCGAGATAGCGGCGATCTGGCACTACAGCAAGTTGATTGACCACTGGAAGCGCAAGCATGCGCAGGCTGTTTATGTGCCTTCACTTTCAAAGGCCAACGCTGTGCGTGAATACTTTTATGGCAAGCGGGTCAAGCTGGGTCTGGGTACAGATTTCAGTCGTCTTTTATCTGCGATCTATTCCGGCGCTGTCTACTACGATCCGGGTATAAAAATGGAAGATGCTGCATCTGCAAGGCCAAAAATCAAACGCCGAAGCCAGTTCCGGGTAAAATCTGGAAACTTGGGGGTGCTATATGCGCAGCTCGAAGAAGTGGATGTATAGGAACGTGATGATCGTTATGAGGCGTCACCGGTCCCATGTTGACCCCAATACTGCCCTTGACACATAAGAATATTACAGTATCGATCAAGGCTGACCCTGTTGGCTCACAACAAATCCCAAGACAAGCGACCGAAAGCAGGTATTTCCGCGAGGGATTACTGGGTCGATGCACGTGAGTGGCTGGATGCGGAGATTTCTTCGTTTTCCAATGGTCTTATCAGGGATATCGCATCTCCCGCAGGTTTGACGCCGCGCCGCTGCCGGGAGTGTTGTGAGTTTCTTTT
>JACQAA010000052.1:3808-11566 GCA_016195185.1 Pseudomonadota bacterium | reverse complement strand
TAATACCAACGGCCCTAAGTGTTGACCTTTGAGAGGCAAAACCAATCTCTTGAAGCTATGGATTTAATTTGCCCGTTGATTAAAGTGAGAGCATTCCATGCCTTGCAACAAGCATCGACGATATGATCGTAATCCTTGAATATTCTTCCGGCCAGATAATTGTGCCGTAAGTATTCCCAGATATTTTCCTGTGCATTGAGTTCCGGGCTATAGGCTGTGTTGGCATCGGGCAGGATAAGAGCCACACCTGTATCGCGTGCGGGGCAGACAGCACCGAAGATGTAGGCACATTCGTATCTCTGATCGAGTGGCCTGCGCGGCCTCGAGCCTCTTCTGGCCCAGATGCGGGTCAGCGTACCTTTCTGTCCGACACGAGCTTCGTCCTGGAACCAGAGTTCGATCGTTTTGCCTTTGGCGTGTTCGGGGAGGACTTCTTTGACTTTTGCGGCGAAGTTTTTTTAAAATCTTCTTGGGCTACAGCATCAGCCTCCCAATGAACAGGCCGCACAGACAGGTGGCTATAACCAAGACGTTCAAGCAACTTGCCAACACTCCGTTCATGATAATCTGCATCGCACTCCGTCTTGAGCCATTTCTTCAAATCAATCCGCCTCCACCGAACAAGACCATCTTTCTCAGGATCAGGGCCTGTCTCCACGATCTCAAGAAACTTCTTTCTGTCCTCGATTCCGATCCCCCATGGTCGACCTGAACGGGGGCGGTCACACAGACCCTTCACACCTTCGGCGTTGAACCGATGTACCCAGTCCCGTAAGGTCTGGCGTTCCATACCGGCCAACCGGGCCGCCATCTCTCGGCTCATGCCGCTCAAAACATTGGCAATCGCAAACATTCGAGATGCGATGCGACCGCTCTTCTCCAATCGTGCCAATCGCCGCAGCTCCTTTATATCCATCGTTCTGGTAATCGCAATACTCGCCATGTCTCCTCCTGTGCTTTTGCACAAGTGAATCACATCCTTAACGCTTTGGGAATCCCCTCCGAGTCAAAATTTTGGGCCGTTGGTATAACACTGATAACACTACACTAATTTTATAATTATGTCAAAATATATTTTATGTTAATTATATAGGACATTCAAATAGTTAGTGAGGCGTTTCGCATATATTACATGTAACGTAGCAAAATCCTGTCGAATCAGTCATACCGTTCGGGATGAAAGAGAACGTCATCATGGCCTCCGGCACTGTCCGCCTGCTGCAAATCACCGATCTACATTGTTATGCCGATGATGATGCGCGCCTGTCATGGGCCGTCGATCTGCCGGTGTATCCTAACCGCGCGCTGCGTGCGGTGCTGGCGCATCTGACAGAAATGGCTCACGACTATCACGCCTTGCTGTGGACGGGCGATCTGGCGCAGGAAGAAACGGCGCCCACCTATCAGCGGCTCAACGCTCTGGCGCAGAGCTTTCCCCTGCCGATCTACGCCCTGCCCGGCAACCATGATCTGCCGGAACTGATGCGCACCCATCTTCAGGGGCGGGTGCAGTTGCCCAAATACATCACGCTCGACAACTGGCATTTGCTCTTGCTCGATACCTCTTGCGCCAGCCAGCCGCACGGCCATCTCGACGACGCGCGGCTCGATGAACTCCAGAGCCTGCTGGCCAGTATCCCGCCGCAACAGTTTGTCGCTATTTTTATGCACCATCACCCCGTCAATATTGACAGTGCGTGGCAGGATAGCACCGGCCTGCGCCAGAAAAACCGTTTCTGGGCCCTGCTCGGCGACTATCCGCAGGTCAAGGCGGTGTTTCACGGCCACATCCATCAGGAATTTACCGGCGAACACCCCTATCCCAGGTCGCGCAAAGTGCTGGTCTACGGCACTCCCGCCACCTGCGTGCAGATCAAGCCGCGGCAGAAGAAACTGGTGCTCGATCATGCCCGGCCGGCCTGGCGGAACATTATTCTGCGCCCGGACGGAACAATCGAGACATCGGTGAACTACCTGCCGTCCCAAGTGCTCCAGCAGTTTTTACCGTCCGCCCATTAGACGATCAGGAGGATTGCATGTTGTGGTCTTGCTTACTGGATTATCTGGTTAAAACCGGCGATCTGACCGTCATTGACGCCGGGGGCAACGCTCACCGTTTCGGCACGGCGGGCCAGCCGCCGGCCGCGGTCATCAAACTCCATGACCCCGCCCTTCACCACCGCCTGTTCTTCTATCCCGACCTGTATCTCGGCGAGGCCTACATGGACGGGACGCTGACGCTCGAAGAGGGAAGTCTCAACGATTTTCTGTCCATTCTGGCGATCAACTTTGCCGTGTCCAGGCCGACGCTCCTGGAGCGGATGTCCGGCAGTCTGCTTGCCGTGGCGCAGCTTCTCCAGCAATACAATCCTGTCGGCCGGGCGGAGAAAAACGTGGCGCCCCACTATGATCTGTCGGACCAGTTGTACGAACTGTTTCTCGACCGCGACATGCAGTATAGCTGCGCTTATTACACGGCGCCGGATGTCTCTCTCGACCGCGCGCAGCAGGACAAGCTGCGCCACATCGCCGCGAAATTGCAACTGGCGCCGGGCATGAAAGTGCTGGACGTCGGCAGCGGCTGGGGCGGCCTGGCCATGTATCTGGCGCGCACGGCGGGGGTCGAGGTGACGGGCGTCACGCTGTCCGGCGAACAGTGCCGGAAAGCGACCGAACGCGTCAGGGCGGCGGGGCTTGAAAGCCGGGTGCGTTTTTATCAGAAAGATTTCCGCGACATGACCGGCGCCTTCGACCGGATCGTGTCGGTCGGCATGCTCGAGCACATCGGCGTCGGATTCTACCGGCAATTTTTTGCCAAGACCGGAGAACTGCTGACGGCGGACGGCGCCGCGCTGCTGCACTTTATCGGCCGCCTCGACGGGCCGGGCACCACCAGTCCCTGGCTGCGCAAATATATTTTTCCGGGCGGTTATGCGCCGGCGATGTCCGAAATAACGCGGGTGATCGAAAAATCCGGCCTGCTGATGACGGATATTGAAATCCTGCGCCTGCACTACGCCTATACGCTGCGCGACTGGCAGAAGAAATGCCGTGCACAGTGGCCGGCGGTGGCCGCTCTTTACGATGAACGCTTCTGCCGCATGTGGGAATTCTATCTGGTCAGCGCCGAAATGGATTTCCGCTATCTCAGCACGGCGGTCTTCCAGATTCAGCTCGCCAAAAATGTGAATGCGCTGCCGCTCACCCGCGACTATATGGCACTGGCAATGGGGCAACAACAAGCATCCGCCGCTGTTCGGCTGGATTGTCGCCGCGTGGTTCGCGGTTTTTCCGGCCACAGATAACGCTTATTACCTGCTGAATGAAACCAATCTGGCGGTCACCCTGTTCCTGCTGGCGCTGGCGCTGCGCCGGGTGCTGACGGCGGAACAGACCCTGGCCGCGATCGTGCTGACGACGCTGATGGCGCAATTCGGGCTGGACTCCGGTTTCAAATATAACGCCAATACCGCCCTGCTGCCTTTTATCGCCGGAGGTGTATGGGCGCTGCTCAAGGCGCTGCAGGACAAACGGCTGCCGTATTTTGCCGTGGCGGGGCTGTTTGCCGGAGCCGCGGTTCTGTGCAAATATTATGCGCTGATTATATTGCCGGTAATCGGCCTGGTGGTGGCCTTTCAGTTACGCCCAGCGTGGCCGGTGCTGATCAAGGGCGGCCTGCTGTCCGGCGCCGCTACGCTGCTGTTGGTCATGCCGCATGTGCTGTGGTCGCAGCAGCACGGCTGGCCGTCCTTGCATTATATGCACGAGGCGCATGAGATTTTAAGCCTGACAGAGACTTTGAAAACCTATGGCATGACGCTTTATGGCGGGCTGCTGTTTTCCAGCATCGCCGTGACGGTCTGGGGCCTCAGCCTGATCCGTCTCCCCCGTCGCGCTGTGCCGCTGGCGTCATCCTATATCGGAGTCTCCATTCTGGCCGGGAGCATCCTTCTGACCCTGCTGGCCTCGTGGATCGCCGATGTCACGCCGGCGGCTTCCTGGCTGATCCCGGCGTTGCTGTTTCTGGGCTGGGCTTTGATGGATGTGACTCCGGCTATGTTTAACCGGCAACAGCAGGCGCGCCGCATTCTGGTCTTGGGGCTGTCCTGTCTGGCGCTGTCGCTGGTGGTCGCGGCCGGGCTGGAACTGCGCCAGAGTGCATACCCGGCGCCTGATTTTGTCAGCCGGCAACAACACCTCGCCGCGGATGTCACGCGCCTTTATCACCAAACCTATCATCGACCCGTGACGTATGTGGCTGGCACCTGGCCCTTGCCCTATGCCATGGCTTTTTATTCCCCGGACCATCCGGCCGGGCTGAACGCCCTCGATCTGGCGACGTCGTACTGGATTGATCCTGCGGCCCTGCGACACGGCAACCGGGCGGTGATCTGCGGCAGCGAGCGTGTTTTCAAGGAGCCGGAGCCGTCCTGCTGCAAACAAGCCGAAGCGCTGTTTGGCGCCCCGGACAAGAAGGTGCTGCAGAGCTACTCGGTCTATGATCCCAAAACCAAACGGCTGGGCACACAGAATTATCATGTGCTGTTCTGGCGTCCGGGACGGTTATAACTGAACCCAAAATTACTTGGACATATTTGACAGTCGCCACCCCGGCGACGGCCGGGGTCCGGCATGCGGCGTAAGCCGCCGTTTATTAAAGGCGCTTCGCGCGGTCCAGACCCCGCCCTACGGCGGGGTGGTATGTCTAGTAATTTGGGTTTCAGCTATAAAATAACTACTCGGCTGTTATTTAAACAGAGCTTTGAACTTGTCGCGTATTTTGGACTTGAGCGTGTCCGCCGGAGTGCCGGGGCCGGAGGCCGCCATCACCGCTGACGATGTGGCCAGCACCTTGTCCATCACCTCCGCCGCCACCTGCCGTGGCGTGGCCGGGTTGCCGGGGCTGCCGATATTGGTCACTATCATCTCCGGCAGAGTAACCGAGGTCTTGAGGCCGCTGACCGCCGGAATAATCCGGGCATTCACGATCCGCAGTTTCTGAATAACGACTTTGGCGCGGTCCGTCCCACTCGCTGCTTTTGACGGGGACGCCGGCATGGTGACTGTGGCGGCCTTCAGATTTTTGCGGATAACATCAAAGTTGCTGCCCCGCGGGCCGAGTTCGTAGGTGACGGTCATGCCGTCGACAGTGATGTCTTTGATGATGACGAGATTTCTCCTGACATCACCCAGCGCCACGGAGATGTTTTTGGTTGTCAGCAGCGCTTTGCTTTTGAATCCGTCAGGATTGGCGATCGAGAGGCCGCTCATGGCGGCCTGCTTGTCGGAGAGGGAAATGTCCAGCCCGTGAACCCGCACCGCCGTGCCCAGCACCTGGCTGCCCGCCGTTTCAATGGTGGTTTTGACGATCCCGCCCAGATTTAAAAACAGCACGGCGCCAACCAGCAGCACCAGTGCAAATGCGGCCATCATGATTTTTCTCATTTTTATCTCCAGTGGGGGGATCAATATGGCTTCAACATAGGGGGCTCTGTGCTACGGTCAAGCCCTGCCTTTGAACGTTATATTTTTTACATAACGTTAGCGGAGAGAGTGAGCGGCTGGTTATTTTTATGTCTATTTTCCTTGCTTGCCACATAAATTCATAATAGAGTTCGATTCTTCATATTGCAGGCCTTTCACTCAACGGAGACGGCGATGTTTTTCTCGAAGAAAAAAATGCGGAAGATGGCGGCGCAGAACGTCGTCGAATTTACCAAGCAGGTCGAGCAGTTGGACCGTGAGCTGACGGCAGTTGAAAACATCCCGGATGCGGGGGAGCGTTATCTCGCCCTGACGGAGGTGGAAAATAAAATCAAATTCTGCACCAGCGCAGCAGAGACGACTATTTCTACGCAGACCAAAAACGGCAAGACCCCGGATGTATTGATCGGCAGCGGCTTCAGCGCCATGTTCGGCGGTTTGGTCGGCGCCATGATTTTTGGTCCCCTCCTGTTGCCGGTCTTCCTGGCAGGGCCGGTGATCGCCTTTTCGGCGGCGGCAGCGGGGGAGAGTATGCCCAAGCAAAAGAAGAAAATTTTGCAGGAGGGCGTAAAAAACTATTTGGATTCTTTGACGTCGCTGTCGGAAAAAATTTCCACCCAGAAGAAAGCGATTGTCAGCAACCAGCTGATCGATCTGTCGCAGTCGAAACGCTTTGGCGAGATCTGCGACCGGTTTCCCGATGTCGGCAGCGCTTTTGCCAAGAGAGCGGCCCAGGACGGGATGCTGGACATTCCCCGCGTCGTCAAGCTCGATAAAAAGGGCCCCAAGCCTTAACCCCGACGGAGACAGTGATGTTTTTTTCAAAAAAGAAAATCAAGGCTCTGATGGAGCAAAATACCGCCGAGGTTGCCCGGACGGTGGAAACCCTGAATCGCGACATGACCTCTATTGAGGCGATAACCGATATGGGCGAGCGCTATCTTGCGCTGGTAGAGATAGAGAAGAAAATTCAGTCTTTCACAGACCAGATGCAGTTAAAAGCCAGCCAACAGGCCGGTATCAGCAGGGGGACTGGTATTGGCTTGGCTTTTGGTTCTATCGGTATCGGCATGGGAGGATATGTGGCAGCGATGTTGGTCAATCCCCTCCTTTATCCAGTAATACTGGTGCTGCCGCTTGTGACCAGTGGGGCAAAATCAGTCGAGAAACACAAGAAGAAGATCCTGAGCTCCGGCCTGGCAAACGATCTGGAGCGCCTGAATTCCATCGCCCAAAAAGTGGCGGTGCACAAAAAAGATTTCGTTGAAAACCACGTACTGGATCTGGGCAAGTCAAAGTATCTCGACGAGGTCTGCAGCAAATGCCCCGATGTCGCCAGCGCCTTCGCGCGCAGGGCCGCCAAAGATGGCGTGTTGGATATCCCCCGCGTCGTCAAGCTCGACAAAAAAGGCCCCAAGCCCTCATCCTAGAAAAACTTTCTCTGTATTAAACTGACGGCGCGTCTTTAAGAACTGGGGCCGCCGGCTGAGAATGGCTTTCGGGCTTGGCACCTTCGGCAGCGTTTTTAAAATCAGCAGACGCCGTCGTGTTTGCATTAAACGCGCTGGCGGCGGGAGGAGAGGAAACGGTGCCCTCAGGAACAGTCTTATTTTTTATAAAGCCTAACTTGTCGGCAGCCATCTTAAAACCGCCCATAGTCATACCTGCGCCGAAAACGGCGGGTACGGTGAACAGAGCAAGCACGGTAGCTCCCGCCGCGATAGCCGGAACAACAGCCGCGCCTGAAATTATCAGGCCTGCGGTCATCATTGGGATGAGTGCAACGTCTACAGTGAAGCTTCCACCTACATAAGCTGAAACAAATCCAGAAATACCCCTAGCAAGTCCTTTCGGCATACCAATTTTTTGAAGGAATTTTGGAAGTTTTGTATCGGTGAAATGTTTTCCTGCATCATAAATCTTCTTCAGATCTTGCGAAACCTCTCCCATGTTCTCAGCTCCTTATAAAAAAATGAAATACACCAGAATCTTTAGCGGATATTCACTTGTAACCGATTCTTACATATTATGCAATATGTTTCTGAAAAATAATTTCAGAGATGATATGGCGGTCTATAATAGGTTGATATTAAATGATAAAATATAGAAAAATACCCTGATAACACAAGGGCAGCGCCTTAACTCCCGCTACACTTTAGAGCATCCGCCGTTTAAATAGAATATCTCCTGATCTCCACGCCGCACTTGTTGCGGCGTCCATGGATGCCGGGACAAGCCCGGCATGGTGAAGAGGATGATTCCACAAAATGCTTT
>JACQAA010000052.1:0-3782 GCA_016195185.1 Pseudomonadota bacterium | reverse complement strand
CCCGTCCTTGCCGCAGGTGCCGATGCCGGGGTCGAGCGCCATATCGTTGCCGATCATTTTGACTTTGGTGAGCGCGTCTGGGCCGTTGCCGATCAGCGTCGCGCCTTTGACCGCCGCCCCCACCTTGCCGTTGTCGATCAGATAGGCCTCGGCCGCCGAAAAGACAAACTTGCCCGAGGTGATATCCACCTGCCCGCCGGAGAAGTTGACGGCATAAATGCCCTTGCTGACCGATTTGATAATTTCGTCTTTGCTGTGCTGTCCGTTCAACATGATGGTATTGGTCATGCGCGGCATCGGGTGGTCGGCATAGCTTTCGCGCCGCCCGTTGCCGGTGGGCTTCACCCCCATCAGCCGCGCGTTGAGGCGATCCTGCAAATAGCCGACCAGAATACCGTCCTCGATCAGCTTGGTGCGCTGCGACGGCGTGCCTTCATCGTCGATCGTGATAGAGCCGCGGCGGTCCGTCAGAGTGCCGTCATCGACCACCGTCACGCCCCTGGCCGCAACCTGCTTGCCGATCAGGCCGGAGAAGGCCGAGGTGCCTTTGCGGTTAAAATCTCCTTCCAGCCCATGGCCGATCGCCTCATGCAGCAAAATGCCGGGCCAGCCGGGGCCGGGCACCACTGTCATTTCACCGGCCGGTGCGGCGATGGAGGTCAGGTTGACAGAGGCCTGGCGATAGGCTTCATCCACCGCCGCGCCCCAAATCTTGCCATCAAATAAATGCTCATAGGTGTAGCGTCCGCCGAGGCCGTTGGCGCCTTCTTCCATGCGGCCCTTGCCGTCATCGATATAGACCGACACATTGAGCCGTACCAGCGGGCGGATATCGGCGGCCTTGTGCCCGCCGGCGCGCAAAATCTGCACCGCCTTCCACGACGCCGCCAGATTGACCGAGACTTGTTTGATGCGCGGGTCGCGGGCGCGGGCGTAAGCGTCGATATCCTGCAGCAGTTTGACTTTTTTCTCGAAGGGGATCAGCAGCAGCGGATTGTCATCGGTATAGAGCTGCTGATTGGTCTGGTGCGGGTTAATGTCCATGGTGCCGGAATAACCGGCGGTGACGGACCTGACGGTGTCGCCGGCGCGGGCGATGGCTTTCTCGGTCATCTCCGACGAATGGGCAAAGCCGAAAGATTCACCGGCGACCGAGCGCAGGCCAAAACCCGTATCGGTGTCGTAGGAACAGGTCTTCAGCTTGCCGTCGTCCCAACCGAAAAACTCCGACTGCACATATTCGAGAAACAATTCCCCGTCATCCGCCCCGGCGAGACTGGTATTGACCAGTTTCGTTACGTTGGCGGGGTCCATTTTGGTCTTGGCGAAGAAAATTTTATCAGTTGTATTGATGTGATCTGGCATCCGGCCAGACTAGCATGCTGTCTTGGCCACGGCGAGCTGGCAAATTTTCACATAACATTAGCGATGGGGTGGAGGGTCATGTGAGCGACACGTCGAGGTCGTCCGCGTGAAGCTTCTTGAGCACGGGCGGCAGCTTGCTCAGGGGCGAGGTCGCCCATGGTACGGAGATTGATATAGGCTTCTCGTGCGCGTTTCAGGTATTGCTGGTTTTCTTTGGACTCGTATTGTTCAGGATTGATCATTGCATCCGGACTTTTATCAAAGCGGCCAAGCATTTGCATGTCGAGCGCCTCATTCATGAGGCGTTGTGTAGAAGATATCCTGCCCAGTTGAGCTTCGCGGGTTTTTATTTTTTGTCGGACATCGTCCCAGAATTCTCCCCTCAGGTCGCCGCAGACTTTTGATGCCTTCTCAATACTTCTGAACACTGGTGTCAATATCTCCATGCGCTTTTCCAAAAATGATTTCAGAAATGTTTTTCCGATAATGAAAACCACGTCAGAATCTTCTCCCTGATCTTCAAGCATTGTTTTCCAGCATCTTTTGAAAGTGTCAGCGTAACTTATTTCGTCATCTTCATAGGCTTTCTTAACGGGCTTAAAAATTTTTACCAGCCGGTCAAGGCGTTCCTGCGGAAGACTATATTGTAACGACAGGCGATAGGCAAGGTTGGCGGTTTGTATTGGCGTGAGTCTTGAATAATCATGTCTTTTCGCCAGTTTTCCGAGCTCTTCCAAGACGGTTAATGCAATGTGCGAGGTTTTTTTAAGTAGTATTAACCCCATACTTCTGTCCCAGTTCATATCTTCTATTTGGGGCTTGATGACGTGATATTTTTGTTTTTGACGAATAAACGAAAAAGCTTCGGCAACACATTCATCAAAGTTTTCGCCGAGGTGATGGTGAAAGGCACCAGGGCAAACCAGGTGTCCAAGTTCGTGTTGCAAGGTGCCGAATACTTCCTGTTCATCGGCGGCAGAGGGCGACGTCATCAGGCGCTTGCTGGCATCATCTCCGATATACGCCATGAAATCGTAGTCATCAAAGTTACCAGAGACAGCGATAGCCTTTTCAGGGTCCCGCCCCTTCATGGCTTTCTGCATGTATCTTAAATCCGTCGCCTGCGTCTCATGCAGATGCCCCGGACTTCCATGCCAGGTGTCCGTCGGCACGCTGTAAAAAACAAACCGGTTTTTCAGGCGTGGAAAATCTTCGACAGCTTTTCTGGCGAACCTGTTGAAAGTATCTGTGAGAGCGAACCCCGGCTGGTGTGTCGTGGCAGTGGACGTCATTCTGGGCATACCCCCGGTTGAGCCGAATATACGCACATTATTATACATAATGGTTAATGTTTGATTAATGGGGTATTTTAAGAGCGGTTTCTTTGCCGGGGCGTTTCCTTTAAAATCAGAGTTCAAAAGTAAGGACGGAGCAGATGACACAACTCGCATCGACGATTTCGCAGCAGTCGCAGGATTTTCAGGCCAACAGCCAAGCGATGGAAAAAGTCGTTGAGGATTTCAGGGACAAGCTGGCCGCGATCCAGCAAGGCGGCGGCGAAGTGGCGCGGGAGAAGCATCTGGCGCGGGGCAAGATGCTGCCGCGCGACCGCATCAAAAACCTGCTCGACCCCGGCTCGCCGTTTTTGGAATTCTCCGCCTTTGCCGCCTATAATGTTTATGCCGATCATGTCCCGGCTGCCGGCATCATCACCGGCATCGGCCGCGTGGCGGGCCAGGAATGCGTGATCGTTGCCAATGATGCGACCGTCAAGGGCGGCACTTATTATCCGCTGACGGTCAAGAAGCACCTGCGGGCACAAGAGATCGCCGAGCAGAATAACCTGCCCTGTCTCTACTTGGTCGATAGCGGCGGCGCATTTTTACCGCTGCAGGATGAGGTCTTTCCGGACAAAGAACACTTCGGGCGGATTTTTTTCAATCAGGCCAATATGTCGGCCAGCGGCATTCCGCAGCTCGCCGCCGTGATGGGCTCCTGCACTGCGGGCGGCGCCTATGTTCCGGCGATGTCGGATGAGTCGGTTATCGTCAAAAATCAGGGCACGATTTTCCTCGGCGGCCCGCCGCTGGTGAAGGCTGCGACAGGCGAAGAAGTGAGCGCTGAAGACCTCGGCGGCGCCGACGTGCATTGCCGCTCCTCCGGCGTCACCGATTATTACGCGCAGAACGACGGCCATGCGCTCGCGCTTCTGCGCCAGATCGTCGGCAACCTCAACCGCCGCAAAAAAACCACGCTGGCCATGCGGGAAGTGCTGCCGCCGAAATATGATGCCAAAGAGATCTATGGGCTGATTCCATCCGATACGCGCAAACCCTATGATGTTCGGGAGGTGATTGCGCGGATTGCCGACAACAGCGACTTCGACGAATTTAAAAAGCTCTACGGCGAGACGCTGG
>JACQAA010000087.1 GCA_016195185.1 Pseudomonadota bacterium | reverse complement strand
TCTCCAACATCTGTACTCACCCTGACAAGAGCGGGAACTGTCTTTGGTTCCAATACAACAGACGGTTCGGGTTCCCGAATAAGATTCAGAGGGCAAGATAAAGACAGTAATATCTTTGATATCGCCTATCTCGACGGGGTGCTTATGGACCCTGATTACAACGGCATAGGAAGAAGCGGAAATATTGTCTTCTCAACCCTTAACAATTGGACCGGCGCCAATGTGCCTCTGGAGCGTATGCGCATAGACGACGCCGGCAACGTCGGCATCGGAACGGCGGCGCCATCGTATAAACTTCACGTTCAAACAGATGCTTCCGCAAACTATTTTGTTGCTATCAGAGATGCGGTCGCGGGAACAAACATCGTCCCCGCTGGGTGGACAAACTTAGGGAGCTCAATTGGTTTATCCAGACCCTCAGATGCCAGCGTCGATATTGCCGGAATGGCTGTAACGGGGAATAACGATCTGGCTATTGGCGCACGACTGAACATGCACTTTACCACCAATGGCAGTGAGGGAGTGACATTCCTAAATACTGGCAGCGCCTTCAGCGTCGGCATTGGCAATACGAACCCAACTTATAAACTGGACGTCAGCGGCACGTTGCACACCACAAGCGATGTGCAGATGGACACCCACCTGGTCGTCACCACCGACGTCACCTCGGCGGCTTTCCTGTACAGCTCGGATGAACGGCTCAAGCGGAACATTGCGACGCTGGGCGGCTCGCTCGGCAAGGTCCGCCAGCTGCGCGGCGTGTCGTTCGACTGGAAGAAAGACGGCAGACCCGGCATCGGGGTCATCGCCCAGGAGGTGGAAAAGGTCTATCCGCAGCTGGTGGCGACCAACAAGGCGACGGGCATGAAAGCCGTGGAATATGGCAATCTGGTAGGCCCGCTCGTCGAAGCGGTCAAAGAGCTGGCCGTCAAAATCGAGACCTGGTGGGCCGAGCTGACCGACCTGAAGGCCAGGGTCACAACGCTGGAAAATACGGTCAATACCCAGCAGAAGGCCATTGAAGAATTACGGAAAGAAATCAAGGACATTAAAGGCTTGAAAACCAGGCCCTGACTGTGATAATACAATTTTAAGCAATCTATGATACTCTGGCATTAGGGGTAATTTTTCTTTATATTGAAGATATGTGGAGGTGGGCACCATGATGTCTCGATACACAAGGCTGGCGTTGATTCTGACCGTGGCTGTGGCTGTCTCCGCAATGGGGGCGGGCGCCGCCCGGGCCCAGTTTACAGGCATGAAAATATACAATAACGTATACTCAACAAGCGGTACCCCTACCACCGCGGCAACGACAATTAACACCGGCGCCGCCGCCGCAGAGTGCAAAATCATCACCAATACCGGCGGGAAAAAACTGTATATTCCACTCGGCTCAACCACGGAGTGGGAGGCTTTTTACGCCAAGTCGGCAACACTTGGCTTCACTGTCGGCGCATGCAATGCCTGCACCGTGTCTGCATCCCTGGGCAGCTCGCTGGCCAGCGGAGTTTCGATCACCGCCTATCTGGCGGGCAACGGGAATTGACTTGAGAGGGCTATGCTTGTAGTCTCTCTGGTGTGACGGTGACCATTAAGAGATTTGTTATAGAGGAGTTTGTCGGATGAGGAATTTTTTCGGGATCGCCATAGGGGTCGCGCTTGCGGCCATCGCTCTTGTCATCGCCGGCAATCCGGCCTCCATCGTTCCACACGCCGGTATCGGCCACATCAGCCAGACTGCCTGGGCGAGCAGCAGCGCTGAGGGCGGCGGCGGCTCTCCTCCCCCCCCCCCTCCTCCCACGGGCGGCGCTTCCTGCACCCTGCCATGGGGCGGCACGATCGCTGATACGACTTCGGTGACAGCTTATCTGTCGTCAGCCCCGGCCGGCGCCTGTACCAGCGAGACACGTACGTGCAGTAACGGCAGCCTGTCCGGTTCCTACACCAATTCAAGCTGCACCGCCGGTTGCACCCGCTCCTGCGCCGGCGCGTCATTGAGCTGCACGAACGGGAGCATAACTACCAAGTCCACTTGCTATACACAAGGCACCTGCACCGCCGGCGCCACTAATGGCCAGACACAGACCATTGCCGCCACTTGTGCCAGCGGATATTATTGCTGCACCCAACTCCAAACCTGCAATAACGGTGTATGGAGTAATACAGGTAGCGCCACGGCCGGCTACGCCGGCGGTACCGATTGCACCGGAACGGCCTGGGGCACGATCACCAGCGGGAATTCCGTGACGGCCTATCTGACAGCCACCCCCGCCTCCGGTACCGGCTGCACCAGCCAGACCCGTATCTGCTATAACGGCACGCTGTCAGGTTCTTACACCGCTACCAGCTGCACGGTCGCCGCTTGCAGCCTGCCGTGGGGCGGGACGACCGCCAGCGGCACCAGCGTCACGGCATATACCGCATTTCAGAGCGGCAGCGCCGCCAGCCCATAAGGCTGGAAGGATAGGGATCTTTGATAACGGAGCTATAATTTAAGGAGTTTGTTCGATGAAAATCTTTTTCTGGATTATGATGATTGCTGCAGTTGTCATTGCCGTTGCCACTGACATGGCCAGCCACCATCGGGCCGTGGCCGGCACCGTAGGAACAGCTTGTACGGGTTGCTATGCCGAGACCCGTACCTGTACGAACGGCGTGTTGTCCGATCCCGCCGGGACCGGCACCTATATCTATTCCGCCTGCTCGGGGACGTGTTCCTCCGGCGTCCCCCCCTCAAGTAACTGTTCTCCCCCATGCTACTACTAACGGCAGCCTGTCCGGCAGCTACACCTATGCAAGTTGCTCGGGATGCGCTTACTGCAATGTGACTTGACGTTGGTTTGAGTTGATAAGCTGGGGGGTACCATGGTGCCTCGATATACATACAGAAAATTGATTTTTATTCTTCTTATGGCGAGTCTGATGATCCTTGCCGGGGAATCCGGTGTAGCCCGGGCCCAGTTCGCCATCACCGATCAGGCCGTGACAAAGGTGCTCCCCACCGGCGGCGCACCGACGACAGTCAATGCCGGCGCTGCCGTCCCCGATTGCCGCGTCGTGGCCAACAATAATCCGTCAGCCATTCTGGTGCCGCTGGGGTCGAGCGTCGAGTGGCAATCCTTTCAGACCGGGGCACAGAACGTCACCATCAACCTCTGCAGCGCCTGCACCCTGCCCTGGGGCGGCTCGCTGGACAACGGGGCGACAACAGCCGGCTATCTGTCCGGTAACGGGAACTGACAAGTCTCGCCACGCCGGATTTATTCCGGCACCCATGCCACCCTGCAGCGGGAAGGCATAAGGTCATGCTTGATGCCCGTCTGGCAGAGCTAGAGCATTTTTCGGTTGGGTGGAAATCATCCTCTTCACCATGCCGGGCTTGTCCCGGCATCCATGGACGCCGCAACAAGTGCGGCGTGGAGATCAGGAGATATTCTATTTAAACAGCGTATGCTCTAGAGTTTGAGGCTTTGAGGTGCCAAATTGGCACCTCAAGTCATGGTGGCCGGCGCAGGGCGGCGGCGGGGGGGGGGTCAAATCATCCGCAATTTTCTCTTGACATTCGTACATATATATTCGTTTTTATTTGACATTCGCATATATATATGCGATCATAACACGAGGATGGAGTTGAAGAGTGGTCATGAGAACGGATGAATTTGTCAGCAAAGCCCGTAAATATGCCAAGAAAAATAATCTGTTTTTTTCCCTTGATGTCGGGCATGGCAAGGGAAGTCATGGGCGGATTTATGTCGGCGATCAATTCACGGCCATCGTCGGTCAAAATAAAACGATCAACAAAGGGCTATTCCATGCCATGTGCAAGCAGCTTGGAATCGACCCGCAGGAACTAAGAAGGCTTTAAAAAAAAGGAGAAACGCTATGAAATATGCAGTAAAAATTCAAAAGGACGGGGCAGGTTATATGGCTTCATTTCCTGACATACCCGAAGCCCTGACGGGGGGGGATACAGTGGAGGAAACGCTGGCGCTGGCGGCGGATGCCCTGAAAACGGCCATCGTGGGCTATATGGAGTTGCGGAAGGGGGTACCTGTCCCAACGCCAGGACGGCGCGGCTATCAGGCGATAGCCCTGCCCGAAGTCATGCAGGCCAAAGTATTGCTCTGGAATGAGATGGTCCGGGGCAAGGTCTCGAAATCGGAACTGGCGCGGCGCCTGGGAAAGACAGAGAGCTACGTCCGCCGGATGCTTGACCCGTATGAGAACGTAACCATCAACTCGCTTTCTGAGGCAGCTCATGCCTTAAAGAAGCGCATCTCGATGGAGCTTGTCACCGCCTGATCACACCCGGCGTGGCGGTTTCTTATTTATCCCCCGGCTCCATCCCGTGGCGGCGCAGGTGCTCCACCTTCATGTAGGTATCGCGATAGATGTGCTTTTGCTGCTCGAGCGCGTTGCGGAACTCGTAGGGGTGGGTGATGGCGGGAAGGTAAATATCATCCGCCTCGATGCAGCGGACATGGATCTGCCCGTAGTCGAACAGCCTGCCCCAGATGCTCTGGTCAACGTTATCGCTCGCCAGCTGCTCAATATCCACCTCCTCCACCGTCACCGACAAAAAGCCGCGCTTATAAATCAGCCGCTCGGTGGTCAGGATGATCTCCGTCGTCCATTTCCGCAGCATCATCAGCAGAAACAGCCAGCCGCCGAAACCAGCGCCCCCGGCGACAAAATACCAGCTCTGCGGCCCCAGAGACGGAGATACCACATGCCGCACGGCAAAGCCGAACAGAAGGCACAGCCCCCATAAAATCCAGGCCTGGAGGACATAGAGCCATGAAAACCGCGCATCCTTGACGCAGCGTTCATCGGGCATCAGGGTCTTGCGTACATAGCGGCTCGGCGTGTAATCCATAAAAATATCCTCCACTCACGAATACTACACCACGACGGAACGGCGTGGCCTGTAGAGTAAGTATTGCCTGATTCTCGCAAATTTGCTATAAAAGACTGATGAGTCAAGGGGTTCGCATCGCGCCATCCATTTTATCCGCAGATTTTTCGAGGCTGGGAGAAGAAATCCGGGCGGTCGAGGCTGCGGGCGCCGACTATATCCATGTGGACGTGATGGACGGTCATTTCGTCCCCAATATCACCATCGGCCCGGTGGTCGTCGAATCCCTGCGCAAAGCGTCCTCCAAAGTTTTTGATGTCCATCTGATGATCTCTCCGGTGGATCTGTTTGTGGAAAGTTTCGCCAAGGCCGGCGCCGACATCATCACCTTTCACCCCGAAGCAGGGGGTCATCCGCACCGCACCGTGCAACTCATCAAGTCTCTGGGGAAAAAGGCGGGCATTTCCCTCAACCCCGCAACGCCGGTGAGTGTGCTGGACCATCTTTTGGAAGAAATAGACCTGGTGCTGGTCATGACGGTCAATCCGGGATTCGGGGGACAAAAATTTATTCCGTTGCTGGACAAAATAAAATCCATCCGCGAACGTATCGACCGCTGCGGTCGCGCGATCGATCTGGAAGTCGACGGCGGGATCAATGCGGAAACGGCAGCGCAGGTTATCCGGGCCGGCGCCGACGTGCTGGTGGCAGGCACCGCCATCTTCAAGGAGAAAGACTACAAGCAGGCGATACGACGCCTGAGGGGTTTGTAAGTTATAGAGGGGAGTGCCTTGCAACGGGGGTTGAGGGCATACATAACGATGGATCTGACTGAACAACGCCTGATCTTCAGGGGAATAAGACCGTTGCAACGGCTGGGCGCGGGCGTACGCCATCTGGCGCTGAGTAATCCGCTCATTGACCTCCTACAATTATCCGGCACCCCCGGCGGGCTGCGGGCCATACCGCCCGACCCCTGGCCGGGCGACGCCCAGCATGGCCGCGATATGATAGCAGGGATATTCCATTTTTCCGGACAGACCATCGCCCGGGAAGACCTGTCCTGGGATCCGGAAAAAGCCAGTCCCGAATGGCTGACGGAATTGCATGGCTTTGAGTGGCTGCGGAACCTGCGCTCGGTCGGGAGCGAGAGGGCGCGGCAGATGGCGCGGGAAATGGTGTCCACCTGGCTTGCCCGCTATTCCACCTGCCATCCTCTGGCCTGGCGCGCGGATATCATCGGCACGCGCCTGAAATCCTGGATCTCGTTCCATGATTTTTTCTGCGCCAGCGCCGATGACCAGTTCCAAAAAGATTATTTTTCCAGCCTGATCCGCCAAACCAAATACCTGGCCAGAATGCTCCCGGGCCCGGCCATCGGGCTTCCGCTGCTGCGCGCCTATAAGGGCCTTGCCTATACGGGACTGGCGCTGACGGGGGGAGAAAAACGCCTGAAACAGGCCTTCGGCGGCATTCTGCAGCAGATCCACGAACAGATTCTGCCGGATGGCGGTCATATCTCCCGCAGCCCGCAAATGACATTTGAATTCCTGCAATGTCTGGTTGACCTGCGCGCGGCGCTGATTGCGGCAAAAATGGACATGCCCGAAGAACTGCAGCAGGCCATCGACCGCCTGGCGCCCGCGATCAAGTTTTTCCGCCATGGCGACGGCGCCCTGGCACAGTTCAATGGCGGGCAGGAAGGCAATGCGCATTTATGCGAGACAACCCTGATGCATTCCGGATCACGCGGCAAAGCGGTACAGTCCATGCCCCATTGTGGCTACG
>JACQAA010000065.1 GCA_016195185.1 Pseudomonadota bacterium | reverse complement strand
ATTGCCGACGGCGCCATCGACTTATTCTATCAGCAAAGAGACGGGGCTTGTTAGCGTCTTTGCCAGTCAGCGTCAGCACAAGCTGGTGCAGCGGTTTCTGAATGATTTTCGTCGCGTGTCAACCATGCAGATTTTGATTGAGGCGAAAGTCCTTGAAGTTGCGCTGACCGATGAGTTCTCGGCGGGGATTGATTGGGGTACTTTTAACGTGACGGGGCTTTCCACATTAACGGCGACCACGACGGCGCCAGCGTTATCTCCGCCTGCGGTTGGCCTGTTCCAGGGTGATTTTAATTTTGGTCACGGCGTGAAGCCGATTATCCAGGCGCTCAGCCGTTTTGGGACGGTGCGCGCCCTTTCCAGCCCGCGTGTCACCGTCATGAACAGCCAGCCGGCCGTTGTGAATGTCACGAATAACAGCATTTATTTTGATATTACCACGACAACGACGCCCGCAACCGTTGTTGGCGTGCCGCCCACCATTACCAAAACAGCTTCGATCAAATCGGCGCCGGAGGGGGTGCTGATGAACGTTCTGCCGACCGCAAACCCCGACACCGGGGAAATTCTTTTGTCGGTGCGGCCCAGTGTGTCAAAAGTCACCCGTCAGGTTGCGGATCCAATTAATGCCGGGAACACGATACCGGAACTATCAGTGCAGGAAATTGATTCGATTGTCAAAATACAGTCAGGGCACACGCTTGTGATGGGGGGGCTGATGAAGGATGGAAACGTTGTGAGTCAGGAAGGTATACCGGTGCTGGACGGTGTGCCGGTGCTGGGCGCCCTCTTCCGCAATCACGGCGACAAAGTCGAGAAAAATGAGCTGGTCATTTTGCTGCGCGCTACGATCGTGCCTGGCACCGATGCCACCGCCACCGATGCTGATCGGGATCTTTTCAGGGATTTCGGCCAGGATCGCCGTCCCTCGCGGTTGTAGCCTGTGGTGAACATGAAAATAATATCCAAACATCTCGTCAAGTATGTTTTGACAGCGGCGGTGCGCGATAAGCTGATGATGACACTCGCCTTGATGATCATGATGACGGCGGCGGTTGCGGTGTTCATGGGATCGACCGGCATGATCGAGCAGGGCAGTTTTGCCGTTGTTTTCGGCGCCGGGGGACTGCGTTTCCTGGGGGTGACGGGTCTTATCCTGTTTTGCTGTTTTTATATACGGCGTGCCTTTGAACACAAAGAGGTCGAATTCCTGCTGGCACGACCGATTTCCCGGCTGTCGTTTCTATTGAGTCATACCACGGCCTTTTCACTCCTGGCCTTTTCGATTGCCCTGGTTGTTACCTTGGCCGTTGCGGCCATCGGCAAGCCGGACGTTTGCCATCATGAATAGCGTGATGGAGTTGATTTCAATTGTTATCCCGCGGCTGGACTTGATGGGGCAGACAACGTGGCTGGTTTATGGTGTTAAAGAGTCAGTGGGAATCAAATTTATACCGGATGCTGGTGCTTATGCGTATTGGATAGCTGAACACATGGGGCTGACCGGGCTGATTGGTGTGCAGGGTATTTTGTTTATCGGCTTACTGTTGGCAGCCGCCACGTATGATTTTGTGCGGAGGCAGTTCTGACCGGAGTGCAGGCTCATCTTGGACGCGTTCGCCTGGTTCTGCTTGCCATTCTGGGCCTGCAACTGGCTGTTTGGTCTGCCAGTAAAGAGTTTTATCCGCGTTGGGAAGCCGTGCCGCCGGTTCCGAGCAGAAATGGCGCCGTTCTCATGGCGCTGGGTGATCCGGAATTTGCCTATCGTTTTCTGGCGCTGACATTACAGGATTTGGGCGATGTCGGTATCGATATTACGCCGCTCAAAAACTACAACTACACGGAGCTGGGAAAATGGTTTTCCTTGCTGAATTCTCTGGATTCTTTATCTGACCATGTACCGATGGTGGCGGCTTACTATTTTGGCGGCACGAAGGTTCCGAAAGATGCCGCTGTCGTTGCCAATTATCTGAGCGCTGTCGGGCAAGTTCCTATCGGCGAAAAGTGGCGCTGGCTGGCGCATGCTGCATTCTTGGCCCAGCACCGGACGTACAATCTGGACCTGGCGCTGAAATGGGCCTACACGCTGCAGCGCATGTATCAGAGCGGCGTTGATATGCCGCAGTGGGCACGGCAGATGCCGGCTTTTGTTTTAAGCGAGCGCGGTGACAAGGATGCTGCACGGCAGATGATGAAGAACATGCTGGTCACCGAGAAAACTATGGACCCAGCGGAAATAAATTTTATGGCATCTTATTTGACAGATGAATTGGGTGTTGCCCCGGAAGAAGTAAAGTCTCTGCTCCGCTTGCGCGGGGGGGCTTCTTCGCCATAAGCGACATTTGGATGTTTTGGCCGAATCGCACGTGGCGCTGCTGGCTATGATCGCTGATTGTTTGAATGGTTAACACCACGTAGGGCTGCTTTGGCATGTGTCGTGATCGGCATATGATTTTATGAAGATTCCATCTGCAGCGCATTTTTTCATCAAGCAGTCGCCGTTATTTCACGTGCGCAGAAAACAAGCGGTTAGCGATAAAGTGGTTAATTATCCCGGAACGTACACTCGGTTTCTTAATGAATCATCAACCATTTTTAACAAAAGGTTTGCCTTTTTTTATATTGAACAGGGCATATTTGGATGTTACAGTTGGGGATGAGCTCGGGGAATATTTCAACAACAGCTTGCACGACAACATGGAGGTTTTTAGAAATGAGAAAGACGTATCAACAAAAAGGCTTTACGCTGGTGGAATTGGCAATCGTGCTGACCATCATCGGCCTGCTGATCGGCGGTATCCTGAAAGGGCAGCAGCTGATGCAGAATGCCCGCATCACGGCCACCATGGGGCAGATTCGTGCCGTTGAGTCCGCGACAACGACGTTCCGTGACACCTACGGCGGCATGCCGGGTGATTTGGCTAACGCGGCGACGCGCGTTCCGAACTGCGCCGCCATTTGCGGCCTTACAGCCGGCGCTACCGCTGGTGACGGGAGCGTTGGTGCGGTGGCTTGGAACACGCTGATCGTTCAGGGGCCATC
>JACQAA010000050.1 GCA_016195185.1 Pseudomonadota bacterium | reverse complement strand
GACTCCGTTTGTTGCCGGGATACTCTTAAAAAAGAATGAATATCGTATGAAAGAAATCGAGCGCCGCCAGAAAGAACTCGTGCGCAAATGGGGGGAAGGAATCATGTCCAAATAACATCCCGGCCACTCTTTTGATTTACCAGGATAAATCAGCCGAAATCCTGCCCCATGGACATAAAAGTTCACAAATTAACCATTCAAACATGCTTTTTTTACTGAATTTTAAGTAATGTAGCGTTACGATGAAGGTGTAGGGGCTATTGTCAGACCTTTAGACTCAAACCAACAGTGGAGGTATTGTATGTTTTTACAGCTTTGGGCTAAGAAAGAAGCTTTTGTGCGTT
Organism: Pseudomonadota bacterium; assembly: GCA_016195185.1. Lineage (GTDB taxonomy): Bacteria > Pseudomonadota > Alphaproteobacteria > Micavibrionales > UBA2020 > PALSA-926. The sequence goes on along the minus strand of JACQAA010000050.1, from coordinate 19,191 downwards.
GCGAGAAAGGCGCCACGGCCATTGAGTATGGCTTGATTGCCGCCGGTATTGCCGTCGCCATCAGTTCGATCGTGTTCCTCAGCGGCGACAAGCTGATCGCCATGTTCACCTCTGTGAACACGCACCTTGATACGGCAGCGAGCAAAGCAAATGCCAACCTGACTGCATCGCCTTGATCTCTTAGTTTTAAAGGCGTAAGCCATCAGGAACCCGCCCTCCGTAAGGGGGCGGGTTCTGCTTTGAGGGAGAAACATGATACTCATCGCGTTTCTTATGACAGTTATCGTTCTCGCTGTCACGGTTCTTAGCTGTGTCTCTGATTTTCGATCGCTCACCATACCTAATTGGCATTCTCTAGTGATTCTGGTCTGTTTCGTCCCTGCATGGCTGGCTGCGCCACATGCCTTCGGAGGAATCGGCTCTCATCTTGGGGCAATGGCGATCATGCTGGGAATGACCTATGCCCTGTTCAGCTTTGACCTCATGGGCGGAGGCGACTCGAAGCTGGGAACAGCTTTGGGTCTCTGGGTCGGCCTCAAAGGGCTCATTCCATTCCTGTTTTACATGTCCGTGACAGGCGGGATCATCGGGGTCGCCGCCATGATTATCCAAAGAATGAAACCTTTCAAAAACCCGGCACCCGGAACTTGTATTGCGCAGTTGCAAAGCGGAAAAAATGCGGCCCCCTACGGCATTGCCATAAGTTTTGGGGCGTGGGTTGTGCTGTTACAATTCGTCTCCATACATAATCAATTAAATGAAGTAATTAAAATAATTACTTAAAAACATTCAATTTTTTCTTTACACAGAGTCGATGTTCTATGCCAGAATGGGAACTGGGTGGATTGCTCGTTCGAGCGTTTCCCATGAAAGGCAGGTGTATAATGCAGCAGATTCTTTTCAAGATTCTTCTTCTCGTAATCGCCATATCTCTTGGGGTGTGCATTCCCGGCGGTGCGCGCGGCGCCAAGGCTTATAATAAAATTGTCCAGCTCACGGCAGGAAAGGCAGATACAGTCGAGTTGACGGGTCCTGTCGCCGATGTGTTGGTTGCCAATCCCGCCATTGCCGATGTCGGCACTCTTCGCTCCAACCGCCTCTACATTGTCGGCCGCACCGTCGGTGAAACCAACGTGCTGGCCTACGATGACACGGGAAATCAGCTGGGGAACATCACTATCCGTGTACGGCTTGACGACAATAACCTCCAAAACACGCTGAAAGAATTTTTTCCAAACGAAAAGATTTCAGCCAAAACCATTAAAGACAATGTTGTCTTGAGCGGCACTGTTTCCAGCCCCTCTGTTTCTAATCAAGTTCGGGATCTGGCCGCCCGGTTTATCACGGATAAGAGCCAAACCCTGGTGGACCTGATGACAGTCAGGGGTGAACAGCAAGTCATGATCAAGGTCAGGGTTCTTGAAGCAGATCGTACCGTGCTGCGCGATCTGGGCCTTGAAACAGATTACAGGCCAAATGCAACCAGGGGATTTAAACTGACTGGCAGTAATATTGGCCTGGCAGGAGCAACACCTTTTGGCACGGGCTCCTTGTTGCTGGGGCAGACGGGGGCTTTCGGGCCATTTTCCTCGACCCTGCGTGCTCTAGAAACCAATGGCATTCTTAACACCCTGGCAGAGCCCAACTTGACAGCCATTTCGGGAGAGACGGCAGGGTTCCTGGCGGGGGGGGAATATCCCGTTCCATCCGGCCGTGATTCACAAGGGAACATCAGTGTCACATTTAAGCAATTCGGTGTGGCGCTTAATTTTACCCCTACCGTCCTGACCAAAGAACGTATCGCGTTGCACCTGTCTACCGAAGTGTCCGAGATAGATCGAACCAACGTCGTCAACGGCATTCCCGGTCTGAGTGTTCGACGCGCCGAAACGACGGTCGAGCTGGGCAGCGGCGGTACGATTATGCTGGCCGGTCTTATTAAATCCAACACACTCAACTCCCTGAACGGTATGCCCGGCGTCCAGGACCTGCCAGTGCTGGGACAGCTTTTCAAATCAAAATCATTCTCACGGGATGAATCCGAGGTTCTTATCATCGTCACGCCATACCTGGTTGATTCTTATGCACAGGCAGAGGCGATTGCTTCTGCAGCAGCGCCCACTGCGTTTGACAAGCATCTGGAAACATCGATCTCTGCTAAACCCTCAGAAACTGTTCCAGTTACAACAAGAGCAGCCGTTCCAGAAAAAACATCAGCATTGACCCCTGATGCAGATTCTGGGAAAAAAACAGCATCTCTTCAATCTACTCCAGTAAAAACTGTCAACCCACTATCACAGCGGTTTATCGACAACCTGAGGAAATCTTACGGCAACCATGTGCCGGAGAAAATTAGCTCAGTTGAAGGATTCGGATATATAGTTGATTAGGGAGAATGAATTATGCAGACACCGAGACCGGTTTCTCTGGCCATCGCCTTGATTGGCAGCCTCATGGCGCTATCAGCATGTGATGTATCAACTCCGTCACATGTGACGACGGGTAAAATTCAGGTTCATGAACAAATGGTCGCAAAGACTCTTGACGCCGGGCATGTGGATATGGCCAGCGTGAGTCGGATCGCAGATCACTTTATCCAAACCGGAAAAGGTGAGATGGTCCTGACCATACCCTATCTGCCCGGATACCCTTCCAGTGCAGACCGTGCAGAACAACGAGGATCTGACTACAAGAAGGCGTTTAGACAACGTGGTGTATCCGCTTTTTCGGTCGTGACGGTGCCGGTCAAAGACAGGAAATATATGAGCAAGGCCGTCGTGACGTATAGCGCCATGACGGCAACACCTTCTGAGGGGTGCAGTGCCCTTCCCGGCGGGCAGGGTGCGGACAATATGGAGACAATTGATGAATACCGCTTTGGGTGTGACATGCAGACCGCTCTCAGCCGGATGATCGTTGACCCATCGGATCTGCTCGGCAAGGCCGGAACACAAAACAACGATTCACGCCGCAGCGGGCCAATTATTGATCCTTACAAAGCTGGCACGCCTAACCAGCAAATGAAGGGCTATCAGGCAAGCGGTATCGGGGGATGAGCCAGGAAGACATTACATCAATTTTGTTACCGGCATCCCGTGTGGATTTCTATGCGACGGACACGGGAACGGCTGCTCTTGCGCAACGCTTGACTCAAGATTGGCGGTTTGCCCGAGTGGCTATCCACGTGGAACAAGCTGGGATCGATGCCGCCATCAATCATTACCGTGAATCTGCAACGCCAGAGCTGATCATTATCGAAACCGATGATATCAGCGATGGTTTCATTGCACAGCTCAACAGCTTATCGGGTGTTTGTGCCGCCGGAACAGATGCGGTGGTGATCGGGCCAAAAAACGACGTACACCTGTACCGCGCCTTGGTGGAAATGGGCGTTAAGGATTATCTGGTACGGCCCGTTTCAGAAACGGACATGGTAAAAGTGATTGCTAAAACCCTGATTGAAAAGAGGGGCATCTCCGGCAGCCGTCTTGTCGCTGTGGTTGGCAGCAAGGGGGGGGTTGGCGCCACCACAGTGGCGCAGGTCATGGCCTGGACTATTGCCGACCTTCTCAAACAAAAAACTATGCTGATGGATGCTGCAGGAAGCGCCGGTAGTATCGGTATTGCTTATGGCCTTGAGCCAGCCACGACACGTGTAGAGGCTGTCCGCCTTGGCGGATCCGGCTCCGAAGACGATATGAAGCGCATTTCTCAGACCATATCTGAACATCTCTCAGCCATGATCTGCGGCGGAGACCCCTTGCTGACGGAGAGCCCAGATCCTGATGGCGTGGAACTGCTGGTGAACCGCATCATGCAAAAGTATCCCATTGTCGTTGTCGACCTGTCCGGAGCTAGCCCCATGGTTCAAAAAAGGTTGCTGGCGCGCGCGGCAGAAATTGTTCTTGTAACGACACCCATGCTATCGGCCCTGCGCAACTCACGCACCCTGTTAAGCGAATTAAAAGCTCTGAAGTCTCATCTGAAAGAAGTGGATCTGATCGTCAACATGGAGGGAATGGCAACCTCAGAAGAGGTCCCCGCCTCTGATATTGAGGCTTCCCTAGGTACGAAGCCATCAGCAGTTATCCGTTACCTGCCAAAGATCTTTGCCGCCAGTGAAACGACGGGAAAACCCATTGGTCAAAACAATCTTGCCAGCAAGATTATCGACGCCCTGATGCCAATTGCTGCAAAAGCTGCAGCAACTGAGTATAAAGGTGATACAAACAAGCAGCAAAATAAAGATCTGATGAGTATTATCAAAAAAGCCCTGGGCAAATAACAGAGGTTAGGATGTTCGGTAAGCGTTCAGATACACCCCAGAGCAATACTCAGACCGTAAAACCAGCGGAGCCCGCGAAACCTGCAGCTTCAGTAACGCCATCTCCCACAGAGAGTGCTGCCACCACCGCTGCAACGTCGGCGCCAGCACCCAAACCAACGCCATCTCCAGCAAAAGCAGAGCCCCCCCTTGCAGCCGCGGCCGCCAATCCGCGTATGGAGCGCGCACGCAAAAGAATATGGACAGACTTGCGCGATGGTGTTGACCTGAAGTCACTTGCCCGTATGGATGCAGAGGCAGCACGAGCTGAAATTCTTTCTGCCGTGCAGGAAATTGGCCAATTCCGCGGCCTAGATGTCACACCCGCCGAGCTGGCCCAAATTGCTAAGGAATCTGCTGATGATATGTTGGGCTTCGGGCCACTGGAAGAGTTGCTGGCACGGGAAGGGATTGCCGATATCATGATTAACGGCCCTAAAACAATTTATATCGAAGTGAAGGGAAAAATCCAACGCGCCAATATCGAGTTTCGTGACAATCATCACCTGCTGACGATCTGCCAGCGGGTTGTTGGCGTGATTGGCCGCCGTGTTGACGAATCAAGCCCGATTTGCGATGCGCGCCTGCCAGACGGTTCGCGTGTCAACGCCATCATCCCCCCCCTTGCAGTGGACGGCTGCTGCATGACAATCCGTAAGTTTGCCAAGGAGAAACTGACTCTGGACAAGCTGATCGAATTCAAAGCCATGACTCCCGCTTGTGCCGAGATGATTAAAATTATTGGCGCCTGCCGTGCCAACGTGGTTGTTTCTGGTGGAACGGGTTCCGGCAAGACCACCATGCTGAACTGCCTCACTCGCTATATCAGTGAGGGGGAAAGAATTATCACCTGTGAAGATGCCTGCGAGCTGCAGCTGCAACAGCCGCACGTTGTGCGCCTTGAAACACGCCCGCCAAACCTGGAGGGTGTGGGCGAAGTCAAAATGCGCGATTTGATTAAAAACTGCCTGCGAATGCGCCCCGACCGAATTATTGTCGGTGAAGTGCGAGGACCGGAAGCCTTCGATTTGCTGCAGGCTATGAATACCGGTCACGACGGATCAATGGGCACCGTCCACTCTAACAACCCACGCGAAGCGCTGACGCGCATGGAAAACATGATAGCGATGGGCGGACTCAACCTGCCAACAGCAGCTGTGCGCGAACAGATTGCTTCAGCTGAGATGAATTTGGCCGTATCTTGGGCCGGCAAAAGTCCACTGGTCTGCGCCCTATTTTGTTCGAACGGGCCAGAGCCTATGGACTTGAGAAGAAGCTGCTCGACGTGATGGCGGAGGCTTATACATAGAATGATCTGGGTCGTTACCATCAGCGCTATTGCCGTTTTTTTGATATTCGCGGTCGTGATCGGTATGGTAGTTGGCAAAAGACAGGAGCGGCGCGAGAGGTACCTGTCAGTGATCTCCCGCACCCGCAGCGACAATGCCAAGGAGGGGGATGCGGGAAAAAACACAGCCAAACAACGCGCGGATATTGCCAAAAAACTGAAAGAGGCGAGCAACGAAAATCAGGAAAAGAAAAAAGACAAAACGTCTTTGCGGCAGTTGATGCAAATGGCCGGGATTGAGGCGCCAATATCGCACTTTTGGATATGGTCTGCCATTTGCGCCTCTATTGTCTGGGTGTTAATTCTATTTACCAGCTGGCCGATGATGGCCAAAGCCTTTATTGTCTTTACGGCCTTTCTTGGCCTGCCCCGACTCTTCCTCAAAAAGAAAGCGGCCCGGCGTCAGAAAAAATTTCTGAAGGATTTCGCCGATGCTCTTGATGGTATGGGACGCCTGCTGCAAGCCGGCATGCCCATGTCAGAGGCGGTAGCGATGGGAGCGCGTGAATTTACCGGACCTCTGCGAGAGGAATTGCTGAGAGTCTACGACAATCAAAAAGTGGGGGTTCCCCTCGGGGAAGCTGCCTTGATGATGGCGCGCCGGATACCGCTCACGGAGGTGCATATGTTCGCCACCGCCCTACAGATTCAAAGCGAAACCGGCAGCAGCCTGAGCGAAATCCTGTCCAACCTGTCTTCCGTTATCCGTGCGCGCTTCCGTCTCCGGCGCAAGGTGCAGGCCCTCTCTTCAGAGGCTAAATCATCGGCGGCAATCATCGGCGCCCTGCCGGTGCTGGTATCACTGGGGTTGTATTTTGCGCGCCCCGAATACATCGGCGTCCTTTTTTTCGTCCCCAAAGGCAGGATGTTTCTAGGTGGCGCTGTTTTGTGGATGTCGTTTGGCTGTCTCATGATGCGACAAATGATCAACTTCAGGATCTAAACAATGGATTCTTTTGCTGAACTTGATTCTAGTTTCTTTATTGTGATGCTCAGCGCGGTAGCCGCCGCTGCTTCCTTTGTAGCATTTGCCCTGCCATTCTTGGCCAGATCAGAGAAAAAAGAGCGATATAAAGAGGTCATTGAGAGCAAGCGTCGCGCCCTGTTTGAACAAGCGCGCGAACAAGTCAACAAACCGCAATCTTCTAAAGAAAACGTTATGTCGGCCGCGCAGTCAATGGCTTCACTTTATAAACTGCAAACTCTGGCTGGCAATCTCAGTATCAGGGCGCGCGCCCAGATGTTGCAGGCCGGTATCCGCAGTTCAAAGGCGCCGCTTTTTTATCTTGCATCACGCATTGTGCTGCCACTATTCCTGATGGGTTGGGCGGCACTGGTAATAAGCCTTTCGTCAAAGTCGATATCGCAGAATGTCACGATAATGATTTTGACAACGCTGGGCCTTTTCGGCTTTTTTATACCGCGGATACTGATTAAAAATATAGCTGACAAACGACAGCACGAAATTGCCCTGTCATTCCCCGATTCTCTCGACATGTTATTAATCTGCGTGCAAGGCGGTATTGGCATTGAAGCCGCTATCAACCGGATTTCTAAAACGATCGCAGAGAACTCTGAAATCCTCGCCGAAGAACTGGGCATTCTCAGTGCCGAACTAGGGTTGCTCAACGACCGTAAGGCAGCATACCTGGGCTTTGCTGCCCGCGCCGGCAGCGGGCCTGCCCGATCATTTGCCACCGCCATGCTTCAGGCTGAGCAGTATGGAACCTCGATCTCGAAAGCGCTGCGCGTGCTGGCGGAGGAATCCCGCGAGGAGCGTATGGCTAAGGCCGAACAAAAGGCTGCATCCCTGCCCCCGAAGCTAACCGTACCAATGATTTTGTTCTTCCTGCCACCCCTTTTTATTATTATTCTGGGCCCGGCGTTTATTGGCCATCCTTCTTGACGGAGTCATGCCCGCCGTCCGGTGCAGTGGACACCGGTTCTTTCTTCTGCCGTGCCCCGGCCATGGGGGATTTATGCGAGGACAGTAAGGATTGCCTCAATTCACTCACCAACTGAATATTGTGCGCGATTTCTTGCTTGCGCGGAGACATGATGAGGGCCTGACGCAGCGTCACGATCGCTTCATCAAACAACCCCTGGCTCGCAAGACATACAGCCAGGTTATTCATGACCGAAGCGGGATCACCCCTCCACATGCTGAGCGCCTGGCGTAGGGACTGCTCTGCCTCCTTGTGCTGGCCCTGTGCATCCAAGGCAATGCCCATCAAGTTATAAGCATCGGCATAAAATTTGCGCGTCCTGTTATCCTCCAAAACCCCATTCAGAATAGTCTCCGCCTTCTTAAATTCTCCAAGGTCTATCTGAATTGCGGCGAATTCATTGAGAACGATCGGTTCCGCATCGCCCTTAATTTTTCCGTATCGCGTTTCCGCGAAAGGAGAGAGTACCTCGGCTGCCTGCTGTGCGCGGCCTGTTTTCCGCAGAAGCTGGGCATAGTTGAGGGCAATGTCATAATCACGGTAGTGGTTGGTCCCGAGAGAAATGGAATGCGGATCAGCATATAATTTTTCGTAGAAGGCCAGCGCCTGTTCTGTTTTACCTTCGGCGATTGCTGTTTCTGCAGCTGTAGATAACCTTTCCTCAGCGGCATCATGTTGGCCGGTCAAGCTGTCAAGCGCATCACCAACGACGGGCGTGCTGGTGGTTTTGCACCCCGCTACTACCAGGAGAAGCGCCAGAGACATGCCGCTGACCATGTACCCCGTGTTCCGTCGGATCATCGTGCCCCCCCGGACTTTGAGTCTGACCTAGGCGCCGCCGGACCTAAGCTCGCAGCAGCATCGGCTGCTTCTTTTGCGGCAACATTTGCCGGTGGGGGTGGCACATTGCCGCCCTGCCCGGCAGCAACAGGGGTGACCTCATAACAGCCATCCGGACAATAGTAGTAGGCTGCAGGCGAGCAGGAAGCATCGTTTGCGCCGCAGATTCTGCGTATCCGCACGTATTTAGATTGCACGTTACTGACGATGACATCCTTCCTCAGAATAACCTCTCCCTGATTACCCAGTACTGTGAAAGAGGTAGCGCCCGGCTGCCGCGGCATCAGAACCAGCAATCGCGGCGAATCCAGCATCACGGAAACATGGGCGGGATTATTCACAATGACGGTGGCAGCATCCTGATCCAAGCGGAGCAAGGCGTCCCGATCAGAGGTAAGATGCAAAGCAGAACCACTCTCTTCCTTCGGGGTTGTCACGGCATCAGGGGACAAACCTGCGGGGTTACCAATCAGGCGGCTCGGCACGCCGACATCATCGCGGATGTCATCGCCAGCCTGTGCTAAGACAGGAATCAGCATAGCCATCACTATTCCGATCACGAGTACAGGCTTGTTTTTAAACATTACGCTTAAACCACCCCTTAAACCCAAAGCCCCACTTACATGATGCGTCAAAAGGGGTTTCAAGTAAAGAATGATAAAGGATTGGAATCTCTGAGTTATTATAGGGTGACTAAATATTTTTCAGATTGAAAATTCATAATGATAAAAGCGTGAGGAATGTAGAGAGATTTCGCTATCACACAATTTTCAACTCCGTTAACCCCTCATACAGCTTCAACGCTTCAGGATTGGCCAGTGCTTCGATATTTTTGATCGGGCGATTGTGAATTACCTCACGTACGGCAAGTTCAGTAATTTTTCCACTCTTGGTGCGCGGAATATCCGCAACCGCGATGACCTTGGCAGGAACATGGCGTGGCGACGCCCCATCACGGACCATCTTTTTGATTTTATTGATCAGAGCCTCATTCAATACCACACCGGCTTTAAGCACGACAAACAGGATCACCCGCACGTCACCCTCCCAATCCTGCCCCACGGCAATGCTTTCCTTGATCTCTGGCAACTGCTCGACTAAACGATAAATTTCTGCCGTACCAATTCTAACGCCGCCCGGGTTCAGCGTTGTATCCGACCGGCCATGAATGATCAGCCCTCTATTGGGCGTCCATTCACACCAGTCGCCGTGACACCAGATGCCGGGAAACTTTTCAAAATAGGCCTTGCTGTACTTCTGACCCTGCGGATCATTCCAAAATCCAACCGGCATGCTGGGAAAGGGTGTTTTGCAAACCAGTTCCCCTTTACCCTGCGGCAGCGGCCTGCCCGCCTCGTCAAAAACATCAACATCCATTCCCAACCCAGCCCCCTGGATTTCACCGCGATAGACAGGCGAGAGGGGGTTACCCAACACGAAACAAGAAACAATATCTGTCCCACCCGAAATAGAAGCCAGATGCACATTAGGCAAAACCCTGTCGTAGACGTAATCAAATCCTTCATATGCGAGCGGTGAACCTGTTGATGTCATCATACGTATGCTGTCAAGAGCGAACTTCCCTTGAGGAACCATCCCATTGGTGCGCAGTGCGTCAATGTACTTGGCGGAAGTGCCAAACAATGTGCATTGGTATTTTTCAGCAAATCTGAACAGTGTATAACCATCAGGGTAAAATGGCGACCCATCATACAACAGCAGAGCGGCACCGGTGGCAAGGCCGCTCACCAGCCAATTCCACATCATCCACCCACAGGTGGTAAAATAAAACACCCGATCATTCTGACGAATATCACAGTGCAGCACATGTTCCTTCAGGTGCTGAAGCAGCGTGCCGCCCGCACCATGCACAATGCACTTCGGGATCCCCGTCGTCCCTGAAGAAAACATGATATAGAGTGGCTGGTTGAAGGGGAATCTGTCGAATTTTATCTCTTCAGACTTAAAAGCGTTTCTAAACGCATCAAAAGGCTCTGCTGCCAGATGAGCAATGCCGGACTTCAGATATTGAATAATTACCGTCTTCTTTAGTGATGGCAATTGTGCCACTACCTCCTGTATTCTATCACGACAGTCAATTTCCTTGCCGCCGTAATAATAGCCATCCACCACAAACAAAATCTTGGGCTCAATTTGCCCAAAACGATCCAGCACGCCCTGCACGCCAAAATCTGGCGAAGCCGAGGACCATATTGCGCCCAGGCTGGTGGCCGCCAGCATCGCTATGATAGCTTCCGGCACATTAGGCAGGTACCCAGCAACACGATCACCAGCAACAATGCCCAGATTCTGTAGCCCCCGCCGCACCTGACTGACCTGGCGGTAAAGCTCCTTATACGTGAGGCTGCGCTCAATGCGATCCTCGCCTTTGAACACCAGTGCCACTGCCTCATCGCGGCGGCGCAGCAGATTTTCAGCAAAATTCAGCCTACTATCAGGAAAAAATCGCCCGTCCTGCATGCAAGAACCAGGTTGGTAAACTGTCCCGCCCCGATCGCCCAGTACATTGCAGAAATCCCAGACCAGCGTCCAGAAAGGCTCCTTGTTTTCTACTGACCAGCGCCACAAGCTGTAATAATCGGGCAGTTTCCGGCCCGCAGATTGCTCTGCGCGCAAGAGAAAGTGATGCATTTGGGAACGCTGTATCTGATCACCAGATGGCCTCCATTTCACTACAGAATTACGCATCACTTCAGGGGTAACTCCGGCTCGGCGCGTGCACCTTATCCCGCTTTAAGATTTTCACGCATGTGGAAAAACATCTGTCCCCACTGGCGGGAGGGGATGTCACCAAAAGGGCCATCCTTTGAGCGCCAGAAAGCAAGCACTTGGGGAAACTGATTGAACTCTAAATCCCCCTCCTTGATAATACGACGGTCCAGCGGCAGAATGCGAAATCCTTTCAGCTTGTTTTGGCGTGTCTTGTATTCGTTCCCCTCAAGAAAATCCTGCAATATGGAGGAGAGGATCTTGGGGCTGTCAGTGCCGAGCCGTCTGACGGCTTCTTCCTTTCGCGAGAGAAGTGCTTCCAGCGCATCCCGGGCTGCATCTGCCATTGGTCCTCGCGAGATCCGCGCCACGTAAATCGCCCGACATACATGATGCAGGGTCGTCTGACCAATTTCCGGCAGCCATATCACGGTTCCAGATTGCATACGATCTATTCTTTCAAGGTGAAAACACTGGTGGCAAAAGGAGCAGGCTGTTACATAGTGCTCTGGCCTGATGTCCCCCTGCTTTTGGCCTGCAAAATTGATCTCTTGATACTTCTGCGACCGAAAACCGCAATAGCGACAAGCGTACTCATCACGCGTTAATACTTCGCTCTTCAAATGGTCAGAAATTTTATGGATGTCCGAAGAAAGAGAACGCCCGGTATCAGAAAAACCACTGACACCGGGCGTTATTTTTAAGTAAGTCACTAAGTGCTCTACTCGAGCTAACTATTAAGTCAAGCCCATCGTGAACTTTGTAGCTGACGGTGCCGAACCGTTGGTACCCATCGTACCCATCATTGCTGCGGTCAGGTAAGGCAAGCTCAAAAGAGCACCACCAGCACCAAGCCGGATCAATCCGTCCTTCATCGGATGCTGAGCGGGTTGGTCAACGTGCGCCTTCAATTTAAACACGCCCGCAACACCAAGTCCGATACCACCGATGTAAGCGACAGTCGAAATCAGGTCAGGAAAGTGAGCAGCAGATGTAACGATATTGCTACTCATATCACCGAAGCTTGCACTCTGCGCAGAGGCGGAACCCGACTCACTCAGCAATACACCAGCAGTAAGAGCAGCAGCAAGTTTATGTGTTTTATTCATTTTCATTTCTCCCTTGTTTGTACAGAGTTACTACAGCGTCGTCCTAGTCACAGTATCGCAGTATTATAGTACCATCTCCCGTTATATATCGCTAGTTGAATGTAAGTGCAGCATTGGTGATTCCGACAGAGTTCTGGATAACGTCTATCAGCCCCCCCATATTGATGGCCAGCGCCCCACCAAATAAGAATGTCAGCGCCTGAGCCAAAGTACCCAAACCTGCGGGGCCACGAGGCCCTTCCTGCGCTGTTTTTGTTAAACGGGTAATGCCCACAATCAAAAAAACCACCGCCGAGATATAAGCAAAAGCGCTCAATAAATCCATCGCCGGCCCGGATACATCCGATACAAAACTATAAATTGCCTTCTCTATTCCATCGGTTGGCGCGGACAGCGAGTCGTGACCACTAGTATCTACCGCCGAACTGTTACCGCCCGTTAAAGTGCCTACCGCGGTCGACGCTGACCACGGAAGGCTAAATAACGCTCCGCCGGCGAGCATTCTTTTAACTCCTGCACTCAGGGGGTGTTGAGCGGGCTGGTCGACATGATCTTTAAATTTAAAAACGCCCGAGACGGCATAAAATATGCCTATCACCCAAGCGGCAACTGAGAAGACATCTTGCACCCCAAAAGTGGAGGTTTGTCCGGTAACATCATTTACGAGATGACTAACAACCTTCCCAAGCTTATCGACAGACTGCGCCTGCGCTTGCGACGGGGCAAGCAACAAAGCAACGGCAAAAAGACCAGCACCCCTGCTAAAATGGCGAACGGTCATACAACCTATCCCACCTTCCCGATTCCAAAGCCTGTATATCACCATTAGATCACTTTTCGGGAAATCGGGCAAATTTTCTATTGTAATAAGATGATAAAATCATTCATATCTTTTTGATAAATAATGGATAAATTTATTCAGTCTCTTGGATTTTAAATATAGAAAATTAGAGACAAATTAGTTCAAAACTTGCAAAGCGGGGGGTCCCCTGCTGCCTATTGCCCGATTCTTCCCTTAGTTCCGTGAACGACCCAACGGCCCGATGAATCTCTGGCAATAGCAGTAATTTTGCCTAGCCCGGGCAGGGTGTCACCGGTAAATACAGTACGCAGGTCATTGGACCCTTTGGGCACCACCCAAGCCATACCAGGCTTGGCGGCCTTCAAAATCCAATGCACAGAAGAAGCCGAACGCATGTGACGATGCACCTTTGCTTTATGGCCGCCCTTAGATTTGGTTTTCTTGGGCGTGACTTCCGCCACATTGTCGCCCTTCTTTTCTGCCTGTTTTTCCAACTCCTTTTCTTCAGCTACCCTTTGTTGCAAGGCGCCGACAGAGGTCTCCAGATTTGCAATCTCTTCCCTGGTCACCGCCTTTCCTTTGAGTATGGCAATAGCCTCTTCTAGAGCCGTAACTCTCTTTTCCAACGTGCCAATTTTATCTGATGAAGATAGATTTGCGCCTTCAGCGGCTGTTTCTTTATGGGCTTCTTCTATCTTCTTCGCTGTATGTCCGGTTTCTGGCGGCGCCGCAGTCCTTTCCATAGGTACAACAGAAGCCGCTGCTATCGGGGCCGGAGATAATGCAGATTCAGAGGGGGGCACAGATTCAGACTTGGAGGCGGCAGCTGGACCACTACTCCAAGCCAATGGATCTGCCGCGGAGGACGCGGCTTGTGGCGCGTTTGGTGATAAATCCGCTGAAGCCTTCGGAGCTTTCTGTTGTGCGGGCGCTGAGACAGCATCGAGAGGGGATGCTCCAAAGGATTGAATAATATATAAACTCATTCCGCCTAAAACCGCCAAAGCAAAGGCGGTATGAACGAGATACCCGCCTTTTAACCTACCACTTTTCAATCTCGAAACCACCGATGAATACTCCTGCTCGATTCTTGCACTTACATGATCAGATTGTCTCATTTCCCTGCATTCCCTGTCGTTACAGAATCAACAAAAAGGAGCCCCATAGTCGTGCCCTTGGCAACGATTATCGTCACCGGACGGCCCTGATTTTGTGCCAGTAAATTACTGACATCTTTGGTGGCTGAATCAATCCCTTTGTAAATATCTTGCTTGGGGCTGGGCAATGCCTGTGATGTGGCCTGGCCACCGCCAGCGGTCTGCGTTGTCGTCGTAGCCGTTGTGGAAGCAGCGGAGCTGTAGCCTGAAATAAATTTGGCGGCTGCCGGCAGGATAATCCTATCAAAATAATGGTGATCCACATCACTGACCACCCCCGTCAATGTCGTATTCTCATCCATAGCGATCCCGTTGACGCTGTAAGTCACCGCATCTTTAACAATGCGCGTGAAAGTCAGAACCATATACTCGCTAAAACCCTGCCTAGGCGCCATCTGACCAATAGCCCGTCCGCCCGCAAAGGGGCCAGACAAAATTTGCGCCAAGACAGGCCCCTGCACATCAGAATTGAGCTCGTTTAGAAGTTGAATATAGGCAATCGAGCCTGCGGGGATAATCGTCTGAACACTATCGCCGCCGCCAACTGCACCACTACCGGAAGCGCCCGCACCCCCCGCACCCCCCGCACCGGCAGCCACAGCGCCACCCTGAGAGTTCTTGCTGGTGGATTCTGCTTTCGATGCCTGTTTCTTCATCTCCGTATAAGCGGAAGGTTCGGGAGTAATGGTGGTCTGACGCGACGCAGTGGGTGCCTGCGCAGCAACGATCAGCCGCATCTGGTCGGCAAGAGCCTGAGGCATGATACCCTGCTTACCCTTCACAGCGGGCTGCAGTTGTGGACGAGCGGGCGGCAACATGGGGGCCTGCTCAAGCGGCACAATCGCATTGTCTGCCTCATCCAGTAACTTACGCTTGGTACCCCCGCATTTCGCCATGGCCAACATTTTGTTTAATGATTCTTCCAATGTGGTGTTGCCAGCAACGGCGCGATGTTTCACCTCTTCCAGAAGAGGGAAACCAGCCGCCACTCTCCCGAGCTCCTGCCGTACCGTATCACGGCGCTTGTCGTCACGAATTAGACGCGCCACTGCCAGCATTTTTGCCAGCTCACCCTCAACCATCGTGCCGTTGGTGGCAGCACTGTTCCTGGCCTCTTCGAGGAGTCCTTTCGCTATGGCACTCTCATCCGCCATGCCCGCCAGCGCCTCATCCACAGTGGTGCCATTGGCGGCAGCGCGGCGCCCAGAATCAGAGGCCAGCACTCTCTCAGACTCTACCTTAGCGGCATCCGTCGGTTGGGCATCCTCAGGACACTCAGTGGGCGTGAGTTGCGGGTTGGTGTCGTCAGTAATAGAACGAGCCTCAGTCGCCTTGCGCCACTCGACCAGCGGATCAGATTTGGGCTTTTCCGCCATCGTCGGCAAATCCAAGCCACCCATTTTAGCGGTACCGATCGGCGTCGGAAGGGCACTGCCCCCACTCTGTGCTGCCTTCTCTGCTGTTTTCTTGTTCTCTTCTTCCAGCGCCTTACGATAAATAGGATCCAGTTCCTTCTGCCCGGGAATCTGCTTGGCCGTACTGGGCCCAATCCTCATGACAGATTTGACCGACTCATCGCCCTTAGAAACAAAGATGACATAGGCCCCCGCCGCAAGGGCACCCACCAGGGCAATAGCAGCCAATTTCAACAGCGGGCTGTTCTCCCATATTTCGCGCAACGGGGGCTTATCCGCAGGCATATCACTGTCATGCACTTCAACATGATCGACGTCGATGTCATCATTGGTCATGGCGTTACCTCATCGGCAGCAATATTAATACGCACCACCTTGCCCCCATCTGAGAGCAGCACAACAGGGGCATCACTCAATGTATAGACGTTCATTCCATCAGCAGATGTGACGCTGGAATCCCAGGAAGGAGAGAGCAGCGTCAACGGAGTGCGCAGATAGATGCGCCCAGATATGCGCCAGACACTTGTACGGCCATCGGTGCCATCCACTTTCAGCTTCTCGGAGTGGGACGGGGGCGTGCCGTCCAGAACCTGAACGAGATTCTCATCGGTACCCACGACGGTCTTCAGCCCCCCATAAGCAATGAGCGGGACTTTGGCAAGCGGCCCCTGTTTTGGAATACGCGCATCAAACCGATAATAAACCTCGTCAAGGCCGGTCTGTAATGTAAACGTAATCGGTGTGGCCAGATCCACCAGCCGAATGGACATGTTGCCAACCCCGTGTGCTGTCTGCGGAGTGATACGGATGACGTGCCCCCCCTCTTCCGGTCCAGCAATATCGAATTTTCCAGCCCAACTGACATCTTGTATTGGCCAGGGCGAGCCAGTTGAATCAAGAATCGTCAACGTGGTGACGCGCCCCGGTGATGTCTTGATCGACGCCGGCGGCACGCTTGGATCCAGGGAGATTGTTTCAACCCGAGTCCTGGGAACAGGATCGGCAATCGGGGTTTCGGCAGCCTGGCGGCTCTCCTTGAAATTTTCCAATACCTTGCGAATTTGTTCTGGCCTTAATGGCAGAAGCAATCTCAGAGCTTCATTAAAATTATTTTCATCCGTTTTTTTTCTTTGCGTCTCTTCCTCAGCATCTATTGCAGCCTGTAATTCTTCCGGTGTTTGTCCGCTCATCGCATAAGAGGTCGCCGGCAGCCTGGCGTTCACTGGCAAATGAGCGGCAGGCCCCAGCGGACTATCACTGGACGCGCTTCCTCCTGGTGCCGCATCTTTCTGTCCATCCACGGAAGATTCTTTCGCGGCCGCCACCTTTTTCTTGAATACATTAAATTCGCTTTCCACATCTTTCGCCACATCCTGAGCAAAAGCCGGAGAAACGTCGGCGCCTACCAGGACCACGACCAAAAAAGATAACAAAAAATATCTCATCACCCTCTCCATGAAGGAGGCTCCATCACTCCGACTTACTCGATAGTTATACCCCTGACTATACAAAAACACACGGTTTTAATACATATACCATTCACTAATGCCAACCCCGCTCGGATTGTCCCTCGTAGGCACCTGGTCAACCACCACGCGCACGCTCCTTCTAGTGATTTGCTTTGCACTACCAGATCGAAAAGTGATCAACATCTGAACGTCAAATACCCAGCTATATTTTCCGTTAATAAGCCCCTCTTGTATCATGAGAGGCGGTTCAACCGGAACGGAGGTAATGAGCTGTTGTGACTTGAAAATGGTGTAAACAATCTTGGAGTCTACCATCGCCTTATAAAAATCGTCCCAGCCTTTTGCCGTGAAGTTATGTTTCGATACGGAAAATCGCTGATCAATATCATTAAAACCGAATGTCATAATTTGAGTAGCCGCTCGCGCTACCCAGTTAGAAAGCGCTGTTTTGTCCTCAATGGGGCGACTGAAACCCAGCATTTGCACGCGCTGTCCCTGGATAGATTCAGCAAAGTAACGATCAGGATTGGGGGTGCTCTTTGCATAAAAGAAAAAACCAAAAATCAACAGCAAAATCAAAATCACCTGAATATTGGCAACCCGCATGAGATTGCGAGAGGCATCTCGGTAGTAGTTATTCTGCTCCCACCATGGATCCGGGTTATCCACAGCACCCCTCAGACATGGATAGGGGATTTGTTAAGTTGCAATCCATTGTTCAATGCCTACTCCATTGGGGTTTTCCAGCGATGGCACCCGATCGATCACCAGTTTAATCGTCAGGTTATCAACACGGCTCGATGCACCAGACTGATATGTCACTGTCAGTGGTAACTCTATAACCCATCGATACTTCCCGTTGAACACGCCCTCTTGAATTAGAATAGGCGCACTGCGCGGCTGAGCCGTCACGACTTGCTGGCTTGCCTCCACTCCCTCCATGATTCGAGATTTTTGCAGTGCATTACTGAAACTTTCCCATCCGTGCCGCGTAAAGTGACGCGAAGACTGCTGCAACCGGCGTTGATAATCATGGAACCCAAACGTCATGACTTCGGTTGCAGATTGGGCCGCCCATGACATTAAGGCAGAAGTGCCCATATTGGGGATATCCAGCGGAACAAGTTGCATGATCCGCCCATCCGCCGTCGTTGCAAAGTAGTGATCCTCAGACTTGGTCGCGTTCATATAAGCGATAAATGAAAGCATAATAGCAACAATGATGATCGCTTCCGCAACGGCAATACGCATGATGTTACGAAACCCATCGCGATAAAACTCATTGCGGACAACGACCGTCATGAGTGGGCCGGCAGCCGCAATGGATGAAGCCACATTAACGGTTTCAGAAGGTTGTGGCAGTGCGGAGGTCTTTGAGGACTGGACTCTCTTTTCTGCAGGTGGCTGGTCAGAACGTGCCACGCCAGAAACACTCACACCAGAATCAGGTGGCAGCGCAGGGCTTTCGATCCCCATGAAAAAAACGACATACATGTCAGGATACTAATTTACCAAGCCACGTCCAGTATTAACTACTTAAAAAGACTATATTTTTTACATTTTGCACTGACTCAAGGTTATATAAAATCGGCCTATTTCATAACCGGATACCTTCTTGGCACAGCTCTTGCTTTGTATACCAGAGGAAAAGTGTCTTTTGCCCGATCTGGGCAAGAATGTAGCGTTAGGAGCGCTAAAGATTATGACGGTATCCTTAAATTCCGCGATATCCGGTTTAGCGGCGGCGCAACAGGCCCTGGATATAGCCTCCAATAACATCGCCAATGCCTCAACCCCAGGTTATACGCGGAAGATCGCGCAACAAGAGGATGTTGTGGTTGCGGGACAAGGCTTTGGTGCCAGAACTCTAACGCTGACGCGATCTGTCGACGACGCCCTGATCGCCTCCGTTAATAAACAGTCCAGCATAGCGGAGGGCTACACCATAAGGCAAAAATATCTTGACCACATCATGGATTTTCATGGTGCCTCGGATTCCACACAACCCCTGTCGGCTCAGCTAACCGCTCTTGCCGACTCTTTTGCACAAC
>JACQAA010000049.1 GCA_016195185.1 Pseudomonadota bacterium | reverse complement strand
CCTGTAACCCAATCAGGCAAATAAACGCGACATACTGAAGCATGGCAGCCCTCTCCAAATCTTCAGGAGTAAGACGAGCGAAAGATCCTGAAGGGCCAATCCACGCCTGTTCTTCAGCATAGTCCGCACTATAACGAACAGGTCCACCCAGTGTTACGCAAAGCCCCCCGGCCATAGCCGCCTTTGGCCAGTTCAAATAAGGCCCCCCCTGCTGAAGCATCGTTGTTACGGCACGCAAAGGATTTGACTTACTAACAAACAAGGCGCTTACACAGAGTAGGAGTGCCGTTAAGAACGCCGGTACAATGTTGAATAGCCAATCAAGCGCCCTCACTGCCCGACCAAAGTATTTGCGGCGATTATCCAACAACCCGAAAGCCCGATACAACGCAGCATAGACAACACAGGCAGACAAACCCACCGGCCCGGCCATCAGGAACCAGAAAACCGGTGCCGCCAGAAATTGATTGAGAGAGATAGCGATGAATTCAACCGTTTTGCGAATCAGAGCGTGAGAATCGGCCTTATTCAGGGGTTCCGCCAGATAAGGCTGCAGCGCTTCTGCCGCCTGTGACGACTCATTACGATGCACATATCCAAGAATCTGGCGGACCAATTTCAGCGGGGTCATGAAATTGATGCAGAGGGATAAAAAAACCAGTTCCAACCCCCAACCATATGGCACAGAAGCTGCCTGACGGACAATGCATCCCACCACATAAGCAAACAGCCCTGCCAACAAGGCCACAAGGACACCACGCATGAACCGCACAGACTGCGGACGACTCTCCCGATTTAATCTTCGCTCCAGATCCCTCCCGACTGTTTCCATCAGCATAAATAAATACGGCTTAGCACCGCGCCGATATGGCAGTATAAATCCGACGCATAGGTGCAAGACCAGATACAACGACAACAAACCCGTCGTCCCAGATAACTGCATGAATTTTGAAAAGGATAAAAAGATCACTCCCGCATATCGCGTTGTGTACGTTCCTTGCGCTCGTGGCGCTCCTGTGCCTCAAGGCTCAAGGTTGCGATAGGCCGCGCTTCAAGTCGGGCGATAGAGATGGGCTCCCCCGTTTCTTCACAATAACCATAGGTATTTTCGTCAATTTTCTCGAGTGCCGCATTGATCTTCGAGATGAGCTTACGCTCACGATCGCGGGTGCGCAGCTCGAGCGCATGATCCGTCTCAGCAGAGGCGCGGTCCGCAATATCCGGCTTTTGCAAGTTCTCTTCTTGCATGCCCCGAATGGTATCGTTTGATTCCGCCAGTAACTCAGAACGCCAGCTGAGCAATTTCTGGCGAAAATACTCGAGCATCACCGGATTCATAAACTTTTCTTTTTCTGAAGGCTTATAGTCCGGCGGCAGGATCGTCGACGATGATTCTTGTGCGAGGCTCATAGCTATTTACCTGAATAAATTATAAACGGATTGGTCATTATATACCGCTGAACCAGATAAACAACCTTCCCCGCCTTTCAAATCAGCATCTACCCACAAATAGTAATAAAATTGCATGATCTTCACTTTATTTTACCGAATAAATAAGAAACGAAAACAGCGCCCCTATCAGCTCCTTCGATCGGATAATACCGGATACGTTCGGGCTCCACAGCGAATTTACGGCTTATCACCATTGCAAAATTACAGTCCCAGCTTTGCCAGCTCTACCCGGGCCCGCAACTCAATTTCATCAAGAATTTCCGCAAGTTTTGGATCAATGGCACTGTCGCGGTGGCTGGAGATAGTTTGCGACAATTGCTGAAGCGCCCTCTGGGACAGCTCACCAGTTAACAGGCCCGTGCGAATTTTGTCCAAATGATCCAGCAGGTCCGCCCCGCGCCTTTTGGCCCTTTTCCTGGCTTCTTCCGACGTGCCGCCATCTGCACCTTGTAAAGCCAGTAAAGTATCCAGCGCGCCAAGGGGCGATACGCGCGAAACAGGTGCCTGTGCTTCAGCTTCTCCCGTTTCATCGATCATGGCATCAAAGGCCCCGTCACCGTCGCTTTTTTTTGCGCCGGATTTGGAAACACCTTTGGTACTGGATAACTTATTGGGTCCTTCAACTTTCATACACTATATATAAGCACCAGAAGCCCCTCAAAACCATCGGCAATATTTGCCTCACGCTGACAAATGGTTACGGTATCATCCTGCTTATATAGGTGTAACTCTATGATAAACATGGATTTTTCTAATGGCACGTTTTTGGCATCGTCTGTATTGGGAAACTAACTGTGGATGGGTGTATTGGTCATGAACGCATATTTAAAATGGATACTGTCTGTGATGAGCATAATGTGCGTCGTCACAACGTCTTCGGCCCAAGCCGACACTATGACGCGTATCAAGGACATCGTTGATGTCGAAGGCGTCCGCAATAACATGCTGGTCGGTTACGGCCTTGTCGTCGGCCTGAACGGCACAGGCGACTCACTCGACAATATTCCTTTCACTCAACAAAGCATCATCGGCATGTTGGAACGTCTCGGCGTTAACGTCCGCGATGCAACGATGAAGACCAAAAATATTGCAGCCGTAATGGTTACCGCCAACCTGCCGCCCTTTACCAATCAGGGATCGCACATCGATGTGACCGTCGCCTCCCTCGGCGATGCCAAGAGCCTGTCAGGCGGCACTCTGCTGGTCACACCCCTGCTCGGCGCAGATGGGCAAGTCTACGCCGTTTCACAGGGGCCCGTGGCCGTTCCGGGATTCAGTGCCAAAGGAGATGCAGGCACAGTTTCACAGGGCACCCCAACTGCCGGACGCATTTCGGCCGGCGCGATTGTGGAACGTGAGATTCCATTTGAACTGGCAAACATGGTTTCAACACATCTGTCCTTGCGCAATCCGGACTTCACGACTGCGCGCCGTATTGCCAGCGCTATCAATGAACATCTGCAATCAGCATCCGCCATCGCACAAAATCCTGCCTCCATCGAGTTGAAAATACCAACTGACTACAAGGGCGGCATGGTGAACCTCATTACTGACATCGAGCAACTCAAAATCGCCCCTGACCAGATGGCCCGCGTTGTCATTGACGAACGTTCCGGCATCATCGTGATGGGCAAGGATGTTCGAATCTCAACCGTTGCCCTTGCACAAGGTAACCTCACGATCCGCATCACAGAAACCCCGCAAGTGTCTCAACCGCAGCCCTTTGCGCAGCAAGGCACCACAACTACGGTTCCCCGCAGTGATATCCAGGTGGATACAGGCAGCGACAAAAAGATGGCGCTGTTGCCAGAAGGTGTCAGCCTGCAAGATCTGGTATCAAACCTCAACGCTCTAGGCGTCGGACCAAGAGACATTATCACTATCCTGCAATCCATCAAAACTGCAGGTGCCCTGCAAGCAGATATACAGTTGATGTAACATGACAATAGCACCCATCACATCCCCAACTCTTTCAAGTCCAGCAGCTCCCGACAGCGCAAACCAGCAAGGTCTGGTTAAAACAAAAGCTGCTGCAAAAGAGTTTGAGGCCGTGTTTTTGTCTCAAATGATGTCACATATGTTTGAGGGCATTGGCACAGATCCGGTTTTTGGTGGTGGGGAGGGTGAGGACATGTTTCGCGGCATGATGGTTCAAGAATACGGCAAACAAATGGCCAAAAGTCAGAGCATCGGCATCTCTGACCAGTTACAAAAGATGATGCTCCAAATGCAACAACGATAAGGATGGTGTACCATGCAAAGAGAACTCGTGAAAACAGCTAAAAAAGAGACCGCGCACCCCCCCCTGAAATTACAGGTGCAGGAGATCATGGCGGTAATCACAGCTTTCTCCAATCTGTTGGTCAGGGAAACAGTGGCACAAAACAGTACAAAACGTTTGGTCAACCGTATTCTGGAAGCAGCTCAGCACGCCGTGGTGGAGGAACAGCAGACCAATTATTCCCGTCATGGCAGAGCGGCAACATATAAGTCGGCGACGACATCATTATCCGTAGATCAGAGTTTGTAATGACTGGCACGATCCCTGCAAATTACCTCGCTGGGATACAACGAAGAGGTTCATGTGAATAGCCTGCACAACATAGCGTCGCTGCACCGGATGGGAGCTACAAACTCCCATTCTGATTCATCCGGCGGCGGAGATGTGCATGGTTTACAAGGGTTTCTTGATGAGCTGGTTCAAGCCATGCAAGGCGTTCCAGACAATGGTGTGGGCCTACAGGCTGCAGGTGGGAATAAAGACCTGAAGGAAAAAATTGCCGCCTCGCTAAAGGATGACGATACTTCGGCAACGGCATCACCTGATGCGTCAGACAGTACCGCCGCCCAAATTTCCGCTTTGCTCCAAGAAAACAATTTGTTGCCGGAATCCCTGCAAAAACTGCCGCGAAATGAACTAACAGAAAAAATTGCCGCCTTACTCCAGACAACTGGCACGCTCCCTAATGCCAACGACGTCAAGCCCTCTCTGACCAGCGATCTTGCTGCACAACTGGCAACACAAATACAAGCGATAGACACATCGCAAGGTGATTTGGCTCAGAGAATTTCTGATCTCACAAAGATACTCAATAAAACCGGACCCGGTAACGGCCATGACGGTGATATAATAAAAATCCTCGCACTGCTGCAGGCACAGCAACAGGGTTCTACGGCTGCTATCGATCCAGCCATTCTTCAACGGCTTAAGGACAAAGTTACCCAGCTGCTGCAGAGCGGTAACAATATCGGTCAAGATGATATCGCCAAACTCAAGGCGGACATCATCCAATCCCTGAAAGATCAGGGTCTTGATCGGCCAGCTATCCAGAATTACCTGACAACCCTCGTCAAATCTCTCAAAGAAAGTGATGGAAAAACCGACAAACAGCTGGCCCAGGATTATACAGCTGTTCCGGCTATTCAGTTACCGCCAACAGTTATCACTCCGACCACCAGGGTGGCTGCAACTACCAAAAGCCAACCTTCTTCACAAATGCCGTCACCGCCTCTTAAATCTCCGCTGTCCACAGATAACCAGCAAGCAAGCCCGCTGGTTGCAGCACCCAAGCAGGATGTAACACAGCAACGCACCAATACACCATCTCCAGACTGGCAAAGTAATGCGGCACCGAAGCCACAGATGGCAGTGTCCGTACAACCATCGCCGCAACAGAATTTGAGCACCAGAATTGCCGGTTTCAGCGTCAATCCGGATATAATCAGTGCGCTGGCGAGTGGCGACGGGAATTTCAAAGGCGACAGTTTTAGTAATAATAATGGCGGGCAGCCACAGGATATGATAAATAACATTGCCCTCCTGAAGCCGGTCAGCGTTGACACGATCAACACGCAGAATTTCACAAATTATCTGTCTGCTGCGCGCGGCACACCCAGTGCCGTCACGCAAATGGTCAATATCCAACTGCAGCGCAATATCAACGCAAAAATTGATACGATGACCTTACAGTTGGAGCCAGCCGACCTGGGTCGTCTGGATATCAAGCTGAAATTTGACAAGGAAGGCGGCGTGAAGGCACACCTGACTGCCGACAAGCCGGAGACGCTGACACTACTGCAAAGAGATTCGCATCATTTAGAAAAAGTGTTGCAACAAAGCGGACTGGACATCGACGAGAAATCACTCAGTTTTGATCTGCGCCAGAACAGTCGTCAGCAGAACTTTGGCGGTTTCCATGACAACAGAGAAGGGGCCGGTGATGAATTTTCCGACCACGTCAATGGCACCGCATCGGAACAACAACTTCAGGCACAAATTGCCGTACAATCGCACGGGTACATCACACGCAGCGGCGTGAACATTATGGTTTAAGGAGAGACAGAAATGACAACCAGCATCGTCGGTACACCAGCCAATACATTTCCAACCCCTGCAGCTCTGCCAACGGCAGCCCCTGCAGCGAACCCGAATTCTTCTACCGGCGGCGGCACGGATACAAAAGCCCTTAATCAGAATTTTGACCAGTTTCTGACGCTGCTCACAACCCAGCTCAAAAACCAGGACCCTCTCGCGCCGATGGACTCCACGCAGTTCACCAACCAGCTGGTTAGTTTCTCTGGCGTCGAGCAGCAGATCAAGACCAACGAAAACCTGGCAAAATTGCTGTCTAATTCTTCCACTAGCCAAACCACGATGGGCCTCAGTTATATTGGCCTGAATGTGAATATTTCCGGCACCCAATTTGATTTCAACCCCAAAACAGATGCGAGCGTCAAACTCAATTACACCCTGCCTTCAGATGCCGCTATCAACACCGTGAGCATTCTCGATCAAAACGGTAACACAGTTTA
This sequence comes from Pseudomonadota bacterium, assembly GCA_016195185.1. GTDB lineage: Bacteria > Pseudomonadota > Alphaproteobacteria > Micavibrionales > UBA2020 > PALSA-926. The sequence goes on along the minus strand of JACQAA010000049.1, from coordinate 6,654 downwards.
CACAACAAAAGGGGAACTCAGCAGCGGGGCCCACGCCTTTGCCAGGAACGGCACAGATCAAAACGGTCAGGCAGTTCCCGCTGGCACTTACTCTCTGCAAGTGGGGGCATTGGATGCAAATCAAAAAAATATTTCTGTCGCAACGACGGTACCAGGACGCGTTACCGGTATTGAGACTGCAAGCGACGGAAGTATTGACCTGATGGTCGGCACTCTGTCCACGCAACTGGTGCCGATGTCCAGCGTCACCCAGGCCAGCATGTAACTGGCATGAGTGTTGCAAGAGTAAATTCGTGATTGGTTTTTGAGTCAACATTAGAAAAAGGAGACTAACATGAGTGTTTTCGGATCCCTGTTCACCGCGGTGTCTGGCCTGCAAGCGCAGAGCGATGCCATTAGTATGATTTCCAACAACATCTCCAACACCAGCACTGTCGGTTACAAAGCGGTTGACGCCGCCTTTTCAAGCCTGGTGACCGGCACCGGCTCCACCACGGCTTACAGTTCAGGCTCTGTCCTCTCGATACAAAATCACCGTATTGATCAGCAGGGCATCTTGCAACAGAGCAACTCCCCCACAGACATCGCATTGTCCGGCAATGGGTTTTTTGTTGTCAAAGCCGCCTCTTCCGGCGGCAACCTTTCAACGCCGCTCTATACCCGCGCCGGTTCATTTACCGAGGACGCCACAGGCTCCCTGAGGAACTCAGCCGGGTTCTACCTGCAAGGCTGGCCGCTCGACCAGAATGGCAACCTGCCGGCTTCACAAGCGGATATCTCCTCGCTGCAACCTGCCAACGTCGCCTTTGTCGGCGGTTTGACCCTGCCGACCAGCACCGCCGCTCTCGACATGAACCTGAAGGCGGATGAAACGCAAACGCCTTTTGGTAATGTTGCCGCTGCGTTTTCTCCGGATTTTACACGTAGTATTACAGTGTATGACTCACTGGGTGAAGGGCACAACTTGTCAATCGACTTCAAAAAAATGACCAGCCCGACAGCCACCGGTGTGGGAAACAGAGATTTACGTTACATCACCGGTCCCATCGTGGGATCTTTGCCCGCAACAATTCCACCGTTTGCGCTTGGCGATACATTCAGTGTAAAAGTCGGGGCCCTGGCTGCTGTCGATATACCCGCAGGGGGTCTGACCGCCACCACCTCGATGGCGGATATACTGGCTGAGATTAACGCCATCACCGACCCGGCCAGCCAACAGCTGGTTGCCTTTGCAGCAATTGATGCAAATGGTAACTTGTCGATTAAAGCCAGAAATCCTGGTCAAGATGTCGTGCTAACAGACGTGGCCGGGGCACCCCTGCAAGTATCCCAGTTCGGGATGGGCGCCAGCCCGATCACCTATACGGCTCCGGGACCCCTGACGGTCCCGCCCATGCCCGCTCTGCTGCAACCATTGAATCCGGTGCAAACCCCCAACACGGAAGGCTGGTGGACGATCGACTTCAGAACGCCCTCCGGTGCAGTCATCACATCTGGCGCAGCGAACTTTGACGGCAACGGTACGCTCAATATGGTGAAAAATCTCAACAGGCAAGTGCCGATATCCCTGACCAACATTGACTGGGGGAATGGTGCGGCCCAACAGAACATCGCGTTCGATGTTGCCGGCATCAGCCAATTTTCAGGCCAATATAACGTGATCTCCTCGACACAAAACGGTGCCGCCCTCGGTCTCAGGACAGGCGTCTCCATTGACAAGGATGGTTTTGTGACTGCCCAGTTCAGCAACGGCCAAAACTCTAAAATCTTCAAGCTGGCCATTGCCACCTTCTCCGATCCGAACGGTTTGCAGGAGCAGACAGGCAACGTGTTCCAGGAAACTTCTGCCTCCGGCAGCTACAATCTCCGTGAAGCGGGTCAGGGATCCGCCGGTATTATCGCCCCCGGTTCTCTGGAGGCTTCCAACGTCGATTTGGCGGATGAATTCTCCAAGATGATCGTGACTCAGCGCTCCTACTCCGCGAACACCAAGGTCATCAGCACCACCGACCAGATGATGCAGGAGCTGCTGCAAGTTCAATAAAGACAACCCCACCCCTCCTATATAGAATGATATAGGATCACTCCACCGGCGCCGTCAGGACAGAATTCCTGTGCGGCGCCGGATTTTTATATATCAAGGTGCCGGCGGATTTGGCCGGGGCGGTTGCGGACGCGCCGCGATCTTCTTGTAAACATCAGCAAGATTGATCTCCCGGATCAGATCATGTGTCTTATAAGGAGCAATTTTCCTGTATTCATCTAAAACTTTCTTCTTGAAATCCGGGTCGGTATACCACTTGTCTTTCGGCACGCCGAAGCAATTCTGCGTTGCAAACATTTTTACAACCTGCGGCCAATGCCGTTCCAATGTCATGAGAAAACGCCGAGCAGCTTGGATGTGACCAATCGCCAAGACAGCGTCGATATGGTCCAGACCAACTTTTTTATCCAGCAATGCCATTGAAAATACGACGTTCTCTCCGGAATTGGCGGCTTTATCCTCAACCAGAATCTTATCCCCGGGAACCCCTTTGGCCACCAGCACATCACGCATGCGATGCGCCTCAAGACGCCCATCATCCGTGGCCACGCCTCCGGATACAACAATCAGGTTGAAATACCCCCGGTGATATAAATCCGCCGCCTGCTCCGCCAAATGGTCGGCATGTGAATTGCCAAAAACCAGACCGACATCCGCCTTCGCCAAAGGCGTCTCCACCAGCAGGTACTCGCCAATCTGTTTTAAAAATTCAGGAGTGAGTTGTTTCATTCTGATTTGTCTCAGTGATTCTCTGGAACGCTGTAGCGGATCATTATGGTGGTTTTTTTACATTATGTCAATAAAAAGAACGGCGCAGCAAAACTCGTTGCCACCAACAGAAATGCTCTTTTATTTCAGCTAACTAGCCGCTTTTACCTGCGCTTTGGGAAGATCAAGCTTGATGTGTACGTCACGCAACAGGTTAGGTTCGACAACTGTTGGTGCATTCATCAGCAAGTCCTCCGCCTGTTGATTCATCGGGAAGGCGATGACTTCGCGCACGTTTTTCTGGTCAGCGAGGAACATGACCATGCGGTCAATCCCGAAGGCACAGCCGCCATGCGGAGGTGCGCCAAATTTGAAGGCGTTGTACATACCACCAAACTTTGTCTCCACCGTTCCCCTAGAATAACCTGCGATTTCAAAAGCACGCTCCATGATTTCCGGTACATGATTACGAATGCCACCGGAGGCCAACTCAATACCGTTCAAAACACAGTCATATTGATAGGCTTTAATTTTGAGCGGGCCATCATTGTTCAAAGCCTTTAATCCGCCCGCCGGCATAGAAAATGGATTGTGGGAGAAATCCACCTTGCCGGTTTTATCGTTGATCTCATACATGGGGAAGTCGACAATCCAACAAAACTTGAAAGTATGTTTCTCGATGATGTCCAGTTCCTCGGCAATCTTGGTACGCGCCTTGCCATCCAGGGGCACTGCTTTATCAAGCGCGTCACATACAAAGAACACCGCATCTCCGGACCCCGCTCCGGTCAACTTTTGCAATTCTGCCAATGCCGCGGTGGGGATAAACTTGGCAATCGGCCCCTTGCCTTCCATCCCTTCAAAAATAACATAACCCAGACCAGGAGCTCCCTCACCCCTCGCCCAGTCATTCAGCTTATCAAAGAAACTGCGCGGACGGTCGGATACTTTCGGTGTCCGGATCGCGCGCACGACACCACCCTTGGCCAGAATTTCCTTGAAGGCGCGGAATTCAACATCACTCCTGTTAAAAACAGACGTCACATCAGTGATGACCAGAGGATTCCGCAGATCAGGCTTGTCATTGCCGTATTTCAGCGTTGATTCGTCGTAGGAAATACGCACAAAAGGCGGTTTGGTAATTTTGAATCTCGTACCGGTAAAATTGGCAAATTCTGCGAATGCCCCGTAAATCACCGGCTCCATTGCTGCAAATACATCCTCTTGTGTGACAAAGGACATTTCAACGTCCAGCTGATAAAATTCCCCCGCTGTACGATCAGCGCGCGCATCCTCATCACGGAAGCAAGGCGCGATCTGGAAGTAGCGGTCAAAACCAGACATCATCAAAAGTTGCTTGAACTGCTGCGGCGCTTGCGGCAGAGCATAGAATTTTCCAGGATGAAGGCGCGACGGCACCAGAAAATCACGTGCACCTTCGGGGCTCGATGCCGTTAAAATAGGCGTCTGAAACTCGCGGAAGCCCTGTTCGGTCATGCGGCGCCGCAGGGAAGAAACGAAATCGGAACGGAGCACAATATTACGGTGCAGAACATCCCGGCGCAAATCGAGAAAGCGGTACTTCAAACGCACCTCCTCACCGTACGGCTCATCAGAATTCACTTGCAACGGCAGCATATCGGTGACTGGCGCGGACAATAATTCAAAGGCCTTGACCCGCACTTCCACTTCACCCGTCGGCAGATGCTTGTTGATAGTCTCCGCCGTGCGCGCCACTACTTCGCCCGTCACCGAGATGACGTTTTCGAGGCGAATTTTTTCCAGCGCCGAAAAAAGCGGATTATCAGTATTGATCACGCATTGCATCAGGCCGTAGTGATCGCGCAGATCCAAGAACATCAGCCCGCCATGATCACGCTTGCGATGCACCCATCCAGAAATTTTCACAGTCTGGCCTTTATGCTCAGCACGAAGCTGGTTGCAGGTATGGGTACGATATGCGTGCATGATATCCTCTGTTTTTCAAAGACAATGACGCTCTTTTTTAACAGAAATGGCAGAAAAAACAACTGGTTTTACCAGAATGGCAGACCTATAATGATGACAGAAAGAAAAACAATGATTTCAGCATTTCACATCAAAATTCTAACCCTTTTCCCGGAAATGTTCCCGGGCATGCTAGGGATGAGCCTGTCAGGCAAGGCACTGGAAAAGGGCCTTTGGTCGTTGGAAACTGTCCAGCTCCGTGATTATGCTGAGGACAATCATAAGACGGTAGATGACACTCCGTACGGAGGCGGTGCGGGAATGGTGATGAAACCGGATGTTCTCGACCGGGCGCTCCGTGCTCATCAGCCCCTTGGGCGATTTATCTATATGACGCCGCGCGGAAAACCTTTCACCCAGGCCCGTGCATATGAGTTGGCGCAAGAAAAGCAACTGACAATTCTATGTGGACGTTACGAAGGGGTCGATCAGCGCCTGCTTGATGCCTATCAAGCTGAGGAAATCTGTATCGGCGACTATGTGCTGTCAGGCGGTGAACCGGCAGCGATGATCCTGCTCGACGCCTGCATCCGACTGCTCCCCGGGGTTTTGGGCAATGCAGAGACGCACACTGAGGAAAGTTTTGAGAACGGCCTGCTGGAATACCCGCATTATACACGCCCTACCGTCTGGTCTGGACCAGATGGAATCGAGCGCGGCGTTCCCGAAGTGCTAGCCTCCGGTCACCACGGCAAAGTGGCGGCCTGGCGCAAAATTGAATCGGAGCGCATTACCCACGAAAGACGTCCCGATTTGTGGGAGAAGTATTTGAACAGAGAGAAACTGCAGAAACGGGAAGGGTAATCATGCAAAAGATTCTTAAAGGAGCTCTCTCCAGTTTCTATTCCCGCCAATTCTACGCCGACCTCGCCCGCAATGGCCAGGGTATTGGGGTGGAATTCATTGTCGTGCTGACTGTTATCCAGCTGGCTCTGTTTTTGTTTCCAATGCAGCGGATATACCCACAATTACAAGGCTTCGTTCAACAAGTGCCGATGATCGCGAAAGATCTACCCACCATTACCTCCAAAGACGGCCGGCTGTCGATTGACAAACCTGTTCCCTATCAGCTTAAATTCCCTGACAACCAGCACCACATCATCGTATTTGACCCCGATTACTCCGTTACGGACGTCAATGAACTCACGCAGAAAATGGCTCATGACAAGATTGTAGTATTGGTGACGGCGAATACATTAATTATCTACGATGAGACAAAACATGAGGTACGTATCAACGACCTGAAAGACATGCGCCCCTTCACCGTGACACATGATAACTGGCTCGTATTGGGTGAACAGATCAAGAAGTGGGGGATGCCCGTGTTCTTGACATTTTTCTTTGTCACCACCCTGATTGGACTGTTGCTATATAACTTCATCGCTACATTTTTTGCGGCAATCATAGTAAAAATTCTCGGCGCCATTGCAAGAGCAGGGCTCAAATTTGATTCATCCATGCATCTCGCCTCAGCGGCCAGGATTCCATCAAACCTGATCATGCTGCTCCCACTGCTTGTCGGAGGAGAAGAAATCAGGGGCGTGGCTCCGCTGCTCATTTTTCTCGCATATATCGTGTTTGCCGTATGGTCTGGCAGACAGGCTAATACGCAGACAGCCTAGAAACAGACCTGCGACCGAAATACTCTCTACTTTGTCCCGAAAATCCGGTCACCGGCGTCGCCAATCCCCGGCAGGATATAGCCATGATCATTCAGTTCGCGGTCAATCGCCGCAGTATAGACCTGCACGTCTGGGTGCGCGGCATAGAACGTTTTTAAGCCGACTGGCGCGGCAATCAGGCAGAGGAATTTAATATCCGTTGCCCCGGCTTTTTTAACGCGGTCAACGGCCGCAGCAGCCGAATGACCGGTGGCTAGCATCGGGTCAATGACG
>JACQAA010000048.1 GCA_016195185.1 Pseudomonadota bacterium | reverse complement strand
TGTTTTCAAGCTCTGACGCAGCATTTTGCGGCGCTGACCAAAAGCGGCAGCCGTTACTTTTTCCATCACAGAAAAGGAAACATTATCTCTCCTATCCCGCCGTGGTACAAAATGCACGACCGTCGATGTCACTTTCGGTTGCGGCGTGAAGGCTGAGGGCGGTATATCAAATTTTCTCTCAACGATGGTCAACCACTGCGCGATAACAGAGAGTCGCCCGTATTCCTTACTGCGTGGCAATGCCGTAATACGCTGGGCCACTTCGCGCTGGAACATCAAAGTCAGCCCTTCAAAGGAAGTAATATTTCTTAACCAACCGACCAACAAAGGCGTAGCAATATTGTAGGGCAGGTTTGCCACGATCACCCGTGGAACCGGGCACAATTTTTCTACATCGACCTTCAAGGCATCTGCTGCTGCTATAGACAAACGCTCCGGGTAGGCCTGCACCAGCTCTTGCAACGCCTGAATGCAACGATCATCCCGCTCCACCGTATAAACATGGCCAGCAGGCGCATCCAGCAGAGCCCGAGTCAATCCCCCAGGACCGGGGCCAATTTCAATGACGTTCTTGCCCGCCAGGTCGCCGGCGGCACGGGCAATCTTTGCAGTTAAATTCAGATCCAGAAGAAAATTTTGTCCCAGAGATTTCTTCGCCATCAGACCATAACGGTCAATGACGTCACGCAACGACGGCAGCTGGTCAGAGTCGCTTGTCAATGAACGCCGTCGCACGCAGATCATTCAGATAATGGGATGCCATCTGGTCGAGGCGTTTCATGCCCAACTTATTGGCCACTTGCTCACGCGCCGCCTCATCTTTAGTCGCAGCCGACTCCAATGTTGACGCATCACCTTCCTCAGCGAGCGCTGGCGGCGCCCCTTCGCGCGAACACACCATGAGCAGAGCTACCCCCGTCGGTGTGCGAATGGGGTCAGATAGCTCTCCGATTTTTAAATTCTCAACCACAGCACGCACTTCCTGAGGCAGCCCATTTTGCAACCCCTTGCCGAGATCGCCAGTATCCGATGACGGGAAACTCTTCATCTTCTCCGTCATTGCGTCACAGGAGGTCAGCTCCTTTTTTAAAGAGCTGCCGCGCGCTATCTTGGCCGCCACAGCAGGCTTTGATTCCTTGTTAGTGATAGGAATGAAGATCTGCTTCATAGAGATGATCGGGCCCTTGTCAGCGGTGGGCACCATGGTTGACTCATGTGCACTACTCTGACGAAGCTCTTTTAGAAATAGAATATGATATCCTGTTGCAGAACGAATCGGCGCGCTCACTTCTCCCGGGTGCATTGCACTCAATGCTTTATCAAGCTCTGGGTCAAGCTGCCCTTCCTGTACCCAACCGAGATCACCGCCATTGGTTGCACCAGGCGCCTGCGAAAACTCATGGGCAATACTGGAGAACGACGCACCATCATTGATCTGCCTGACCATCTTCCCCACCTCGTCTTGCGTGTCAGATTCTTTCGCCGGATCAGGCGCCTTTAAAAATATCTCAGCGACATGATACTGCGCCTTACCTTTGCCGCTGGCGATTTGATTCAAAGCAAGATCAATTTCACTCTCACTGACATCGACCTGCGGGCGCAATTTCCGCCGAACCACCTGTACCCAGGCTATGTTCGCCTTGACCTGATTCGACAGAGAGCGGATCGACGCTCCTTTTTGCTCAAGGCGTTTCTTGAATTCTTCCGGGGAAGAGTTATTTTGTTTTGCAATATCGGCCAGTCCGGCTGCAATGTCGGCATCGCTGACATTAATACCAAGTTTCTGCGCTTCCTGCAGTTGCAGCGCTTCATCGATCAGCCGGCTCAAGACCTGCCGCTCAACCTCTTTCCGCTGGGCCGGTGTGGTCGATTGGACATTAGCGGACATGTACAAATCTGCCCGTTCTTTAATGTCAGTCACTGTAATCACTGAATCGTTGACAACTGCTGCAATGCCTTCCTGCACAGCAGCAAAGGCAGGTGCATGGATCAACAGCGAGGCAACAATGGCCGTAAGTGACAGCAGTAATTTCTTCATGGTCTCCCCCAATGTTCGACAGCAGGACATAAAAAATACACTTTTTTAGGCGTTTGTGTAGAGGTTTTTAAGTGCTTGAAAAGTAATAATTATATTGCGTTACGTGTCCTGATAAAAAAATGCCATCCCTACTTGGGCCGATGGATAAAGCGCCTGGCCCCCTGCAAGACAAAATCCCTATCAGCAGCTCCACCTCTTTGGGTGAACTCCTGTAGCGCTTTTTCCAGCATCGCCTTGGGCATCTCATCAAAACTCATAACAGGGGTAATGGCCTTGGCATTTGTTTTCAGATCGTCCACGATAATAAGGGACTCACGGCTTTCAAAGTTAAAAACGGTCGTCAGTTTTTGCCCGAGAGCCGGATAGGTCCCGACATGTGCAATCTGGTGTGAATCCATCGCAACCCATGCTTCGCTGAATTGCATCCTGATACTCTCTTGTCTTAATGCCTCACGCAACATCTGTTCTATGAAACTATGCTTGTCCTGCACAGCGTAATGCAGTGCATCATATCCATAGATACTTTCTGCGTGAAGATCCGCTCCATGGTCAAGCAACATGCGTGCGATCTCGACACGATTTTTCATGGCCGCAAACTGGAGGGAGGTATGTCCCTCACGATCCCTTTCATCGACATTAGCGCCCTGCTGCAGCAAAGCCCTGACGGTTTCCACATCGCCCTCTTTGACAGCATCAATCAGACTGATCATATCGTCTCTTCCCCAATCTCATGCGAAGCAGCAGGATACTAAAGCTTGATTATTATGTCCATAATTTTTGTCATGTTTCTATAACTATGGCGACAGCGAATGACTCGAAATCTTAAGGTCATTCAGTTAAAGTCCAGAGGCGAGGGTATAAAAATGTCCGAAACGTATGACGTAGTGGTGATTGGCTCCGGCCCCGGCGGCTATGTCTGTGCAATACGAGCGGCACAGCTGAGGCTCAAGGTCGCCTGCATCGAGAAAGACAGCACGCTGGGCGGCACCTGCCTTAATGTCGGCTGTATCCCATCAAAAGCCCTGCTGAGTGTCTCTGAAAAATATGAACACGCTGCCCATCAATATGCCGAACTCGGTATAGATGTCGGCACGCCAAAGGTTGATCTCAAAAAAATGATGGCGCATAAGGACAAGGTTGTCAGCGCCAATACACAAGGTATCTCTTTCCTTTTCAAAAAGAATAACGTGACACATCTTGTCGGGCTCGGCACGATCAAAAAAGCAAGTGGATTTAATGAAATCTTAGATGTGAAAAGTGCAAACTCTGAAACATTAAAGGCAAATCCTGATTTGCACGTAGTTGAAGTCGCCGGTAAAATTATCCAGGCCAAAAATATCGTGATCGCCACCGGCTCGGAATCGACCCCGCTACCGGGCATCACGGTCGATGAAAAGCAGATTGTGACATCAACCGGAGCTCTGAGCCTGCCAAAAGTACCCGACAGCCTGGCCGTGATCGGTGGCGGCGTCATTGGCCTGGAAATGGGGTCTGTCTGGCAACGACTAGGCGCAAAAGTCACGG